>JBEVJH010000064.1:0-4921 GCA_040510355.1 Aestuariivirgaceae bacterium
GGCCGGCGACCCATGGGTCAGGTGGCCGCCGGCGGCGAGGTTGAGGCCCATGAAGGTGTCGCCGGGCTGCAGCAAGGCAAAGAACACGGCCTGGTTGGCCTGCGCGCCGGAATGGGGCTGGACATTGGCGAAGCTGCAGTCGAACAGCTTCCTGGCGCGGTCGATCGCCACGGTCTCGGCGATGTCGACATATTGGCAGCCGCCATAATAGCGCCGGCCGGGATAGCCCTCGGCGTATTTGTTGGTCATGACCGAGCCCTGGGCCTCGAGCACGGCCTGCGACACGATGTTCTCTGAGGCGATCAGCTCGATCTCGTGCTGCTGGCGGCCAAGCTCCTTCCTGATCGCCCCGGCAATGTCGGGATCACTGTCCGCCAGCCTGCTCGAAAAGAAGCCGGGGAACGGTTCCGTCTGCCGGATGTCCTGCTGAACGGTCATGGATGCTTGGCCTTTCGTGTTCTCGGTCCATTCCATAGGGCCGGATTGTTCCACGATGCAATCAATCGATCCACAATGCGGATGGGCTTGGTGGATGTTTCCGCATCATGAGACAGCCGGCGCTAGGCGGCGCGGGCCAGGGACAGCCGCGCCCATAGGCGGTCCAGCGCATCGACCAGGCGATCGATCTCGGCCCGGCCGTGGAGCGGCCCCGGCGTGAGCCGGATGCGCTCCGTGCCGCGCGGCACCGTCGGGAAGTTGATCGGCTGCACATAGAGATCGAATTCCTGGAGCAGCAGGCTGCTCAGGGTCTTGCACAGCACCGGGTCGCCGATCAGCACCGGCACTATATGGCTGTCGCCGTGAAGCACCGGCAGGCCGCGCTCGTCCAACCGACGCTTCAGCAGGGCGGCATTCAGCTGTTGGGCGGCGCGCTCGACGGCGCTCGCCTTGAGATGGCGCACGCTCGCGAGCGCGCCGGCGGCCAGCACCGGGGCGAGCGAGGTGGTGAAGATGAAGCCCGGCGCATGCGAGCGTATGGCATCGATGCACGCCGCGGAGGCCGCGATGTAGCCGCCCATCACCCCGAACGCCTTGGCGAGCGTTCCCTCGATCACGTCGACCGCCTCGGCAACGCCGGCCTGCTCGGCAATGCCGCCGCCCCGCGGCCCGTACATGCCGACGGCATGGACCTCGTCGAGATAGGTGAAGGCGTCGTAGCGCCGCGCCAGCGCGCAGATCTCGCCGACCGGCGCGATGTCGCCATCCATCGAATAGACCGACTCGAAGGCAATGACCTTGTGGCAGCCGGGCGGGACGGACTTGAGCTTTACCTCGAGATCGGCGAGATCATTGTGCCGCCAGATCAGCTTGGCGCAGCGGCCCTGCCGGATGCCCTCGATCATCGAGGCATGGTTGAGCTCGTCGGAGAGGATGACGCAGCGCGGCAGCAGGCGCCCGAGCGTCGACAGCGTGGCGACGTTGGCGAGAAAGCCGGAATTGAACAGCAGCGCGCCGCCCTTGCCGTGGAGCGCCGCAAGCTCCGCCTCGAGCTCGACATGGAGATGCTGGGTGCCGGAGATGTTGCGAGTCCCGCCTGAGCCAGCGCCGATCGCATCCAGGGCATCATGCATCGCCTTGATGACTGACGGATGCTGTCCCATTGCAAGGTAATCATTGGAGCACCAGACGGTGACGTCGCGCTCGCCCGCCGGTGTCACCAGCCGGGCCCGGGGGAAGGCGCCGCAGAGCCGCTTCAGATCGGCGAATTCGCGGTAGCGCCCCTCCGCCCTGAGCCGGGCGAGGGACTCGCGGAAGATGTCGTCATGGATCTTCATCGGCGTCCGGGATCGAGCAGGAATAACGCGGCCAGACAATGATATACCCCCGCGTCCCTGCGAAACCGCCTTATTGCCGCAGGGCCGCGCCGGACGGGGTCAGGCGGCCTCCCGGCGCAATGGCTGGCACATGCAATGGACGCCGCCGCCGGCCCAGGTGAACATGGTCATGTCGGGATCATAGACCTCGAAGCCGGCCGCCCGGAGCTTGCCGTTGAGGTCCTTGGCGGCGAGCGTCGACAGCACCCGGTCGCGTCCGAGCGCCACGACATTGCAGCCGAGCGTCATGGTCTCCTTGAAACTCGCCGGAATGATCTCGATGCGCTTCGCCTTGAGCCAGGCCACGATGGCGTCCTCGGTGGTGTCGAGGCAGACCGCAGCGCAGCGGTCGTTCAACATGCACACCATCAGGTCGATATGGACATAGAACTGATCGATCGGGGCATATTTGATCTCCCAGCCCTCGGCCTCGAACCATTTGGCGACCTGGTGCGCCGCCACCTCCTCGCTGCGGTGGTCGGTATAGCCGACCAGCGCCACGCCTTCGCGGATGATGTTGAAGTCGCCGCCTTCGAAATTGCCGGCCGAGACCATGTCGTAGATCGGAATTCCCGCCTCGAGATAGAAGCGCAGTGCCGGGGCATATTCGCCGCGCCGCCGCGGTGAGGCCAATTGGCAGATGACCGCCCCATAGGGCGTCATGAAGGAGGAGTCGCGGGCATAGATCTGATAAGGCACCTCCTCGCTGACCGGCAGATAGTGGCAGACCACGCCGGCGCTCTCATAGGCATCGACCATCTCGCGGTGCTGGCGCATGGCGAGCTGCTTGTCGAAGCGGTAGCCCTTGCGCAGCGTGTCGCGCACCAGCGCCGACCAGGCGGCATTCTCGACGCCGAGCCAGCGGAAGCTCTCGGCGGGTCCGAGCAGCACGTCGCGCAGCACCCCGGTCTCCGAGCGGATGTACCAGCGGCCGTCCATCGCCGGCGTGCCGCCGCCCTCGAGTCTTGCGCGCAGGGGCACACCGGAAGCGGCGATGTCGGGCATGGTCCATCTCCTGTTTCAGCGCTCTTTCCGGTGAACTTACCGCGTGCGAGGCAGTAGGCAATAGGCATTAGGCAGTGGTGGAGCCCTGCCCTACTGCCTACTGCCTACTAGCCCTACCCGCCGAACCGGCGGTAGCGGAACTGATCGGGCTCGGCGGCCGAGTCCTCCTCGGCCATGGCGCGCAGCGTGGCGTTGAAGGGTGACAGCGAGCAGGCGGGGTCGGTCGCGCTGGCCGAGCCGGCGATCGCCATGGCCTGGCAGCGGCAGCCGCCCCAGTCGACCTCGCGACGGTCGCAGTTGCGGCAGAGGTCGGGCATCCAGTCGGTGCCGCGAAAGGCGTTGAATGCCTGCGAGTTGAGCCAGATCTCGGACAGCGGCTTGTCCCTGACATTGTCGAAGACGAGGCCCGGGATGGTCTCGGCGGCGTGGCACGGCAGCACCCTGCCCTGCGGCGTGATGTTGATCGCCCGCCGCCCCCAGCCGCCGACGCAGGCCTTGGGGAAGCGCGCATAGTAATCGGGCACGACGCTGTCGATCACGATCACGCCTTCGAGCCTCTTGCGCGCCTCCTCGACCAGCGCGATGGCATCGAGGGTCTGGCGGTAGGTCGGCATCAGGGCCCGGCGATTCTTGAACGCCCAGCCGTAATATTGCGTATGCGCGATCTCGACGCGCTTGGCGCCCATCTCCACCGCGAGATCGATCATCCTGCCGAGATTGTGAATGTTCTGGCGATGGACGACCCAGTTCACCGTCAGCGGCAGCCCGAGCGCCACCACGCGGCGGGCGAGATCGAGCTTCTTGGCATGGCCACCGCGATAGCCGCCGATCCGATCGGCATTGGCCTCATCGATGTCCTGGATGGACAGCTGTATATGGTCGAGCCCGGCATCGTAGAGGCGCTCGAGGGACGGCTGGTCGAGCAGGACGCCCGAGGTGATGAGATTGGTGTAGAGGTTGACCGCCCGGCAGTGGACAACCAGCTCGGCGAGATCCGACCGCGCCGTCGGCTCGCCGCCCGACAGATGGAGCTGCAGCACGCCGAGCTCGGCCGCTTCGCCGAATACACGTTTCCAGGTCGCGGTGTCGAGCTCGCCGGATTTGCGGTCGAGCTCGACCGGATTGGAGCAATAGGGACACTGGAGCGGGCAGCGATGGGTCAGCTCCGCCAGGAGACCGATGGGTCGCAGGATCTGGTTCATGTCTCGATCAGCCGCTTTTGCACGAGGCCGCCCAGCAGCTCGACGACATCGGTCATGATCAGCGCCGGATCGGCATTGTAGCTGCGGCCGAGCTCCTCGCAGATCGCCTGAAGGCTGCGCTCGCCATCGACCAGCCGGAGCACCGCCAGCGCCACCTCGTTGGGCTCGAAAATCCGCTCGGGCGCCAGCAGCAGCCAGCGATCGCGCGCCTGGTCGTGGCTCAGCCGCACGCCGCGCGGCAGCCGTGGCACCGATTGCGGGCCGAGCGCGTCCATCACCGGCCCTCGGCCTTGAAGGCGCCGGGCGGCGTCAGCGCCGGCTCGACATAGGCGAAATGCAGGGCATCGAGCATCGCCCACAGCATGTCGCATTTGAAGGTGAGCGCCCTGAGCGCCGCTTGTTGGGCCTCGGGGGTGCGGGCCTCGCGCCTGACATAGTCCAGCGCGAAATCGGCATCCCGCGGCGCCTGGCTCAACCGCTTCTCGAAATAGGACAGGATGTGCGGCGTGATGTAGTCGTAATTGCGCAGCATCCCGGCAACGCGCACGCTGATGGTCTCGGGGGAGAACATCTCGGTCAGCGACGACGCCACCGCCTCGAGCAGGCTGCGCTCGCGGACGAAATTGACATAGGCCTCGCAGGCGAAGCGGGTCGCCGGCAAGGCACCGGAAGTCGCCGTCACATAGGAGCGCTCGAGGCCGAGGCCGTCGCTCAGCACCAGCCAGCGCTCGATCCCGCCCTCGCCGTCGCGCTCGCCATCATGATCGATGATCCGCTGGCGCCAGATGCGGCGCATCGCCGGATCGGTCATCCGCGACAGGATGACGGCGTCCTTGATCGGGATGGTGGCCTGATAGCAATAGCGGTTGAGCGCCCAGGCGCGCAGCTGATCCTTGGTCA
>JBEVJH010000065.1:0-14757 GCA_040510355.1 Aestuariivirgaceae bacterium
GGAACGCATCGCGTTTGCGCAGGATGGTGATCCAGGAGAGCCCCGCCTGGAAGCCGTCGAGCAGCAGCTTCTCGAACAACGCCCGCGAGTCGTGCTCCGGCACCCCCCATTCCTCGTCATGATAGGCGCAATATAGCGGATCGGTGCCGCACCAGGGACAACGCACGACTGTCTTGGTTTCACGGTTCGCTGCAGCACGCGCCATCGTTCCCTCGTGAATCTCAGGCCGCGGCCGCGCCGGGGACCTTGAACCGTGCCCAGGCCGGCTGCAGCACGGTCACTGCCGCATCCTCGGCGATGATCGGGTCACCGGCTTCCAGCGCCTCGGCGAGCCGGTCGAGCCGGACCAGCGCCAGCGCTCGCCCTCCCGAACTGGATAGCACCTGCCCGAGCCCGCGGCCACGCCCGGTGATGGCGCTGCCCTTGTCGAGCAGCCTGTCGGCGGCGATCGGCAGGATCCGGTTGCGCGCCGTCCCGCGATGCTCCATGCGCGACACGACCTGCTGCCCGACATAGCAGCCCTTGGTGAAGCTGACGCCGCCGAGCTGATCGAGATTGGCCTCATGCGGAAACAGCAAGCCCGAGCCGATATCCTCGACCGAATCGGGGATTCCGAGCGCAATCCGCCGCGCCCGGTACGCCGATGCATCGGCATCGAGCGCCGAAACATGATCTTCCGAAATGAATGCGCGACTTCCCATATCGGCCAATCTGGGATCGGCATAAACGATAGCCGTCGGCGCGGCGAACTCGGCATTCGGCGGCGCAGCGGCAACCGCCATTCCCGCAACCGGCTCGATGGTCACCTGGGCCCGGAGCTTGTAGAAACCGAGCCGCTTTGCCAGCTCTTCGCGCTGCTGGCGGGCACAGTCGATCAGCGTCGCATCGTCCTGTTCCACCACCAGAAAATCGAACAGGATCTTGCCCTGTGGCGTCAGCAGCGCGGCCCAGCGCGACGCGCCGGCGGCGAGGCCGTGAATATCGGCCGTGACCAGCCCCTGCAGGAATGTCGCACGATCGTTGCCGCCGAGCCTGAGCACGGCCCGATCGGCGAGAACCGTAGCCTTGGGCGCCGCCATCATTGTCTGAAACGTTGAGATCGACTTGCCTCGCGCAGCAGATTTACGTAAGCCCACCGGGGACTTCAAGGATGATCCCGGCATGCCTGTTACTTACGATCTGTTGCTGAAAGGTGCGACCGTCGTCAACCATGACGGATCGGCGCCGCGCGACATCGCGGTGAGCGATGGCCGAATTGCCGCAATCGGCGTCATTCCGCCAAGCGCCTCCGGCGAGACCATCGATTGCCGGGGGCTGCACATCATCCCCGGCGTCATCGACACCCAGGTTCACTTCCGCGAGCCCGGGCTCGAGCATAAGGAGGACCTCGCAACCGGCAGCCGTGCCGCGGTTGCCGGCGGGGTCACCGCTGTCTTCGAGATGCCGAACACCAATCCGCCGACCACCACCGCCGACGGCCTCGCCGACAAGCTGGCCCGCGCCCGGCACCGCATGTTCTGCGATTTCGCCTTCTTCATCGGCGGCACCCGGGCGAACGCGCATGAGCTGCCGGAGCTCGAGCGGCTTCCCGGCTGTGCCGGCGTCAAGGTCTTCATGGGGTCCTCGACCGGCTCGCTCCTCGTCCACGACGATGAGGGAGTGGCGGACATTCTCCGGCGCATCGCCCGCCGGGCCGCCTTCCATGCCGAGGACGAGTTCCGCCTTGCCGAGCGGCGCGGCCGGCAGGTCCATGACCACCCTGCGAGCCACCCCGATTGGCGGGATGAGGAGGCCGCCCGCCTGTCGGTCGAGCGCCTTCTGCGCCTTGCCCGCGCTGCCGGCAAGCGAGTGCATGTGCTGCATGTCACCTCGGCGTCGGAGTTCGATCTGCTCGCCCGCCACCGCGACGTCGCCTCGGTCGAGGTCACCCCGCACCATCTCACTCTGGTGGCGCCGGACGATTATCACCGCCTCGGCACCCTCGCCCAGATGAACCCGCCGGTGCGCGATGCCGCCCATCAGGCCGCCTTGTGGCGCGCCGTCCGCTCCGGCCTGGTCGACGTGCTCGGGTCCGACCATGCGCCGCACAGCCGCGACGAGAAGGCCAAGCCCTATCCGCAGTCGCCCTCCGGCGCCCCCGGCGTCCAGACGCTGGTGCCGCTGATGCTCGACCACGTCGCGGCCGGACGCTTGACGCTGGAGCGCCTCGTCGATCTGACGAGCCATGGCCCCGCCCGCCTGTTCGGGATCACCCGCAAGGGACGGATCGCCGAGGGCTACGACGCCGACCTGACGGTGGTCGACCTCAGGGCCCGCCGCACCATCACCAACGATTGGATCGAATCGCGCTGCGGCTGGACGCCCTATGACGGCCTGAGCGTGCAGGGCTGGCCGGTCGGCACCCTGGTGCGCGGGCGCCGCGCCATGTGGGAAGGCACCCTCGCCGACTCGGCCGGCGGCGAGGCCATCGCGTTTCTCGAATGCCTGCCCAGGCGAAATGCGGAGGACAAATGAGCGAGCGTTTTCGGGCGATTCTGGTCGACAAATCCGACAAGGGCGACAAAGGCCAGGCATTTCGCTTTGCCGAGATGACCGAGCCGGAATTGATGGAGGGCGACGTCACCATCGCCGTCGAGCACTCCAGCGTCAACTACAAGGATGGTCTCGCCATCACCGGCAAGGCACCGATCATCCGGCGCTTTCCCCTGATCCCCGGCATCGATCTCGCCGGTGTGGTGATCAGCTCCACCCATGACGGCTTCACCGCCGGCGATCGGGTGATCCTCAATGGCTGGGGGGTCGGCGAGAGCCATCATGGCGGTTTCGCCCAGCGCGCCCGGGTGAAGGGCGACTGGCTGGTCAAGATGCCCGAGGCCCTCGATTCGAGCCGCGCCATGGCGATCGGCACGGCCGGCTACACCGCCATGCTGGCGGTGACGGCGCTCGAGGATCACGGCGTCCTGCCCACCTCCGGCGACGTCCTGGTGACGGGAGCGGCCGGCGGCGTCGGCTCGATCGCCATCGTGCTGCTCGCCGGTCTCGGCTATCGGGTCGTCGCCTCGACCGGCCGGCTCACCGAGGAGCCCTATCTGCGCTCGCTCGGCGCCGCCCAGGTCGTCGATCGCAGCGAGTTCGCCGGACCGGTCAAGCCCTTGGCCAAGGCGCGCTTTGCCGGCGCCGTCGACTCGGTCGGCTCGACCACCCTCGCCAATGTGCTGTCGCAGATCGATTATGGCGGCGCCGTCGCCGCCTGCGGGCTGGCCCAGGGCATGGACCTGCCGAGCTCGGTCGCGCCCTTCATCCTGCGTGCCGTCACCCTCGCCGGCATCGACTCGGTCATGTGCCCGACCGGCCGTCGCGAGCGTGCCTGGTCGCGCCTCGCCCGCGATCTCGACCTCGGAAAGCTCGGGGTGATCACCAGCCAGATCCCGCTCGACGACGTTCCGCTGGTCGCCGAGGAGATCGTCGCCGGCAAGGTCCGCGGCCGCGTCGTGGTGGATTTGTAGAAGTGAGGCAGTCGGCAAACAGGCATTAGGCTGCTCACTCAGCCCTTCCCTACTGCCTTACTGCATGCTCCGGGCAATGGTGAACTCGCCGATCCGGATGCGCTCCGACAGCCTCTCGGCCATTTTCGCCACGGGTTCCTCGCCATAGGTGGCGATCATGTCGGACAGCGCTGCAAAGATCGCCGCCGTGGCGATGCAGTCCGGATCGATGCCGTCATGGATCGCTTCCTCCCAGGCATCGAGAATATAGCGCAGCGCCGCATGCCGCGGCTCCCGTTCCTGCTGCTGGCTGTCATTGGCGTCGGCCATTTTGCAAGTCGTCGAGCCCACCGTCACGCTCCCCTTTAGATGCGCGACTGCCGTCCCACCGGTTCGCGCGATGCCTCCAACTTTAGCAATCGACCACATCCGGCGCAGCGCCGACCTTGCGAGAAGGTTAATGCTGCTGGGCAGTAGGCATTAGGCATTAGGCCGTGCGCGGTGTTCCTTGCCTCCTGCCTGCTGCCGACTGCCTACCGCCCACGATCAGCGCACGCTGCACCGCCTCACCCGTTCCGGGCAGGAGCGGCAGCGCCGTCAGCTGCGCGGGATCGGCCCACATCACCGCCGCCGCATCGCTCCCCGGCCTCGGCGTCCCACTGATGAGCCGCCCCAGAAACACGGTCAGCGCATAGTGGGACCGCACTGCCCCGCCGTCGTCGCGGTGGATGACATCGATCGTGTCGACCAGACCAAGGATCGCGATCGTCACACCGGTTTCTTCCAGGACCTCGCGGATCGCCGCGGCGTGCAGCGTCTCGCCCCATTCGACATGACCGCCAGGGAGCGACCATCGACCTTGCCAGGGTGGCTTGGAGCGTTCGACCAGCAGCACTTTCCCGTCATGATGCACTACGGTGCTCACGCCAACGAGCGGACGAGGATCGGCTTCTGTCAACTGTCGCGGTAAAAGATGTGTCGCCCGATCTTTATAAGGCGCTTCATCGTGCCTGCCCAGCGTGGCTGCACATAGTCGGCGTGATAATGAGTGGCGGTCGAGATGATCTTCACGTCAGCCTCGCCGGCCATCGCCCGGCTGGCGATCTGCTTTGCTTCCTGCCACTCCTTGCCCGATCGCGGCTGCTCGGCCCGTCCGTCGCAGGCGAAGGAGAACTGGCAGCCATGGCCCCTGTCGGCACCCTGGTAGACCACGCCGCAAATCGTCTTGGGATAGGCCGGATCGCGAACCCGGTTGAGAATGACCTTGGCCACCGCGAGCTGGCCGAGCTCCGATTCCGAGCGGGCCTCGTAATAGACTGCAGTCGCCAAGCAGGACGCCTCCGCCAACCGCTTCTTGCGCTCGGCCAGAACCTTGTTCTTCTGCTCCTGCTTGAGCTTGAACGACTCCTCGAGTTTCCACGAGGGCGGCGTCACCGGGAGATTGGCGAGCCGCGGCGCATCGTCCTCGCGGGGCAGGATCGTCTCTTCGATGAAGAAATCCCCCTTGCTCGCCAGCTGGACCGTCTGCTCGTCATGCCTGACGCTGACCGGCAGCGCCTCCAGCTTGAACGGCATCTCGAGCATCGAGCCCTTGGTCGAGATGCTCGACACCGGCGACGTCTCGACCGCCTGAAACTCGAGCTCCGGCAGACTCCGCGCCACCGCCTTCTGGCCCATATAGTGGCCGGCGAAGGCAAAGGCAGCGACCAGCGAGACCCCGCCTAGAACATAGGAAAGGACCTGCGAGATGGAGAACTCCGACTCCGCCTCCCGATGAAGGCGAGAGACGTCTTGAGACGGCCGAACGACGCGGTCGTACGAGTTCACCTGACCCCTCGGTATTTGGCGACCCAGCAGCCTGCCCCCAAGCCGGAAACTGACTCGCACACCCCACGAAAATACCTACAATGCCTTTAGCACGGGTTAACCTTAACGAGCAATCGTTAACACGACGCGGGTTGGAAAAACTGCAGCTTCCGTGGATTTCGCTCTCTTTTTGATTGCAGCTCCTTGCTGACCCGCCAGCCACGGGCGGCACATTTTTTCGCCTCATTCATTCATTCGTCGCGCTTGAGCACCGCTTGCGCTGCCGCGAGCCGCGCGATCGGCACGCGATAGGGCGAGCACGAGACATAGTCGAGCCCGACTTCGTGGCAGAAGCGAATCGATGCCGGGTCCCCGCCATGCTCGCCGCAAATGCCGAGCTTGAGATCGGCACGCGCGCTGCGCCCGCGGTCGACGCCCATCCGCACCAGCTCCCCGACGCCCTCCTGATCGATCGAGATGAATGGGTCCTGCGGCAGGATTCCCTTGGCGGTGTACTCGCCGAGAAACCGCGCCGAGTCGTCCCGGCTGATCCCGAAGCACGTCTGGGTCAGGTCGTTGGTCCCGAAGGAGAAGAACTCGGCCGAGGCGGCGATCTCCGCCGCCCTGAGACAGGCCCTCGGCAGCTCGATCATGGTGCCGCACAGATAGTGGATCGAGGTTCCGGAAGCTGCTTCGACCTCGCGGCAGACCTTGGCGATCCGCTCCGCCACCGCATCATATTCAGCCCGTGTCGCAATGAGCGGAATCATCACTTCCGGGATCGGCGGCGTGCCGGCGCGCTTTGCGACCTCCACCACCGCCTCGAAAATGGCTCGCGCCTGCATGTCGGCGATCTCGGGGTAGGAGATCGCGAGCCGCACGCCGCGATGGCCGAGCATCGGATTGAACTCGCGAAGCTCCGCCACCCGCGCCGCCAAGGCTGCCGGATCGGCGCCGATCGCCCGGGCCACCGCCTCGACCTCGTCATCCGCCGGCAGGAACTCGTGCAGCGGCGGGTCGAGCAGCCGGATGGTCACTGGCAGCCCGGCCATGATCTCGAACAGCGAGATGAAGTCCTGCCGCTGCATCGGCAGGATCTTGGCCAGCGCCGCCCGTCGGCCCTCCGGTGTCGAGGCGAGGATCATCTGGCGCACCGCGGCGATCCGCTCGGCATCGAAGAACATATGCTCGGTGCGGCACAGCCCGATGCCTTCGGCGCCGAACTCGCGCGCCAGCCGCGCATCGGCCGGAGTGTCGGCATTCGCCCTGATGCCGAGGACGCGCAGCTGATCGGCCCACTCCATCAGCGTGGCGAAATCGCCCGACAGCTCCGGCTTGATCGTCGGGATCTGCCCCCGCATCACCTGGCCCGTCGAGCCGTCGATGGTGATGATATCGCCCTTCTTGAGCACTTGCCCCTGTGCCGTCATCTGGTCGGCGCCCTGGTCGACATAGATCCCGCCCGCACCCGACACGCAGGGCTTGCCCATGCCGCGGGCAACCACGGCGGCATGCGATGTCATGCCGCCGCGCGTCGTCAGAATTCCTTCTGCCGCATGCATGCCATGGATGTCCTCCGGGCTCGTTTCCACCCGCACCAGGATGACCCCCCTGCCCTGCGCCTTGGCCTTCTCGGCCTCGTCGGAATCGAACACGATGGCGCCGGTGGCCGCGCCCGGGGACGCGGGAAGGCCTGTGGCGATGATGTCGCGCCGGGCCTTCGGATCGAGCGTCGGATGGAGCAGCTGATCGAGCGATGCCGGGTCGATGCGGCCGACCGCTTCCTCGCGGCTGATCAGGCCCTCATCGGCCATGTCGACCGCGATCTTCAGCGCCGCGCGGGCGGTGCGCTTGCCGGAACGCGTCTGCAGCATCCACAAACGGCCGTTCTCGATGGTGAATTCGAGATCCTGCATGTCGCGATAGTGGCGCTCGAGCCGATCGAAGATCCCCGTCAGCTCCTGGAAGGTCTGCGGCATCAGCTTCTCGAGCGAGGGCGCATCAGACTGGGCGGAGAGCCGCGCCGCCTCGCTGATGTTCTGCGGCGTCCTGATCCCCGCCACCACATCCTCGCCCTGGGCGTTGACCAGGAACTCGCCATAGAGCGCGTGCTCCCCCGTCGAGGGGTTGCGGGTGAAGGCGACGCCGGTCGCCGAGGTGTCGCCCATATTGCCGAACACCATCGCCTGCACGCTCACCGCCGTTCCCCAATCCTCGGGGATGCCGTGAAGCCGCCGATAGGTGACGGCGCGCGCCGACTGCCACGACTGGAACACCGCCGAGATCGCACCCCACAATTGCTCATTCACATCCTGCGGAAACGGCCGGCCGGCCTCTTCCTCGACCTGCGCCTTGTAGCGGTCGATGATGTCGGACCAGTGCTCGGCGGTCAGCTCGGTGTCCAGCACGACATTCTCATCGTCCTTGAACGCCTCCAATATGTCCTCGAAGGCCCGGTGCTCGACGCCGAGCACCACATCGGAATACATCTGGATGAAGCGGCGATAGCTGTCATAGGCAAAGCGCCTGTCGCCCGAGCGCAATGCCAGCCCCTCGACCGTCTCGTCGTTGAGGCCGAGATTGAGCACCGTGTCCATCATACCCGGCATCGACACCCTGGCACCGGACCGGACCGAGACGAGCAGCGGCTTCTCCGGATCGCCGAAGCGCGAGCCGACCTCCTCGCCCACCGCCGCGATGGCGGCGCTGACCTCACGCTCGATGCCTTCCGGATAGTTCCCGCCGGAGCGGTAGAATTCCGTGCAGATCTCCGTCGTGATGGTGAAGCCGGGGGGCACCGGCACGCCGAGATTCGCCATCTCGGCCAGGTTGGCGCCTTTGCCGCCGAGCAGATTGCGCATCGACGCGTCGCCTTCCGACTTGCCGCCGCCAAAGCGATAGACCCATTTCGCCGCCGCCATCGTCACGTCCTTTCGATCCGGGCAAAGTCAGCAACCGCCAGAGTGGCCGCGCGGATCCGGTTGAGCAGCCGCAACCGGTTCTCGCGGAAGCTCGGGTCGTCGGCATTGACCGTGACCTTGTCGAAGAACGCATCGACCGGCGCCCTAAGCTTGGCGATCGCCCGCATCGCCGCCTCGAAATCCTCGTTCGCGATCGCTACCCTGGCCTGGGCCTCGGCGCGGTCGATGGCCGATGCCAGCGCCTTCTCCTCCCCCTGCACCAGCAGGTTCTTGTCGGGCACCCCGTCATGCCGCCGTCCATCCTTCTTCTCTTCGATCTTGAGGATGTTTGAGGCGCGTCGGACGCCGGCGAGCAGGTTTTGACCGTCGTCGCTGTCGAGGAACCGCGCCAGCGCCTCGACCCGCCTCACCATCATGGTGAGGTCGTCCTGGCCGCCCAGCGCGAACACCGCATCGATCAGATCATGCCGCGCCCCCTCGCTGCGCAGATGCACCTTCAGCCGGTCGGCGAAGAAGTCGAGCAGGTTGCCGGCATCGAAATTGCCGCCCGAGCCGCGCAGCAGGCCGGGGAGGAGCCGCTTGCGGTACCATTCCATGAGCGACAGGAGCCGAAGCCTCAGCCCGTTGTCGAGCACCAGGCGGATGATGCCCAGCGCCGCGCGTCTGAGCGCGAAGGGATCCTTCGAGCCGGTCGGCTTCTCGTCGATGGCCCAGAAGCTGATCAGCGTGTCGAGCTTGTCGGCGATCGCCACCGCCAGCGTCACCGGCGCCGCCGGCACCATGTCGGTCGGCCCCTGCGGCTTGTAATGGTCGCGCACCGCCGATGCCACCGCCAGGTTCGCGCCTTCCTCGATCGCATAATAGTGGCCCATCATGCCCTGCAGCTCGGGAAATTCCCCGACCATGCCGGTCACCAGGTCGGCCTTCGCCAATTGCGCCGCCTGCCGCGCCGCCTCGGCATCGGCGCCGATGATCTCGGCGATCACCACCGCCAGCGCTTCGATCCGCCGCACCCTTTCGCCCTGGCTGCCGAGCTTGGCATGGAAGGTGACATGGTCGAGCCTCGGCAGCAGATCCTGAAGCGCCGTTCGGCGGTCCTGGTCCCAGAAGAACCGCGCATCGGCAAGCCGTGCCGCGATCACCCGGTCATTGCCGGCGACGATGCCCTTGCCGCCATCGCGCGCGATCATGTTCGACACCAGGAGATAGTGATGGGACAGCCCGCCATCCGCCATGCGCAACGCGAAGCATTTCTGGTGGCTGCGGATCGAGGTGACGATGACTTCCGGCGGCAGGGACAGGAACTGCTGATCGAACGAGCCCATCAGCACCACCGGCCATTCGACCAGCCCGGCCGTCTCCTTGAGCAGCCCCTCGTCCCCGACGACCCGCAAACCCCTGGCGAAGGCCAGCGTATCGGCTTCGGCACGGATCGTCTCGGCGCGCTCGTTGCCGTCGAGCATGACCCAGGCATCGCGCAGCTTTCTTTCATAATCCTCGAAGCGCCGGACCTTGATCGGTTGCGGCGCCATGAAGCGATGACCACGCGTGACATGACCGGACCGGATACCGTCGATCGTCAGGTCGATGACCTGCCCATCGAAGGTTGCCACGACCGAATGAAGCGGGCGGATCCAGCGCAGCTGCCCGGCTCCCCACCGCATCGACTTCGGCCAGGAGAATCTCCGCATCACCTCCGGCAGGAGCATCGCCACGATCTCGGGCGTGGCACGCCCCGGGCGCTGGATGCGGGCCACATAGAAGGAGCCCTTGCGGTCCTCCTCGACGACGCATTGCTCGAGGCTCACGCCCGCCTGCCGCATGAAGCCATCGATCGCCGCCGGTGGCGCATCGGTGCGCGGACCCTTGCGCTCCTCCAGCGTATCGGGCGCGGCACCGGGCAGCTCGTCGATCGACAGCGTCAGGCGCCGCGGCGTCGCGAAGGCGCGCGCGCCCTCCGCCTCGAGCCCTGCCTGCTCCAGCCCCTCGATCATCAGCTTGCGGAGATCCTCGGCGGCGCGTTCCTGCATGCGAGCAGGAATCTCCTCGGAGAGGAGCTCGATCAGCAGCTCCGGCATCAGCCGCTTCCCTGTGCTGCAACGCTTACCTGCGCACCGCCGCCCGCCGTCTCCAGCCAGGCGACGCCGCAGGCCTTCGCCAGCTCGCGGATGCGCAGGATATAGGCCTGCCGCTCGGTGACGGAGATGACGCCGCGGGCATCGAGCAGGTTGAACAGATGCGAGGCCTTGATGCATTGATCATAGGCCGGCAGCACCATTCCGCCATTCCGCAGCAGAGTGCGGCATTCCTCCTCTGCATCGTCGAAATGGCGCTTCAGCAGGGTCGTGTCCGCCTGCTCGAAATTGTAGCGCGAATACTCCTCCTCGGCCTGCTTGAAGACCTGTCCGTAGCTGACGCGCTGGTCGCCGCTGCCACCGTTGAAATTGAGATCGAAGACGTTGTCGACGCCCTGCACGAACATGGCGAGGCGCTCGAGACCATAGGTGAGTTCGCCCGACACCGGCGCGCAGTCGATCCCGGCCACCTGCTGGAAATAGGTGAACTGCGATACTTCCATGCCGTCGCACCACACTTCCCAGCCGAGGCCCCAGGCGCCGAGCGTCGGCGACTCCCAGTCGTCCTCGACGAAGCGGATGTCGTGGTTCTCCTGATCGATCCCGATCGCCGCGAGCGAGCCCAGATAGAGATCCTGGAAATCCGGCGGAGACGGCTTCATGATCACCTGGAATTGGTAATAGTGCTGCAGCCGGTTGGGGTTCTCCCCATAGCGGCCATCCTTGGGACGTCGCGACGGTTGGACATAGGCGGCGCGCCACGGCAGCGGCCCGAGCGCCCGTAAGGTGGTGGCGGGATGAAAGGTTCCCGCGCCGACCTCGAGGTCATAGGGCTGCAGAATGACGCACCCCTGCCCTGCCCAATAATGCTGCAGCGCCAGGATGAGATCCTGAAAGGATCGCGTGGGATCCGGTGGAGAAGCGGTCATGGTCGGCCCGGTGAGAACGGGCGGACCCTAGAGCATGATCGCGAAAAGCCGCAACCGATTTCAGTCTTCGGGGCGCCAGACGCCGTTTTCCGGGTCCTGCCTGAGGGTCACGGCGCGCGGCGCGCGCTGTGGCTCGTTGCGGACCCGCACGCGGGCGCGCTCTGCCAGTGCTGCCAATTTTCTGACGACCAGCACGGTCAGCACGATGGCGATGGCCGCGGTCAAAAGTTTCGCAATCATCTTCATCTCTCCCGCAGGTTGACCCGTATCATAGACCGAACCTGCTCATCAGGATACGCGTTTCGATCGCCTCGATGACCGCCTCGTGCGGTGCCGGATTTCCAAAGGGAAACAGTCGCCGCCACCACAGCGCCTGCGACCGTTCCATGACCTTGAGCACCACTTCCTCGCCATAACGTTCCTTGAGGATTTGGTGCATGGTGCCGATCCCGTCAATAAGGCCGAGCTCGAGCGCCCGCCGCCCCGACCAGAAGGCGCCGGTGAAGAGATCGGGATGGTCCTCCTTGAGCCGGCCGGCGCGGCGGTCGCGCACCACCGTCTTGAACTCCTCATGGACGTCGAGCTGCAGCGCCTTGAGGCGCTCGACATCCTCCGGCCTCTCGGGGCGGAAGGGATCGAGGATCGCCTTGTTCTCGCCCGCCGTATGGACCCGCCGCTCGATGCCGAGCTTGCGGATCGCCTCGACGAATCCGAAGCCCGCCGAGACGACGCCGATCGAGCCGACGATCGAGCTTGAATCGGCATAGATCTCGTCGCCGGCGCAGGCCAGCCAATAGCCGCCGGATGCCGCGACATCCTCGACGAAGGTGAGCACCCTGAGCTCGTGACGCAGGGCGAGCTCGCGAATGCGCGCCGCGATCAGCGAGGCCTGCACCGCCGAGCCGCCCGGCGAGTTGATGGCGAGCGCGACGGCGGCGATCCCCTTGCGCTGGAAGGCCCGCTCGAGAACCTCGTTCATACTGCTGAGCGACAGGCCGGTGCGCAGCGGCGTGACGGCGCCGATGGTGCCGTTGAGCCGGATCACCGGAATCAACGGCACCTTGGCGCGCCATGGCGGCGGCACCAGCCGGCTGAGAAATGACCGTCGCGGCGGGCTCATCGGCTCAGGCGCCAAGGTTGGCCGTCGCGCAGGATGCTTTCCGCTTGCGGCGTGAATTCCGCTGCGCGCCCGTGCAGGACCAGGCCGGGGAGGATCCGCAGCGGCCCTCGCGAGCCCTTGATTCCCTGCACCACCACCCGCGAAGCTGCCAAGTCGTCGCGACTATGCACCGGCGCCACCAGAATGTCGCCGAACCGGCCCTGCATGACGGAGAGCAGCCGGCCGAGACTCTCGCTGCGATAGATCACCGTCGCGATGCCGCGTGGTGCCAGCATGACATTCAGCACCTTGAGCCAGAGCTCGATATCGTCCGGCGCGAAACGTGTCGCCGTCGCCTTGAGAGTATTGGGCGACGGCGTCATCGTGCCTTCTTCGAAGAAGGGCGGGTTGGCGAAAGCATGGTTGAACGAGCCATGCACCGGCCAATCGGCAAGATCGCGGCGCAGCGCGTCCCTGACATCGCCATGGATCACCCGGATCGATCCGGCGAAGCCGTTGCGCCGCACATTCTCCTCGGCCATCGTCGCATAGCGGCGCGCGATCTCGATGCCGGTGATATGGACCGACGGCGCCCGGGCGGCGACGCAGAGCGCTGCCACGCCGACGCCCATTCCGGCCTCGAACAGGGTGTCGCCGTCGCTGCAGGGGATGCTCGCCGCCAGCAGCACCGAGTCGATGCCGGCACGAAATCCCCTCTCCGGTTGGAGCATCTTGAGGCGGCCGTCGAGAAACGCGTCCTCGGTGAGCGAGTCGGGCGGCGGGTCGAGGCCCGGAGCGGACGAAACTGGGACGCCGGTCATCTGCATGCTGCCACATTATTGGTCGTGGTCGGTTAGCGCAATCTTACCGGGACTGGCACTCTCCAGCACCCGCCGGGCCGCCGGCTCATCATCGGGATCGACCATGAGGCGACGCGGCAGGATTCCGATCGATCCTTCGACCACGCTCATATGAGAATCGAATATGACATGGCTGATTCCCGCCTCGTCCAGGACATGCGAGGCAAAGGTCAGCAGCACGAGATCATTGGTCCGCAGCAGCTCGATCATCCCGCAATCCTATCCCAGATGACCGATCGCGGCCATCGGTCGCCCTTGTCGCCTATTTGGCGGCCACCTATGCTCTCAAGAGGTGTGTGGCAGAATTCGAGGACGCCTGTGGGTGTTGTTGTACCGTTCGATGGCGGCGAGGGCCGTGAGCCCAGCATCGATCTGATCGTCCAGCTGGTCGCCAATGACATGGCGCGGGTCAACGAGGCGATCTTGCTCCATGCGCGGTCGCATGTCGACATGATCCCCGAGCTTGCCGGCCACCTGATCAATTCGGGCGGCAAGCGGCTGCGGCCGATGCTCACCTTGGCGACCGCGCAGATGGGCGGCTATCGCGGCGACGCCCATGTCAAGCTCGCAACCGCTGTCGAGTTCATGCACACCGCCACCTTGCTCCACGACGATGTCGTCGATGAGAGCGACCTGCGCCGCGGCAGGCAGGCGGCGCGCATGATCTGGGGCAACCAGGCAAGCGTGCTGGTCGGCGATTTCCTGCTCGGCCAGGCCTTCAAGATGATGGTCGAGACCGGCTCCCTCGAATCCCTCCGGGTGCTTGCCAATGCTGCCGCCATCATCGCCGAGGGCGAGGTCCTTCAGCTCGCCGTCCAGCAGGACACGTCCACCACCGAGGACGCCTATCTCCAGATCATAATCGCCAAGACCGCGGCGCTGTTCGCCGCCGCCGCCGAGGTCGGGCCGATCATTGCCGGCAGGCCGCGCGAGGAGCAGGCGGCGCTCGAATCCTATGGCCGCAATCTCGGCATTGCCTTCCAGCTCGTCGATGATGCCCTGGACTATTCGGGGAAGCAGGCAGTGCTCGGCAAGACTGTGGGCGATGACTTTCGCGAAGGCAAGATCACCCTGCCGGTGGTGCTCGCCTACCGCCGCGGCGACAAGAGCGAACGGGCATTCTGGAAGCGCACGCTCGAGGATGGCGAGCAGGGGCCGGACGACCTGCCGACCGCCCAGCGCCTGATGGAGCGCCACAACGCCATCGGCGATACGATCGAGCGGGCCCGCCACTATGGCGCGATCGCCCTTGATGCGCTGGCGATCTTCCCGGCCAGCCCGCACAAGCGCGCCCTCGCCCAGGCCGTTCTGTTCTGCATCGGCCGGCTGCACTAGCGAGGCAGTCGGCATTAGGCAGTTGGCCGTGAGCCGTTCCCTTCCCGACTGCCAACTGCCAATCTGCCTACTGCCTAAAGAGGATCAGCCAAGCATCGTCGCGGCGGCCCACCAGCCTTCCGCCCGCAAGCGCTGCCCTGCCGCCTCGGCCGCTTCGAGATCCTCGAAGAGGCCGAAGCAGGTGGCGCCCGAGCCGGACATGCGCGCGAGCCGGCAGCCGGACGATGCTGCGAGATGATCCAGCACC
>JBEVJH010000066.1:0-3118 GCA_040510355.1 Aestuariivirgaceae bacterium
TGAGCCAGGAGTCCGGCGGCTGCCAGGTGCGACAGGGCACCGAGGGTGTTCTGGTCGAGCACCGCTGGGTTGTCGGCGGCATGCAGGATCTGCAGCGCCTGGGCGATGAACTCGATCTCGACCAATCCGCCGCGGGCCTGTTTGAGGTCCCACAGGCCGCGACCGCCGAACTCGGCAAGGAGGCGCCGGCGCATGTCGAGGATGTCGGCGCGCGCCGTCTCGGTGTCCCGTCGCGTGCGCAGGGCCTGCCGCACCGCCTGAAAGATCTCGCTGACAAGATCAGGATCGCCGGCGACCACCCTGCCACGGGTCAAGGCCAGCCTCTCCCAAGTCCAGGCGGACTCGCGATGATAGCTGCGGAAGCTGTCGAGATGGGTTGCCACCGGCCCCTTGTTGCCGGAGGGGCGGAGCCTGAGATCGACGTCATAGAGCCGTCCCTCGCCGGTCATGGCCGAGATCGCCGCGATCAGGCGCTGGGTCAGGCGGGCGTAATATTGCCCGACGCTGAGCGGGCGGGGGCCGTCCGAGGTTTCCACGCCGGGCTCGTGATCGTAAATGAGGATCAGATCGAGATCGGATGAGGCGGTCATCTCGCGGCCGCCAAGCTTGCCGAGCGCCAGCACGGCGGTGCGGCCCATCGGCACCCGTCCGTATTTCAGCGCCATATCGCGCTCGACCGCTGCCAACAGCGTGTCGATCAGGATCTCGGCGATACCGGAAAATGCGACGCCCGCCTCGGCGGCGCCCACCGTGTCCGACAGCACGCGCACGCCGACCCGGAACATCTGCTCCTTGCCGAGAACCCGCACCCGGTCCATCACCTCCTCGAGCGGGGCGTGGCGGGGAACCGCCGCGGCAACCTGCGCCTCGATCTCCTCCTTGGGCGGCATGCGGGCGAAGAAGCCAGGATCGAGAACGGCGTCGAGGACCTTCGGGCGGTGCGCCAGCTCGAGCGCCAGCCGCGGCGCCGAGCCGAGGATGGTCGCGACGAGGTCAAGGAGCTGCGGATTGGCCTTGAGCAGCGAGAACAGTTGTACGCCGGCGGGAAGACCGGCCAAGAAGCGGTCGAACGAGATGAAGGCGAGATCGGGGTCGCCGGTCTCGGCAAGGGCCGCCAGCAGCGCCGGCATCAGCTCGGTCAGGAGTTCGCGGGCGCGCGCCGAGCGGGTGGCGGGATAGCGCCCGAAATGCCAGCCGCGAACCGTTGCCGAAAGCTCGCTCGGCTGGCGGAATCCCATGCGGGCCAGCGTGACGATGGTCTCGGGATCGTCGCCGGCGCCGGTGAAGACGAGGCTGCCCGACTCGGCCGCGAGGGCGTCCGCGTCCTCGAACAGCGCCGCATAGTGGCGCTGAACGGTTTCGAAGGTCATGCGCAAGGCGGCGGCAAACGCTCCCGGATCGGGGTCGCCGCTAAACCGCGCCAGGCGTGCGAAGGCTGCAGGATTGTCGGGCAGCTCCTGGGTCTGCTCGTCATCGGTCATCTGCAGGCGGTGCTCGATCCGGCGCAGGAAGAGATAGGCCTGGCGCAGCTCCGATGCGGCCGCCTCGGTGATCCAGCCCTCGCCGGCCAGCGCGGCCAGCATGTCGAGGGTGCGGCGGCCGCGCAGGGCGGGATTGCGGCCGCCGGCTATGAGCTGCTGGGTCTGCACGAAGAACTCGATCTCGCGGATGCCGCCGCGGCCGAGCTTCAGATTGTGCCCCTCGACGGCAATGGTCGCGTGTCCCTTGGCGGCATGGATCTGCCGCTTCATCGACTGGACATCGGCGATTGCCGCGAAGTCGAGATGCTTGCGCCAGACATAGGGTTTGAGCCGGTCGAGGAAATCCTCGCCGCGATCGAGATCACCGGCGCAGGGCCGGGCCTTGATCATCGCGGCGCGTTCCCAGTTCTGCCCCATATTCTCGTAATAGGTGCCAGCCGCCTCGACCGAGATCGCCACCTGGGTGGCGCGCGGATCGGGCCGCAGCCGAAGATCGACGCGAAAGGCATAGCCCTTGTCCGTCACGTCCTGCAGGAGGCCGGCGAGCTTCTTGGTCAGCCTGACGAAGAACACCGCCGGCTCGTCATTGCGGACGAGCGGCGCCGCTTTCGGATCGAACAGGACGATGAGGTCGATGTCGCTCGAATAGTTGAGCTCGCCGGCGCCCAGCTTGCCCATCGCCAGCACAATGTAGCCGCTGTCCTTGCCGGGCGTTGCCGGATCGGCAAGAGCGAGGCGACCCGAGCGATGGGCGGCGAGCAGCAGATGATCGGCCGCCGCAGCAATCGCCGCATCGGCGAAGCGGGTCAAGGCGGCCATCACCGCCTCGTCATCCCACAGCCCGCCGAGATCGGCGAGGGCGACCAGCAGCGCCAGCTCGCGGCGGCGCAGCCTGAGAACGGTGCTCATGTCCTCGCCGTCCTCAATGGCGAGGCCGGCGGCGCGAACGCTGCGGCACAGCCGGTCGAGGAGAGCCTCCGGCACTTCGTTGAAGCATTCGGCAGCGAAGTCGGGATCGCCGGCGACAAGATCGGCGAGGAATGGCGCGCATTGGGCGATCGCGGCGAACAGCCGGCGGGCAGGATCATGTCGCTCGACGATGGCCAACAGGGCCTCGCCCTTCGCGGCCTTCACCCGGTCGAGAAGGCTCGCGAGCGACGCATCGTCGCCGGGCACCGGCAGCGGAGCAAGCCGGTCAAGCAGGGAGCGGCCGTCGGTCATGGCTGGTGTCTAGCCGATCAAGTCGCCGAGCGACAGGGCCAGGGCTTCGGGGAGGCGGCGCGGCCGGCCGTTCGCGTCGATCAAGGCGAGGGTGACGTCGGCGGTGAACAGGGTCTCGCCGGCTCGCAGCACCGACTGGGCGAGCTCCAGGCGGGCGCCGCCGATCTCGGCAGGCCGGGTCACGACGTCGAGCAGATCATCGATGACCGCCGGCTTGAGGAAATCGCAATTCATTCGCCGCACCGCAAAGGCCAGCCCGGCTCGGCTCAGCTCGCGATGGGCGATGCCGATGACCCGCAGCATGTCGGAACGGCCGCGCTCGCAGAATTTGAGATAGTTGGCGTGGTAGACGATGCCGGAGAAATCGGTGTCTTCGTAATAGACCCGGACCTGCAGGACATGCCGTCCGTCGACGA
>JBEVJH010000067.1:0-3306 GCA_040510355.1 Aestuariivirgaceae bacterium
CGGGCCGTTCTTCAGCCAGCCCTATCCTGCCGCGACGCGGGCCCGGATCGCCGATGCCCTGATCGAGGCGCGCGAGATCACCGAGCGAACCGACCGGCCGGGCAGCTTGGCGATCCTCGAGGACGAGCTCACCGCCATCCATGGCGAGGCGATCCTCAATTATCTCGCCCGCATGGGAATCGGACCCTCGTCGGTCGACGTCATCGGCTATCATGGACATACGGTCCTGCATCGGCCCGAGCACCGGCTGACCGTGCAGCTCGGCGATGGTGCGATGCTGGCGCGGATCACCGGGCGGGCGGTGGTCAATGACCTGAGAGCAGCCGATGTCCAGGCCGGCGGCGAGGGGGCGCCGCTCGTCCCTGTCTATCACAGGGTCCTGGCGGCGCGGGCTCCCGAGCGGCCGGTGGCGTTCGTCAATATTGGCGGAGTCGCCAATGTCACCTGGGTCGGCCGCGACGGGGCGCTGCTCGCCTTCGACTGCGGGCCGGGCAATGCATTGATCGACGATTGGGCGATGCGCCACACCGGCGAGCCTGTCGATGTCGATGGAGCGCTGGCGCGCTCCGGGGCCCCAGACGAGGCGGTGTTGCGGAGCTATCTCCTGAACGATTTTCTTGAACGACCGGCGCCGAAATCGCTCGATCGCGGCGATTTCACCTTAGAGCCGGTGGAGCACCTGTCTTCCGCTGACGGCGCTGCCACGCTGGCTCGCCTCACGGCGGCGACGATCGCCCGCGCCGCCTCCTGGTTTCCCGAGCAGCCGACCTGGTGGATCATCTGCGGCGGCGGGCGGCGCAACCGCTTCCTGATGGAGCTTCTGGCCTGGCATCTCACCGCCCCGGTGGCGCCTGCCGAAGCGCTCGGCCTCGACGGTGACGCAATCGAGGCCGAGGCCTGGGCCTATCTCGCCGTGAGAAGCCTGAAGGGCCTGCCGATCACATTCCCGACCACCACCCGGGCGCCGCAGCCGATGACCGGCGGCGTGCTGCATCCGGTTTGACTCAGCTGTCGCTGCTCATCCGCCGATCGAGATAGGTTCTGCACACCTCGACGAGATCGTCCGTCCTGTCCTGGAAGAAATGGTTCGCCCCGGGGATCACCTTGTGGTCGATCTTGATGCCGCGCTGGGTCTTGAGCTTCGAGACCAGGCTGTTGACCGACTCGGGCGGGGTCACGACGTCCCTCTCGCCATGGACGAACAGGCCGGAGGCCGGGCAGGGGGCGAGAAACGAGAAATCATAATGCTTGGCAAGCGGCGCGACCGAGATGAAGCCGGTCACCTCCGGCCGCCGCATCAGGAGCTGCATCGAAATCCACGCGCCGAACGACACGCCGATCAGCCAGCAGATGCGGGTCTCGCGATTGAAGGATTGCAGCCAGTCCAGCGCCGAAGCAGCATCGGACAGTTCGCCAGCGCCGTTCTCGAACAGGCCCTGGCTGCGTCCCACCCCGCGGAAATTGAACCGCAGCACCGAGAAGCCGCGCTCCGCGAACATGTAGTAGAGCGAATGCACGATGGGATTGTTCATGGTCCCGCCGAATTGCGGGTGAGGATGAAGCAGCAGCGCAATCGGCGCACCGGGCTCCTTGGCCTTCGTGTATCGACCTTCGATACGTCCGGCGGGCCCACTGAAGATCACTTCCGGCATGTGGCGGTGAACCTGTCTCGGGTCAGTTGCGACAAATGTCGCCGGGACTCCGTTCCTGAGATTTGTTGACTAGCAGGCTTGGTCTTTCTATATCGCTCTTTAGAATGTTTCGAGGGTGTCTCGCGGGCGCCTGCGGTGTTAGTCGCGGGTCATACACGGGTGGCGCTCGAGAGTTCAAGGATTTCCGCGCGATGATCGGAATTCAGCCATGAAGCTGTCGACCAAAGGCCGTTACGCCGTGATGGCGATGGCCGATATCGCCTTGAACGCGACCGGCAAGCCGGTGCCGCTGGGCGACGTCGCCGACCGCCAGGGAATCAGCCAGGAGTATCTGGAGCAGCTTTTCGCTAAACTCAGGCGTGCGAATCTCGTCGAGAGCGCCCGCGGACCGGGTGGTGGCTACACGCTGTCACGCGAGCCCGACGAGATCCGGATCGCCGAGATCATCCAGGCGGTCGACGAACCGCTTCAGGTGACCCGCTGCCAGGGCGATGCCATCGATGGCTGCGTCAATGGCGAGAAATGCGTCACCCACGAGCTTTGGGCGGCGCTCGGCCGCCAGATCCTGGGCTTCCTCTCGGCGGTCACCCTGGGCGACGTGGTCAATCGCCGCAACCTCGCCCTCGAAGCATCCGTGCGGCGAGCCATGGCCCATCCTGTTCGAACAATGGCCTGACGACTTGAGCAGCACGCGGACATATCTCGACCACAACGCATCGAGCCCGCTTCGCCCGGAAGCGCGGCGGGCGGTGATCGCCGCCCTCGATGCCGCCGGCAATGCATCTTCCGTCCATGGCGAGGGGCGGGCCGCCCGCGACCTGGTCGAGGCGGCGCGCGAGCAGGTCGCCGGGGCCTTCGCCCTGCCGCCGCGCGCGGTGGTGTTCACCTCGGGCGGCACCGAAGCCAACGCGATGGCGGTTTGCGGCATTGCGGCCGAGCGGGCCATCATCTCTGCCGTCGAGCATCCCTCGGTGCATGCTGCGGCTGGCCGGTCCGGCCGGCCGGTCGAGCGTCTTCCCGTCGATCATGACGGCATTGTCGCGCTCGACGCGCTGGAGCGCCTGTTGCAGGACAAGCCGAGCCCCGGCCTGGTCTCGCTGATGCTGGCCAACAATGAGACCGGCGCGATTCAGCCCGTCGCCGAGGCGGCTCGGATGGCGCATGCGCATGGCGCAATCATCCATTGCGATGCCGCGCAGGCGGTCGGGCGGATCACGGTCGACTGGCATGCTCTCGGCATCGATCTCATGACGATCTCCGCGCATAAATTCGGCGGTCCGCAGGGCATTGGCGCATTGTTGGTCAGGCCCGGCACGCCCCTGTCGCCGCTGATCGGTGGCGGTGGGCAGGAATTCCACCTGCGGGGAGGAACCGAAAACGTCGCGGCGATTTGCGGTATGGCCGCTGCCCTGAGGTCGGCGCTCGACGACGCCCCCGCCACCTCGGCGGGTCTGCGTGATCGCTTCGAGTCGCGCCTCAAGGCGGTGTCTCCGACGGTGCGGATCTTTGCCGAGGAGGTTCAGCGATTGCCCAATACGAGTTGCTTCGCGCTCGACGGGCTGCTGGCGGAAACAGCCGTCATGGCGCTCGATCTGCATGGCATCGCCGTGTCCTCGGGCTCGGCCTGCTCGTCCGGCAAGGTCGGGCCGTCGCA
>JBEVJH010000068.1:0-19226 GCA_040510355.1 Aestuariivirgaceae bacterium
AGCGGACCTGAGAGGGTTTCAACGTAGAAATGAGTGCGATTCAGCGGGATTGTGAGGAGGCCAGCGGGGCCGGGCGTAGTATGAATTCATGATGGCATTCAAGAGGTCGGCGGTTCGATCCCGCCTGGCTCCACCAAAAAGACCTTCCGCCTGAATGAGGGGTAAATCATTGCACGCTGGCGCCAACTCGGCTTTCCGAGTGAAGGTCTGATCACGCCCTTTGCTCCCCAGGAAGATGTCGAGGACATCGCAGATTGATACATGGTCGATGGAGGCGGTTTAGCGTCGCGCGGCGCCTTGGCCTGCCATTCGAGGCGATCTGCGTCTCCCCACGCCTCGGGACGAGGCTTGCAGAAACTAGAGTTCCATGAGGATCAATGCAATCGGAGGGCCAGCAGGATTATGCGAGGAATGGCAACTGCGAAGTGGTCTAAACCCATGCCTCTCATAAAATCCTACCGCGTTTAGGGTGGCTTCCACTCTGATTGGACCCTCGTGCCCCCGTCTGGCTTGCTCGATGCCGATCTGCAGAAGACGTCTGCCAAGCCCCCTCCCAGACGCGTTAGGCTGAACGAAGAGGCGCGTCACCTCGCCAGGCTCCGCATCAACGAAACCGACCAAAACGCCATCTTGCTCGGCGACGACCATAAGGCCATTAGCGATTAGCTCTTCATAAAATGCGGGGCTGCGCTCCCCCATCCAGTTCGCAATTATTTCTGCCGAGTAGTGATCCTTTGCTAGTGCCTCACCGATATCCAGGTGAGATCGAATACCGATTCTCCATCGCCCCTACGTGCTGGGCGTAGCACGATTGAATCGTCACTCATCGATCTGTCTATGGGAGTGTCAGGCTCCAGTCCGCGGCACTCGTTCTTTCTTGCAGTATAGCAGGCATTAGAAATGCGAGTAATCCTTCAACCTATCGACAATCCTCGCAACTGATCGGCGAGTCGATCAGTGTGAGATTCGCCACCGACGAAGCCGACCTGGATTTGCAAAGTTCCTGAATGCAGGATCTGATTGCGCATTCAGGGAGAGGTTCGGATGTTCTTCGAAGTCAGGACTTTCGCAGGGACCATAGAGTTCTCGGGAAACGAATCGGACATCGAGGCAAGTCCCGGGAACGGCCCGGCCGACCAAGCCATCCTGTTCCTCCCTTTCGGGATTGCGGTCACGCCTTCCGGGGTCGTCCATGTCACCGAACCGTTCTTCAACGGCCTCCGGAAAATCGAGAACGGGGTCGTCTCGACCGTGACGAGCCGAAGGCGGGGCGCTGAGGACGGGCCTCTGTCGCAATCCTCGTTCGGCGGCCCGACGGGCGTCGTTTCAGACGCGGCGGGCAATCTCTACATCGCCGACCAGAGCAATCATCGCATCCGCAAGATCGACCCATCGGGCACTGTCACGACCGTGGCAGGTCCGAGCGGGTCGGAGCGAGCCTCCGGCTGGGTCGACGACATCGGCACAGAGGCTCGCTTCAGCCGGCCGAGGGCGATCGCGCTCAATGCGGCCGACAAGAGCCTCTATGTGTCGGAGCATGATCGGATCCGCAACATTCCGCTCGCCTTGGTGCCCGGCCGCGGCACGATGGAGGTCCGCACGGTGGCAGCCGTCGGGTTGAAGGGGTTTGCCGACGGCCCGCCGCTGCTCGCGCAATTCGACCTTCCGCTCGGCCTCGCAGTTGCTCAGAACGGCGACATCTTTGTCGCCGATGCCAATAATCGACGAATTCGCCGCGTGACGCCTCGCGGTCAGGTCACCACCGTCGCCGGAGACGGGACACCGCCGCAGCCCACGGACGCGACGGAGTTCGCAAAGGGGGTGCCGGCGCTGCAAGCTCGTTTCCAGCGGCCATCCGGCATCGCTGTCGACCCGACGGGAATGGTCTGGATCAGCGACGACAAGCACCTGAGGATGTACGATCCTGGCGCGAACACGGTTCCACCGCATGTTCCGATCGGGAAGGCAAACACCCCATCGCGTTCGGGCGGGCCGCCGGCATTGCGCTGTCGGGCGAGAACATCTTCGTGGTCGATTCGGGCAGGGTCCTGCAGTTGACCCGGAAGGACGGCTGAACGTTTTGCGGGGGGACGGCGGCGATCAGCCTCCCCCGCCCCCGAAGAAGTACCAGACGCCCCATTGAAGACGGAGGGCGCCGCTTGCGTCCTTGCACCTGTCGTCGTTTTTCAACACGGGGCAGACCTCGGGGTCGTCCGTGAAGGTCTCGCGGCCATACATGATCTCCCAACCCATGCGTATCTGTTCGACCGGCTGCCACATGATGTTGCCATGGACCGTCCAGACATGGTCGACCGCCAGATCGTTCTCCTCGGCATCGATGTTCTGGGCGTAGCCGCCTTCGACGTTGAGCGTCGTGGTGTCGTTGACGGTGAAGCTGAGGCCGGCGGTCACGCCATAGGCCTTGACGAGATTGCAGTCGAAGGCGCGGTCGCCGTCGAACTCGCAGCTGCTCGTGGCGGTCTCGAGCTGGTTTATCGAGTCCGGAGCAATACCCTCGGTGACCTGCACGCCGCCGGTAAATGCCACATTGGTGACCAGCTGATACCAGGTGCCGGCACCGATCAGCCAACCGAGCCGGCGGTTCTCGTCGCTCGGATCCTCAAGACCGAGATCGGCGATCGTGCCGGCGATCATGAACTGGTGACCATCGTCGATCGCATATTTGAGGAATGATGCAAAATTCGGGATCAGGGTGTGGCTGGCTTCCTCCGGGCGCTCCATGCTGACGGCCCAGCTGATCGGCCCCTCGTGATAGGTCAGGCGAACCTGCGCCGAGCGCTCCTCGCCGCCGTTGACGCCCGCATCCCCATAATAGTCGACCGTGTAGATTCCCACGATGTCGAGGGATTCGACGCGATCCGCCTCGCCGGCGAGGAAAGTCCATTTCGGCGCCATGTCCCATTCGCCATAGGCCTTGCGCAGGCGCGGGCAGTAGGTCTGGCCGAGACCCTCGAAGGCCGCGCCGAAATCGGTGCTCTCGGAGGCGCAGAAGAAGTCCATCTCGATCCGGCTGCGGATTTGGCCGATCGCGGTATCGACCTTCGACTTGATGCCGAAGCGGGACTGGTTCGCATGAAGGAAGACGAACTCGTCATCGTCGATGTCGAAACGGTCCTGGCCCGGCATCGAGAAGGAGTATTTGTTGAAGTTGCCGTCGACGTCGTAGATCACGTCGCCCTTGACGTAACCATAGACCACGATCTCGCGACTGGCGCCGGCATGTCGGCGGTCGGGGTGATGGCGATGGTGAAGCCGGCATTGTCGTTCTGGTTGGCCCGGTCGCGCACCGGATCCTTGGCCACGAAGTCCATTCGCGATCCGCCCTCGAGCGTGATCAGGCGCGCTCCCGGCGGGACGTCCATTGGCGGCGGGGCCGGCTGTTGCTCCAGCGTGCCGACACGGGACTGCAGGACCTCGAGCTGCGCCTTCAGGTCAGCCAGCTCGTCGGCGCGACCCGGCGCGGTCAGCAGGGTCAGCGCCACACCGCCGAGCAGCACTCTGGCGAGCTGCCGTGTCCCGATCATCCGTACACCCCTCAGTCCAGAAGGAAATCGCGACCTTTGGAACTTTCAGGGTTACACAACCAGTGCGGGCCGGCAATGTAGCGTGGCAAATTTTTCAACTATGCGTCCAATTCGCCACGCTTGCTCGGCGCTACATTGCGTAGATCCAGCTCGGGTGCCATGGCCGGACCGGCTTCGGCGAGGGCGCCGCGGTCGCGGCGGGCTCGTCGGCTTCCTGGGGTGCTGTGAGGGGAACGCGTACGCTGTCGATGTTCGCCGCCGCCTGTTTTTCCTCGGTCTTCATAACCGTTGCTTCCTTGGCAGCCGTCTCACGTTCAATATGGAACAGCATTGCGGTCCACATTGTGGCGAAGACGCGTGCACAATAAAGCATCGCTGCCTCGACAGACTGTCGAAGGCCGGCGCTCCTGCGGGGCGGTGCTCGTCGATCAGTCGATGCGCCACCTCTCTGCGTCGGTGATCTCGACGTTGACGCGGCTCCGGGTGTCCTGATCGAGCAGGTGGCCGTAGTCGCGCATGGCGCGTCGGGTCATGTCCAGCCGCTGGCGTCTGTATCCCCTGACAGGGATTGAATCATCACTCTTTGAACGGGTCGGAAAGAAGTAGCCGGTCACTGCCTGCAACATGGGTGCATCCTTTCCCGAAAGATCCGACGAGGTGCGGTTCCTGGCGCTCGACTCGTCGTTGTTCACGGGAAGCCATAGTAGGTGGAGGCGATGAACCGGGACTGAACAATCGGTTCGCGATGACTCAGTCGCCCTGCCGCTCTTGCGATCGGAAGCGCTCGATATCCTCGGGCTCGCGCTCGTCCATCCGGGTGAGGGCGTTGCGCGCGTCGCCATGGATGTGCAGCAGCTCGTCGAGCTTGGCATGGATGGCCTGGGTGTCACGATGCTCGGCCCGCTGGATGAGCAGGGTCATGAACCAGGTGCACAGGGTGGCGACGGCGTGCCAGTCGAAGGTGCTCGGCTCGAAGATGATCCACAGCACCGCATAGGCCAGCAGGATGACAAAGGCGGCGGGGTGCGCCGACAGCACGCCGAGTCTGGTAAGGACGTGATTCATGCTAACCAATCCCATGCTCATGTGGCCATTGGAGCGAGGATAATATGCCGAGACGACAAGCCAAGCCGGTTCGTTGCCGGTCATGACGGATGCAGCGCCCGGCAGCTGGTGGCAGCGGGGGGTGATCTACCAGATCTATCCGCGCTCGTTCCAGGACAGCGATGGCGACGGCATCGGTGATCTCGCCGGCATAACCGCGCGGCTCGATCATCTCGTCTGGCTCGGCATCGATGCGATCTGGATCTCGCCGATCTTCGTCTCGCCGATGGCCGATTTCGGCTATGACGTGGCGGATTACCGCGCCATCGATCCGATTTTCGGGACGCTTGCGGATTTCGACCGGCTGGTCGCGGCCGCGCATGCCCGCGGCTTGCGGGTCATCCTCGATTTCGTGCCGAACCACACGTCGGACCAGCATCCGTGGTTCCAGGAGAGCCGGTCGTCCCGCAGCAATCCGAAGCGCGACTGGTATGTCTGGCGGCCGCCGCACGGCGATGGCGGGCCGCCGAGCAACTGGGTGAGCGAATTCGGCGGCTCGGCCTGGACGTTCGATGCGGCGAGCGGTCAATATTATTACCACGCCTATCTCAAGGAGCAGCCTGACCTCGATTGGCACAACCCGGCCGTCCAGGCGGCGATGCTCGATGTGCTTCGCTTCTGGTTCGCGCGCGGCGTCGACGGCTTCCGCGTCGATGCCATCCATCACCTGATCGAGGACGATCAGCTGAGAGACAATCCGCCCGATCCGAATTGGCGCGAAGGGATGTCGCCGGCGAGACGGCTGATCCGGCTCCGCACCATGGACCAGCCGGAGGTGCATGATGCCATTGCGGCGATGCGGCGGGTCGCCGACGAGTATGGCGAGCGGATGATGATCGGCGAGGCCTATCTGCCAATCGATCGCATGATGGCCTATTACGGCGCCGAGCTTAGCGGCTTCCATCTTCCCTTCAATTTCCACCTGATGTCGACGCCATGGAATCCGGCAGCGGTCGCGGCGCTGATCGAGGCTTATGAGAGGGCGCTGCCGCCTGGAGGCTGGCCGAACTGGGTGCTGGGCAATCACGACCGGTCGCGGGTGGCGAGCCGTCTCGGACCAGAGCAGGCGCGGATCGCGGCAATGCTGCTCCTCACGCTCCGCGGCACGCCCACGATCTATCAGGGCGAGGAGATCGGGATGAGCGATGTGGCGATCCCGCGCGACCGGATCGCCGATCCCTGGGAGAAGAACGTCCCCGGCCTTGGCCTCGGGCGCGATCCGGTGCGCACCCCGCTGCCCTGGGATGCGGGACCCAATGGCGGCTTCAGTGGCGGCGAGCCCTGGCTGCCGCTCGGCCCGGATCATCGATCGGTCAATGTGGCGGCGCAGATGGCGGAGCCGCGATCGATGCTGTCGCTCTACCGGTCGCTGCTGGCACTGCGTCGCCGCGAGGAGGCGCTGGTGAGCGGCGAATGGGGCGCAATGGAGGCGGGCTCGCAGGTACTTGCCTATGAACGGCGGAGAGGCACGCGAGCGCTGGCGATCGCGCTCAACTTCTCGGATGCAGCCTGCGAGGTCGCGATTGCCGGCGGGGGCGACGTGCTGCTGTCGACCGACCTCGATCGCACCGGCAGCGACGGCAACGGCGACGTTCTCCGGCTTCGCCCGAATGAAGGCTGCGTCATCGAGCGAGCAGCCGGGAGCAGCCGATCAGCGCGTCGGCCGCGACGCTCGGACGGCGGGACGGGTTGAAGATCGCCGAGCCGAGGGCGACGCCGGCGGCGCCGGCCGCCAGCCAGCCGGCAGCGTTGTCGGGGGTGATGCCGCCGACCGGCACGAGCCCGGTGCCGGGCGGCAGAACGGCGATCCAGGCCTTCAGCACGGCGGGTGACATCTGCTCGGCGGGAAACATCTTCAGCAAGGTGGCGCCGCAGGCCAGCGCCTTGAAGGCTTCGCTCGGGGTTGCCACGCCGATGATCGACTCGAGCCCATGCCCGGTGGCTGCGGCAATGACATCGGGATCGAGATTGGGGGTCACGATGTAGCGGCAGCCCAGCCCCGGGAGACCGGCGACGTCGCGCCAGTTCACCACCGTGCCGGCGCCGACCAGCACGCCGGGCAGGGTGAGGGCGGCGAGCGTGGCGATCGCTTCAGGAGCGCGGGCGCCGTTGAGCGGCACCTCGATCAACCGAATTCGGGCTTGATGCAGGGAGTGGGCGACGTTTGCCGCCTCTTCGGGAGCGAGGCCGCGAAGAATGGCGATCACCGGTGCATCGGCGATAATGGTGCGCAATGCGGATGATGGAGCGGTCATGGCGTCAATCCGAGATGGCTGGCAATTGCGAGATGGCCGAGCGCGGCGGCGGCGCTCGGGCCACGGCGGCTGGAGCGTCCGAAGCCCTGCGACAAGGCTCGTTGATAATGGTCCGCGAGCCGATCGTCACCCACGATCAACAGATCGCTCGCGCCATGCCCGGACAGCGCATGGGCAAGCTCGGAGCCGATCAGCATGCCGCTCAGCAGGCTGCGCAATTGCGGCGGGCTGCGGCGCCCCAGCACGCCATCGGCCCTGATGGTGAACAGGCGCGGCAGGACTCCGCCCGTCGAAGACGCTTGCCGGGCGAGGTTCAGGCCGTCCAGAAAGGATGCATCATCGCCGGAGGTCGCCGCCACCGTTTCGGCGAGCGAGCTCGAGCCGGAAAGCAGCGAGAACAGCTCGCCGGTCATCATCGTGGTGAAGCTCAAGATGCGGTCGTCATCGACGGCGATCCACTTGCTGTGGGTGCCGGGTGCAACATAGAGCGCGGCGCGCGAGGCTGGATCGGCGAGGCAGCCCAGGACCTCGCATTCCTCGCCGCGCATGATGTCGGCGCGCTCAGGCGTCGAAAGCTTCACGCCGGGAACGATGAAGGCCCGCTCGAGGCCGGCGACGTCGAGCGGCAGCACCGCCTGGCCGATCTCCGCGAGACCGGCGGGGCAGGCGACATAGGGCGCCTCCACCCAGCCGAGGCGGCTGCCGATCATGCCCGACAGCAGCACCGGGGTGCCCGGATGCGCGGCGATCCAGCCGCCGATCTCCGCCAACAGCGCGCCAGGAAAGTTGCGATGCGCGATCGTCCTGACGCCGTTGTCCGACTGGCGGGACGCGATGATCGCCCCGCCTTTGTCAACCAGGCGGCATCTGAGCGACGACAGACCCCAATCCACCGAGATGATGGCCGGCACGGTGGCATTTGCAGGCATGCAGCAGCGTCCCAATGACCCGTTGGGGTCATTTAAGCGTCAATGCAGCCGCAAATCACCTGCCTTCTAATAGGCCCAGCTGCGCACCACGCCGTCATGCGGCCATGGGCGCGGCGGTTCCTCCACCTCCTCGGGGAGGATCTCCGCGACCAAAAGAGTCTCTATCACTTCCTTGACGATCGAGGTGCTGGCCGCGTTCACGACCTCCGCGCCCTCGGTCACTTGGATGATCTTCATGAGGCCTCCCCACAAGGCACTGATGAGATCGCCAACGCCGCTTGGGCGACCAACCCGGTTGTTCCCGACTCAACCGTTCATAGAAGAACCCAACATTGGGTCATGAATGTTGCGCAGCATTGGCAGAACCTTGCGGTAAGGCGGGAAGATTGTGGCGGGAATTGCGCAGATCATCCCTTGCGACTCCGGATCAGCTCCACCCGAAGCTCCGAGACCGCATTGGCATGCGCCTCGAACCCCTCATAGGTGGCAAGGGCGTGGGCGTGGCGGGCCTGTTCGGGATAGCCGCTGCCGGTGACATAGGCGAGCGACGTGCGCTTCAGGAAATCGAGCACCGAGACGGGCGAGGCGGTGCGCGCCCAGCCGCTGGTCGGCAGCACATGGTTGGGCCCGATGACGAAATTGCCGAGCGTCGCCGGCGTGTGCTCGCCGAGCAGGATCTCGCCGGCATGGTCGAAGCGTCCGAGATATTGGAAGGGCTCGCGCGACAGCACCTGAAGATGCTCGGGGGCATAGTCGTTGACAAATGCGATGGCCTCCTCGGGGGTTGGCGCAAGGACGATGCCGCCGATCGGACCGGTCAGCACGGCGGCGGAGAAGGCGACGCGCTGCTCGCCCATTCCTTGCCAATAGGTCGGAATGGCGGCGCGCGCCTCCTCGGCGACGCGGCGGCTCCAGGTCACCAGGAAGGCCGAGCTGTCGGGTCCGTGCTCGGCTTCGATCAGGAGGTCGAGGCCGGCAAGCCGGCCGTCGGCCGAGTCGTCGGCAAAGACGATGAGCTCGCTCGGGCCGGCCGGCGTTCCGGTGTCGATGAGGTGGGACACCAGGCGCTTCGCCATCGCCACCCACGGGCTGCCGGGGCCGATGATCTTGGTGCAGCGCGGGATGGTGCGGGTGCCGTAGGCCACCGCGGCCACCGCCTGGGCGCCGCCGGCCTTGTAGACGCGATCGACACCGGCAATGCGGGCAGCGACCAGAGTGGCATCGTCGATCTTGCCGTCAGGCCCGGGCGGGGTGACCACGACGATTTCGGAGACGCCGGCCACCCGGGCCGGAATGGTGGTCATCATGGCGACGGAAGGGAAGGCGCCCTTGCCCCTCGGAACATAGCAGGCAACCGACGGGATCGGCCGGCTGCGCTCGCCGGCGAAAACGCCCGGACGGACCTCGCTGAGCCACATCTCCTCCGGCATCTGGCTCTGATGGAAGCGGCGGATCGAATCGGCGGCGTAGTCCATCGCGGCCCGCACCGTGGGATCAAGGGTGCGCTCGGCGGCGTCGAAGTCTGCAGGCGTGGCGGCAAGGTCGGCGGCGTCGACCGGAGAGCGATCGAACTCGCGCGCAAAGCGGGCGAGCGCCTCGTCGCCGTCGGCGACCACGGCATCGATGATGGCCCGGACCTTGCCTTCATAGGGGGCGAGGTCGGTCTCGGTGCGGCGCAGGAGGCGGGCGCGCTGATCAGCCGACAGGGTGGCGAGATCGAACAGATTGACGACGGGGCTCATCGGCGGCAGGGCGTCAGTGAGTGGTGGTGAAGCGCTTGGCGGCGCGAATGCGCGCCTTGGCGATCTCGCTCTCGCGGTCGCGTGCAGGCGTGTGGGAGACGAGCGCATGAAGGAGTTCCTGGGCGGCCTGCGACACTTGATCGACGGCGTGATTGAAGGCAGCCTCGTTGGCCTTCGAGGGACGGGTGAAACCGCTCAGCTTGCGGACGAATTGCAGCGCCGACGCCCGGACCTCATCGGGGGTGGCAGGAGGGTCGAAATTGTGCAAGGTCTTGATGTTGCGACACATGACGGCATTCTCCTCACGAAATTTTGACCAGCCATGACAACGACCAGCGTGGCCGTGATCGGCGGCGGGATCATCGGGGCTTCCCTCTCCTACCATCTGGCCAGGCGCGGGGCGAGGGTGATGGTCATCGCCGAAAGCGGGGCCGGCGGCGTGGCGACGCCGGCGACCTTCGGCTGGCTCAATGCCAGCTGGGGCAATCCCGAGCCCTATTATCGTCTCCGCATGGCGAGCCTCGGCCTTTGGCGCCAGCTCGGCGAGGCGCTGCCGGGGATCGGCGTGAGCTGGAGCGGCTGCCTGACCTACGACCTGCCGGAGCCGGACCTCAGGTCCTATGTGGCGCAGCATCAAGGCTGGGGCTACCCGATCCGCCTGGTCGATGCTGCGGAAGCGTCGCGGCTCGAACCGGGGCTGCGCGAGCCGCCGGCGCTGGCCGCCTTCGCCGAAGCGGAAGGCGCCGCCGAGCCCGACATGGCGGTCCGGGCGCTGCTCGCGGCCTCCGAGGCTCGGGTGGTCCGGGCCCGTGTCGCGGAGATCGTGGTGGAGCACGGCCGGGCGGCGGGCGTCAGGACGGCAGAAGGGACGATCGCGGCGGACCTGGTGGCGGTGGCGGGGGGTGCCGGCACCCCGGCGCTCGTCGCGACTGCCGGTGCGGCGCTCAAGCTCGGCACGACGCCCGGGCTGCTGCTCCACACCGCACCGCTCGAGCCGGTGCTGCGGCGCATCATCGTCGGGAAGGGCATGGATGTGCGGCAGACATTGCAGGGGCGGATCATCGTCGGGTCGGATTTCGGCGGCTCGCCGGTCACCGGCGATCCCGCGGCGATTGCCGGCGACCTCCTCGAGATCGTGCGCCGGCGGGTTCGCGGGGCGGAGAAGGCGCGCATGGAGCGCTACACGATCGGCCACCGTCCGATGCCGGCGGACGGTTTCCCGATGATTGGCTTCCTGCCGCCGGTTTCCGGCCTCTATGTCGCAGCGATGCATTCGGGGATGACGAATGCGGCGGCGGTCGGGGCGTTCGGAGCGGAGGAGATGCTCACCGGGAAGCGGCATCCCCTCCTCGCACCATTCGGGCCTGATCGGCTCAGTTAGTGTGGGGCACGTCCTTCAGCCATTCGCCCTCGACCTTGGCCTTGTTGGCCTCGACCCAGGCGCGGGCGACGTCCTCCGGCGGCTTCTTCTCGCGGTCGATCGCCAGGATCCACTGATTGACGGTGTCGCCGTCAAGCGTGATCTGCTTCAGGAACTTCGAGATGTCGGGCGCGCGGGTGGCAAGCTCCTTGGAATGGGCGATGTAGACATGGGTGGGCGGCTGGTCGCAGGTGATGCTGCTCTTCGCGAGCCAGTCCGGCGCGACGTTGGGCTGGTAGAATTTGTAGCAGCCATCCTTCTTGTATTTGGGATTGTCCTTGTAGTCGTCGGTGGCATAGCCGTCGAATTGCGGCTCCTCCAATTTGCGTAGATCGAAGACCGCAAAGATCCATTCCGGCTCCCAGTAGTAGAACAGAATCGGCTGCTTCTTGGTGATGGCGGCGTCAAGCTGGGCGAGGAACACCGGCTGCTCGACGGTGGTCGCCGTGAAATATTTGTCGAAGCCGTAGGATTTAGCGCGGACCTCGCTGTGGTTGGTGGCTTCCCAGCCCACCGCGCCGGCCCACCATTCGCCCTTGCCGTCGCCGTCGGCGTCGAACAGCTTCGCCTTCTCGGGATCGGCGAGGTCGGTCACCTTCTTGATGCCGTTCTGGTCCTGGACGTAGCCCGGCACATAGATGCCTTCACGGCCGAGATAGGGCTTGGCGTTGAGGATCACCGATTCGCGGCTGCCCGGGATCACATATTTGTTCAGCTGCTCGGGAAGATGCTCGCTCCAGACGTCGGGCAGCACATCGACGCTGCCGTCGCCGCGGTCCATGGCCTCCCACAGCACGGGCTCGCCGGCGGCGATCGAGCCGACCTCGGCATCGAGATATTTCTCCAGAACCACCTTGAGGACATTCTGGATGGCGGTGGCACCGGTCCAGGTCTGCTCGCCGATCACCACCTTGGTCTTGGCCTGCGCCTCGAAGGTCGGGGCCGCGCTCAGCAGCGCTGCGAGCGCCAATGCTGCAAATGCACGTCTCATCTTTCGTCTCCTCCCAGTTCGCTCACACTATTGTCGTCTTCCTCGCCCGGCATTCTTGGAACCGCGGACGATGCGGTCGAGCATCATGGCCATGAGCACGATGGCGATCCCGGCCAGGAAGCCCTGGCCGGTCTGCAGAAAGTTCAGCGCGCGGATGACGTCGAGACCGAGTCCGCCGGCACCGATCAGGCCGGCGATGACCACCATGGACAGGCTCATCATGATGACCTGGTTGATGCCGGTGAGGATCGAAGGGATGGCGAGCGGCAGCTCGACCTTGGCCATCAGCTGGAGCGGGCCGGCGCCATAGGCGAGGGCCGCCTCCCTGACCGTCTGCGGCACCTGGCGAATTCCAAGCGAGGTCAGGCGGATCATCGGCGGCATGGCGAAGATGACGGTCGCGAGGACACCCGGCGGCTTGCCGATCGAGAAGAAGGCCACGGCCGGAATAAGGTAGACGAAGGTCGGAAGGGTCTGCATGACGTCGAGAATGGGCTCGATGACCGCATTGGACCGTCGCGACTTGGCGCAGAGGATGCCGAGCGGCACGCCGAAGGCGACGCAGACGATCACCGAGGTGGCGACGAGTGCCAGCGTCGACATGCTCTTTTCCCAGAACCCGAAAAGCCCGAGATAGGCGAGCGAGGCCGCCGCGAAGGCAAGGACGGCGAGGCCGCCGGCCCGCCAGGCGACGAGGAGCAGGAAGCTCACCGTAACCGGCCAGGGGGTGGCCACGAAGGCGGCCTCGATCCCGGTGAGTAGCCAGAAGACGCAGAAGCGAATCGCCTCGAAAAACCCTCCGAAGCTCACGATCGCCCATTTGACGGCGGCGTCGATCGCCTTGGCGACCTGCGGCGCAAGCGCGGGAGGGGCAGGGAAGGTTGCCAGCGGCTGCCAGAGCGCCGGCCCGAGAAAGCGCCAGAGAGTCAGCACATAGGCGACGACAAGCATCATCGTGGCGAGCGCCATTCGCCGGCGCTTTAGGGCGGCGGGATCGTCGTGGCCCGCGAGCTGCAGCAAGCGCGGGCGAACCGCGATGACGGCGAAGGCGGTCCTGAGCAGCAGAACCATGGCGATGCCGAAAATGAGCAACGCGGGGCCGCCCGGGCTGCCGGCGAAAATGCGCCTGATGGCGGAGCCGGCAGTGACCAGACCGATGAGCTCGCCGATGGCGGCGACCACGAAAAGGTACCAGAGGCCACGGGCGGCCAGCCACACCGGCCCAAGGATGAAAGCTTCGGTGAAGCGCTGGCGGGCTGTCGCGGCCGGCGCGAACTGGATGACGACTGCGTCGGCGCCGTCCCCCTCGGCAGCGACAGCCGCCTCCTGGTTCCGCGGCCGATCAGGCAGGGGACCTTGGACGACGATCACCTCGTCCGTCGAAGGGGTCACGTCAACGTCACTTCCCCTGGATGCTCCGCAACAGAGCGCGCCGCCGGACGATGCCGGCGGGCTCGCCTTCGCCGTCGCGTATGAGGATCGGCAGATCGCTCTCCGCCGTCAAGTCGATCAATTCGTCGAGAAGGGTGGTCGGCCGGCGGACCGGCCAATGCTGCGCGGCGGCCAGAGCGGCATCTTCGCCGGCGAGCGGCTCCATGATGTCGCCGGCAGCCAGGATGGTGAGGCGCGAAATTCCCTGAACGAACGCCTTCACATAGTCGTCCTGCGGCCGGCTGACGATGTCGCCCGGGGTGCCGATCTGGACCATGCGGCCGTCGCGCATGATGCCGATGCGATGGCCGATCCGGATGGCCTCGGCGAGATCATGGGTGATGAACACGGTGGTCTTGCGCATCTGCCGCGACAGATCGATGAACAGGTCCTGAAGCTGGCGGCGGATCAGCGGGTCGAGGGCGCTGAACGGCTCGTCCATCAGCAGAATATCCGGATCGCTCGCCAGCGCCCGGGCCAGGCCGACCCGCTGCTGCATGCCGCCCGAAAGCTCCTCCGGCCAGGCCTCGTCCCATTCCGCCAGCTGGACCAAGGCGAGCTTGCGCCGCGCCGTGGCGATCCGCTCGTCGCGCGGCAGGCTGCGCAGCTCGAGCCCGAGGGCGACATTGTCGACGACGTTCATATGCGGCAGCAGCGCGAAATTCTGGAACACCATGCCGATCTTCTCGGCCCTGAGCCGGCGCATGGCACGGGGCGACTTGAGGCCGATATCCTCGCCCTGGATGAATATGCTGCCGGCGGTGGGCTCGACCAGCCGGTTGATGTGTCTGACGAGCGTCGACTTGCCGCTGCCCGACAGGCCCATGATGCAGAAGACCTCGCCTGGCGCGACCGAGAAGCTGACGTCGTGGACGCCGACGACGCTGTCATACTTCGCCTTGACCTCGGGCTTGCCGAGGCCATTCTGGCGCAGGGCGGCGAGCGCTTCCTTGGGTCTTCGTCCAAAGATCTTGTAGAGATTGCGGCACTCGATGGCGGCCGTTCCGGTCATGGCCGCATGATGGACGCGCGGCGCCAGCGTTTCCAGCAGTCACTTCGGTGGATCCGGCACGTGCTTCATCTCAGGGTTGCCGAAGCGTGCCGATTTCGGCTAAAAGGAGGCAAGGCCGCCTTCGGGCGACCAGTTCACATAGCCGGGGGGCAGTCATGTTCGTCGTGTCCGGTGGGCTTCGCGCTCACGCCTTGCGTTCCATTCTTGCCGGCGCCTGCGTCGGCGCGATGGCAGCTCTTGCCGCGTCGGGCGGCGTCGCGCTTACGCTTGTTCCTTTCACCGCCTCGCTGGTCCTGCTGGCAACCATGCCCGGCAGCCCGGCGGCGCGCCTCAGGGCGGTGATCGGCGGCCATCTGATCTCGGCCATCGTCGGGCTGACCGCGCTGAAGCTGCTGGGCGCCGGGCCGCCGGCGCTGGCGCTGGCGGTCAGCTGCGCGGTGTTCCTGATGCTGTGGCTCGACATGCTGCATCCGCCGGCGTCCGTCGGGACCTTCGTGGTGATGACGCAGGCGGCCGACTGGACCTTTCTGCTGGCGCCGCTTGCCGTCGGCCTGACGATGATTGCGCTGTGCGTCCTGGTGGGCAGGCTTGCCGCCGCTGCGCCGATCGTTCGCTGGCGGAGCAAAGCCCAGCCGGCGGTTCGGCCATAGCGCGAGCGCGTTCCGCCAAATCGACTTGGCAGAACTCCGTCCGGCGTTTCATAGTTCTCCCGGCGACTTATCACGGGAGACCAGCATGAAAGCCAGTGACGCGCTTATCGAGCTTTTCCGGCGCACCCATGGCGAGGTGCACAATCAGCTGATCGACAGCCTGTTGGCCGGCCGCTTGAGCCGCCGCGCATTCATGCGCCATGGCAGCTGTCTCGGCGTGAGCCTGGCAACGCTCGGCAGCATTGCCGGGGGCGTCGGGCTGGTTGCCGGCCCAAGACTGGCGCGGGCTCAAGGGGCGGGCGGCACCATCCGGGTGGCGCAGAATGCGCCGGCGAGCGCCATCGACCCGGTCAAGATCGCCGATGGCCCCGGCCTCGCGATCCTGTCCTATGTTGGCGACTTCCTATGCTTCGACCGCAACGACCTAACGCTCGAGCCGATGCTGGCCGAGAGCTGGAGCCCCAACAAGGACGGCACGGTGTGGACGTTCAAGCTGCGGCAGGGGGTTAAATTCCACAACGGCAAGCCGCTGACGGCGGACGACGTCGTCGCCAGCATCGAGCGGCTCGCCGATCCGGCCAACGGCTCGAACGCGCTGTCGGCCTTCACCGGCTATCTGTCGAAGGGTGGCACCCGCAAGGTCGACGACCAGACCGTCGCGTTCCATCTCGACGCCGCCAATGGCAGCTTCCCCTATCTGGTGTCCTCGGACAATTACAACGCGATCATCCTGCCGGCCGACTATGCCGGCAATTTCGAGCAGAGCATGATCGCGACGGGTGCGTTCAAGCTGGAGAAGTACACTCCTCAAGTCGGTGCTTCCTTCGTCAGGAACGCCGATTACTGGGGCGGCCAGGTCGCGCCGGAGCGAATCGAGGCGACCTTCTATGCCGACATCCAGCCGCAGATCCTGGCGCTGCAAGGCGGGCAGGCCGATGTCATCCTGCAGGCGCCGGTGCTGCAAAGCGTGGCGGTGCTCAACGACCCCAATTTCGAGGTGATCAGCCTGCCCTCAACGGCGCATCAGCAGCTGCACATGCGCAACGACATGGAGCCGTTCAAGGACCCGCGGGTCCGCCGGGCCGTGGCGCTCACCCTCGACCGGCAGAAGCTGGTGCAGGGCCTGATGAAGGGCCGCGCCAAGATCGGCAACGACAGTCCCTTCGCAGGGGTCTATCCGATGACCGACAAGAGCGTGCCGCAGCGCGAGCGCAACATTGCCGAGGCGAAGGAGCTGATGGCCGCCGCCGGGATGGCCAATGGCTTCGAAACCACGCTCACCACCGAGCGCTTTCTCGAGATTCCCGACTATGCGGTGCTGGTGCAGAACGCCGTCAAGGAGATTGGCGGGAAGATCAATCTCAATGTCCTCGACCAGGGGGCCTATTACGGCGATGCCGTCTACGGCAAGTCGCCCTGGCTCGACTCGGTCATGGGCATCACCGATTACGGTCATCGCGGCGTGCCCAACGTCTTCCTGTCAGCGCCGCTGCGCAGCGACGGCACCTGGAATGGCGCGCACTTCAAGAACAAGGACTATGACCAGCTGGTCACCAGCTACATCGCGAGCCTCGATGTCGAAGCGCAGCGGGCGACGGCAGGCAAGATCCAACGGCTGCTGCTGGAGGAGACGCCGGTGATCTTCAGCTATTTCTACGACTATTTGACGGTGGTGAAGAAGGGCATGAGCGGCGTGCTGACGACGGCAATGGGGCAATTGCTGCTCGCCAAGGCCACGATGGGCTGAGGAGAAGAGAGCCGGAGCAGCCATGGCACGGTTCCTCCTCAAGCGGGTGGCGATGTCGCTCATCACGCTGTGGCTGCTCAGCGTCATCGTGTTCACCGCCGGGCAGGTGCTGCCGGGCAATGTCGGGCGGGCGATGCTGGGGCCGTTCGCCGACCAGCGCGCCGTCGATGCGCTCAATCACGAGATGGGGACCGACCGCCCTCTTCTCGTTCAATATGGCGATTGGATCAGCCGCTTCGTCCAGGGCGACATGGGACGCTCCTATGCGTATCGCGCTCCCGTCGCGCCGTTCGTCGGAAACGCGCTCGCCAATTCGGCGAAGCTCGCCCTGGTGGCGTTCCTGCTCGTCGTGCCGCTCAGCCTCGCCATGGGGGTGATGGCGGCGCTGCATGCCGGGCGGCCGGTCGACCGCATCATCATGGTGGCCGGCATGTCGGCGACCATCGTGCCGGAATTCGTCTCCGGGATCATCCTCATCCTGATCTTCGGCGTGTGGCTCAGATGGCTGCCGATCTCGGCGACCTGGCGGCCGGGCGCGGGCTTCTTCGGCCAGCTCTATCACCTGCTGCTGCCGGCCATTCCGCTGGTGCTGATTCTGTTCGGCTATATTGCGCGGATGGCGCGGGCCGGCACCATCGAGGCGCTCGATGCCGACTATACGCGCACGGCGGTGCTGAAAGGCTTGCCGCAAAGCACGGTGCTGTGGCGGCATGTCTTGCGCAATGCGCTGCTGCCGACGGTCAGCGTGATCGCCACCCAGACGGCCTATCTGATCGGCGGGCTCGTGGTGATCGAGACGCTGTTCCACTATCAGGGCATCGGCAGCCTGATCTTCCTCGCCGCCAACAAGAAGGATTTCCCGATGCTGCAGGCCGGCGTGCTGGCGGTCGGCTGCGTGTTCGCGGTGGCATCGCTGATGGCCGATCTCATCTACTCCTGGCTCAACCCGCGCATCCGCTTCGGGGCAGGGGAATGAGCGAGGCCACGGCTGCACAAGGCGCGGCGTCCACTCCCGAAGTCAGCGTGGCGCAGGAGCGGCGCGAACGTCTGGGCCAGCTGCTGTCGTCGCCGACCTTCCTGACCGGGGCGGTCATCGTCGTCTTCTGGGCAGTCTGCGCGATCTTCGGCCATGCGCTCGTACCTTACGATCCGTTGGCGGACGACATGCTGAACACGCTGCTGCCACCGTCGCGCGAGCATTTCTTCGGCACCGACCAACTTGGGCGCGACGTGTTCTCGCGGGTGATCACCGGGTCGCGCGACATTCTCACCGTGGCGCCGCTCGCGACGCTGCTCGGGACGTTAGGCGGCACGGTGCTGGGGCTGGCGATGGGCTATTCGCGCGGGCTCGTCGACGAGGTGCTGAGCCGGGTCGTCGATGCGCTGCTGGCGCTGCCGACGGTGATCGTGGCGCTGCTGGCGCTGGTGGCGCTCGGCACCTCCAAGCTGACCGTGGTGCTGGTCATCGCCTTCGGCTTCATGCCAATCATCGCCCGCACCGTCCGGGCGGCGGTGCTGGCCGAGCGCGAGCTCGACTATGTGGCGGCCGCGAAGCTCAGGCTGGAAGGGCCGTTCCATATCATGTTCGCCGAGATCCTGCCCAATGTCGCGCCGCCGATCATGGTCGAGACCACGGTGCGGCTCGGCTATGCCATCTTCACCGTCGCCACATTGAGCTTCATCGGCTTCGGCATTCAACCGCCATCGCCGGATTGGGGGCTGTCGATCTCGGCCAATTACGGGCTGATCGGCGGCGGCTATTGGTGGACGGTGCTGTTTGACGGGCTCGCCATCGCGTCGCTGGTGATCGGCGTCAATCTCATCGCCGACGGGATCGAGAGCGTGGCCGATGGCTGAGAACGCGCTCGCCTTCTCGTCGGTCGACGTCGCCTATCGGATTCGCGGGCGGGCGCGGACGGTGCTCCGGGGCTTGTCATTCCACATCAGGCGGGGCGAGGCCTATGGGCTGGTCGGCGAATCGGGTTGCGGCAAGTCGACCGCTGCCTTTGCGGCGGTGCGCTATCTGCCGCGCAATGGCGAGGTGGCGGCGGGGCGCATCGAGGTCAACGGGCAGGACCTGATGGGCATGGGGGCGAGCGCGCTCAGGACGCTGCGCCAGACCACGGTGGCGATGGTCTATCAGGATCCGGGCCGCGCGCTCAATCCGTCGATGCGGATCGGCCGGCAGATCGCCGAGATCTTCGAGCTCGGCGGCCTGGCGAAAGGACCGGCCATGACGCGCAGCGCCGAGATGCTCGACCGGGTGCGCATCTCCGATCCGCGGCGGGTGATGGAGCGCTATCCGCACCAGCTGTCGGGCGGCATGCAGCAGCGGGTGGCGATCGCCATGGCGCTGGCGCGGAACCCGGCGCTGCTCATCCTCGACGAGCCGACGACGGG
>JBEVJH010000069.1:0-5858 GCA_040510355.1 Aestuariivirgaceae bacterium
GCGTTCCTCGCCTGGGCGGGCGAGCCGAAAATGGAGGAGCGCAAGCGCATCGGCTTCCAGGTGATGATCTTCCTCGCGGTGTTCGCAGTGCTGCTCTATCTGGTCAAGCGGCGGATCTGGGGGAGGCATGAACACTAGCGAATAGCGAATAGTGAGTAGCGAATAGCAAGTGCCAGGATTTCCATTTCTATTCGCTATTCGCTATTCGCTTGGCCTTGAAGGAGCCGGCCCATGACCAAATCAGTCCTCGGCGTGATCGGCGGTTCCGGCGTCTATGACATGGCGATGGACGGCTCCCGCTGGGAGTCGATCGCCTCGCCTTGGGGCGAGACCTCGGATCAGTTCCGCATCGGGACGATCCATGGCGTCGAGGTGGTGTTCCTGCCGCGCCACGGCCGCGGCCATCGCATCCCGCCGAGCGCCATCAACTACCGGGCCAATATCGATGCGATGAAGCGCGCCGGGGTCACCGATCTCGTGTCGATCTCGGCCTGCGGCTCGTTTCGCGAGCATCTGCCGCCCGGCACCTTCGTCATCGTCGACCAGTTCATCGACCGGACCTTCGCACGCGAGAAGAGCTTCTTCGGAACGGGCTGCGTGGCGCATGTGTCGCTGGCCGACCCGATCTCGCCCGGGCTCGCCGACCGGGTCGAGGCGGCGGCGCGGAAAGCCGGCATCAGCTGCCATCGCGGCGGCACCTATCTGTGCATGGAAGGGCCGCAATTCTCCACCGTCGCCGAATCGAAGCTCTACCGCCAATGGGGCTGCGACGTCATCGGCATGACCAACATGCCGGAGGCGAAGCTCGCCCGCGAGGCCGAGCTCTGCTACGCCACCGTGGCGATGGTCACCGACTTCGATTCCTGGCACGAAGGCCACGGCACGGTCGACATCCAGGCAATCCTCGAAGTGGTGCGCGCCAATTCCGGCAATGCCTCGCATCTCGTCACCGAGATCGCGCTCGACTTCCCGGCCGAGCACGAGCCCTGCCCGATCGGTTCCGACCGGGCGCTCGAGCATGCCATCATCACCGCCCCGGACAAGCGCGATCCCAAGCTCCTCGCCAAGCTCGACGCGGTGGCCGGGCGGGTGCTCAACCGCTGAAGGCAAAGGACCCATGGACCTCAGGAACGGCTTCGACATCAAGCGCTATATCCGCACCATCCCGGACTATCCGAAGGCCGGCATCCAGTTCCGCGACATCACCACGCTGCTCGCCGATCTGCACGGGTTCCGGGCGGCGGTGGACGAGCTGAGCTGGCCGTTCCTCAAGGGGAATATCGACTATGTCGCCGGCATCGAGGCCCGCGGCTTCATTCTCGGCGGGGCGGTGGCGCATGTGCTGGGACGCGGCTTCGTGCCGATCCGCAAGAAGGGAAAGCTTCCCGGAAAGGTGGTCGGGCAGGACTATTTCCTTGAATATGGCGTCGACCGTATCGAGATCCATGCCGATGCCATTCACCGCGACGACCGGGTGCTGCTGATCGACGACCTGGTGGCGACCGGCGGCACCGCCAATGCGGCGATCGATCTCATCCGCAAATCCGGCGGCGAGGTGGTGGCCGCGGCCTTCGTCATCGACCTGCCCGATCTCGGCGGCGCGGCGACGCTCAGGCAGAAGGGCGTCAAGGTGCACACGCTGGTCGAGTTCGAAGGAGAGTGACGGGCCATGAAGATCGCTGGCAAGCATTATCGCTCGATCTGGGTGGATAATGACGGCTGGTCGGTCCACATCTTCGACCAGACAAGGCTGCCGCATGCGGTCGAGATCCTGACGCTGACCAGCGCCGAGGATGCGGCGCGGGCGATCGAGACGATGCAGACCCGCGGCGCGCCGCTGATCGGCGCCACGGCGGCATACGGGCTCTGCCTGGCGCTCAGGGAGGATTCATCCGACGAGGGGCTGGAGAAGGCGGCGGCGCGGCTCAAGCGGACACGGCCGACGGCGGTCAACCTTGCCTGGGCGCTCGAGGAGATCATCGCGGCGGTGCGCAACCGGCCGCGCGCCGAGCGGGTAGCGGCGGCCTATGCGCGAGCCGGCGAGATCGCCGATGACGACGTCGCGACCTGCCGGGCGATCGGCGCCCACGGGGTGCGGCTGATCCGCGAGGTGGCGGTCAAGCATCCGGCGCGGCCGGTCAATGTGCTGACCCATTGCAATGCCGGGTGGCTGGCGACGGTCGACTGGGGCACCGCACTGGCGCCGATCTACATGGCGCATGACGAGGGGATCGAGGTCCATGTCTGGGTGGACGAGACGCGGCCGCGCAATCAGGGGGCGGCGCTCACCGCCTTCGAGCTCGGCGCCCATGGCGTGCCCCATACCGTTATCGCCGACAATGCCGGCGGCCATCTGATGCAGCACGGCAAGGTCGACCTAGCCATCGTCGGCACCGACCGGACGACCCGGACGGGCGATGTCGCCAACAAGATCGGCACCTATCTCAAGGCGCTGGCGGCGCGCGACAATGGCGTGCCGTTCTATGTCGGGCTGCCGCACTCGACGATCGACTGGACGGTGCGCGACGGGCTGAGCGAGATCCCGATCGAGGAGCGCTCGCCGCAGGAGCTGACCCATGTCACCGGACGCAGCGCCGACGGCGCGATGGTGTCCGTGCAGCTGTCGGCGCCCGGAAGCCCGGCGGCCAATCCGGCCTTCGACGTCACCCCGGCGCGGCTGATCACCGGCCTCATCACCGAACGCGGCATCTGCGCGGCGAGCGAGGAAGGGCTGTTGTCGCTCTATCCGGAAAGAAGGCAGTCGGCAGATGGGCAGTAGGCAGTGGGCGGATCTTCCCTACTGCCTACTGCCTACTGCTACTGCCTACTGCCTCAGCTGGCCGCCCTGATCACGCGGGCGCGGACCTGGGACATGAGGGTGTCGTAGGCGCGCATCTGGGTCGGGTCGAGGATGCGCGACAGCGCCGCCCGCTCGCGGGCGCCGATGGCGAGAAGCTCGGAGGAGGCCCGCTGCAGCTTGCCGATATCGGGGCGGGCATTGGGGTTGATGCCGTAGCGCTTGAACACCCGGCTGCGCTGGCTGCGGCTCTGGGCGAGGATCTTCTGCGCCTGGGCCCGCTGCGAGCCCTTGAGCTTCAACGTGCCGACGATATTGGCGTCATAGACCGAGGCCTGGACCGGCACGCTGGTGACCGGCAGGACGAATGCGGTGGCCGCCGCGAGGAGCAAGACGAAGCGCCAGGGCGAACGGGACTGCGTCATCAACTCTTCTCCTTCCTGGATTGCAAAACCGATCGAACGCTCAGAGATTGAACCTGAAATGCATGACGTCGCCGTCGGCGACGACATAGTCCCGGCCTTCCAGGCGCAAGCGACCAGCATCTCTGGCGCCAGCCTCCCCGCCCAGTCTCACATAGTCATCATAAGCGATGGTCTCGGCCCGAATGAAGCCACGTTCGAAGTCGGTGTGGATAACTCCCGCCGCCTCGGGTGCGCGGGTGCCCTTGGTGACCGTCCAGGCCCGCGCCTCCTTGGGGCCGACAGTGAAATAGGTGATGCGCCCGAGCAGGCCGTAACCGGCACGAATGACGCGGTTGAGGCCGGGCTCGCTGAGCCCCAGCGCCGCCAGGTAATCCTGCTGGTCGCCGGGGCCGAGCATGGCGATCTCGCTCTCGATCTTGGCAGAAACCACCACCGCCTTGGCGCCTTCGGCCTCGGCGCGGGCCATGACGAGGCGCGCATCGGCATTGCCGTGCTCGGCCGATTCCTCCCCGACATTGCAGACATAGAGCACCGGCTTCGCGGTCAGGAGACCGAGAGCCTGAAAGGCCCGCTCCTCCTCCGGCGCCCGCGGCACCAGCCGCGCCGGCTTGCCGTCCCGCAGGAGCTCGAGCGCGCGAATCATTCGGGACAGGGCCTCGCGCGCCTCCTTGTCGCCGCCCTTGGCCTTCTTCTCCAGGGCGACGGTGCGCTTCTCCAGGCTGTCGAGATCGGCGAGCATCAGCTCGGTCTCGACCGTCTCGATGTCGGCGAGCGGATCGATCCGGCCCTCGACATGGGTGACGTCGCCATCGTCGAAGCAGCGCACCACATGGGCGATGGCATCGACCTCGCGGATGTTGGCGAGAAACTGGTTGCCGAGCCCCTCCCCCTGCGAGGCGCCGCGCACCAGGCCGGCGATGTCGACGAAGGTCAGGCGGGTCGGAATGATCTGGGCGCTCTCGCCGATCTTCGCCAGGATGGCGAGCCGCGGGTCGGGGACGCCGACATCGCCGACATTGGGCTCGATGGTGCAGAAGGGATAGTTGGCGGCCTGGGCGGCCGCGGTCTGGGTCAGGGCATTGAACAGGGTCGACTTGCCGACATTGGGCAAACCGACGATGCCGCATTTGAAGCCCATCACTGCCGCCCCTTGCCGGTCGCGGGAACTTCGCCCGGTGCCGCATCGCCCCGCGGCGGTGCCGGATTGAGGGCGAGATGAACGCGGTTCTGCAGCGTCGTGAAATCGCGGGCGCCGATCAGATCGGCCTCGACAGCCACGGCATGGACGAGATCCTCGGCCAGCGCCAGCTCGGCCTTGCTGAAATCGTCGAGGACGTAATGGTGGACCAGCGCCTTCTCGCCGGGATGGCCGATGCCGAGCCGGATGCGGTGGAAGCCCGGACCGACATGCGCCTCGATCGAGCGCAGGCCATTGTGCCCGGCGTGCCCGCCGCCGGCCTTGGCGCGGAGCTTGCCCAGCGGAAGATCGAGCTCGTCATGGAGCACGACGACGCTATCGGGCGCGATCTGGAAGAAGCGGGCCGCCTCGCCGACGGCGCGACCGGAATCGTTCATATAGGTCTGGGGCTTGAGCGCCAGCACCTTGGCGCCGCCGAGGGATCCTTCCGCCACCTCGGACTGGAATTTGCGCCGCCAGGCGCCGAAGCCATGGCGACGGGCGATGGCATCGATCGTCACGAAGCCGATATTGTGCCGGTTGGCAGCATATTTCAGGCCCGGATTGCCAAGCCCGACAAGGAGCAGCATGACGCGATTCCCAAGCGGAGCGGCCAGATCCCGGCAGCCGGCTTACTTCTTCTTCTCGCCGCCGCCCTTGGCCGGCGGAGCGGCGGCAGCGGCAGCAGCCGGCGCCTTCTGGGCGGTGGCCGGAACCTCGGCCGTCGGGGCGGCTGTGGCAGCGGCCTCGCCCTCGGCGACGGCCTCCTCCTCCTTGCCGCCGGCGCCGGCAATCGTTGCAATCGTGAAGTCGCGATCGCTGATCACCGGTTGCACATTGGCCGGCAGCTTGACGTGGCTGATATGGATCGATCCGCCGATCTCCCAGCCAGCGAGATCGATCTCGATCTGCTCCGGAATGCTGTCGGCCGGGCAATAGAGCTCGACCTCGTGGCGCACGACGTTGAGGACGCCGCCGCGCTTCAAGCCGGGCGAGGCCTCGTGGTTGGAGAAGTGCACGGGCACGGCGACCGAGATGCGCTGGCCGGCGCCGAGGCGCAGAAAATCGACATGGATGACGCGGTCCCTGACAACGTCGAACTGGATGTCGCGGGGGATGGCGCGAACCTTCTCGCCGCCGATCTCGACATCGACCAGGGTGGACAGGAAGCGACCGGTCTCGACCGCCTTCCACAGCTCCTTGTAGTCGAGGGCCACCGCCTGCGGCTCCTTCTCGCCGCCATAGATGACGCCCGGAACCTGGCCGTCGCGACGGGCGGCACGGACAGCGCCCTTGCTCCCGCCCTTGCGCGCCGACGCCTGCAGTGAAATGACCTTCGCCATCGCCAAACTCCCTCGGCCCGTTGGAAATTCAAACGGAGCCCTTCGGCTCCGCCTCAGGCCCGGCGCTGCCTCCATGGCTGAACGGTCGCCCGGCGGGCGCGCTTATAGCGCCGAAG
>JBEVJH010000070.1:0-11439 GCA_040510355.1 Aestuariivirgaceae bacterium
GGATCACCTCGTCGAAATGCCGCCGGTCGAAAGGCTGGCGCGCCAGCAGCGGCCGCCCCGCCTGCACGGCGAGGTCGACCGGCGTGAACGGCCCCGGCTTGTTCTGCGCCTTGATGAAGGGCGTTCGCGCCCCATCGACGATGAAGACCGGCCGCCCCGGACTGTGCTCCCCGCCATTCATCGGTCAGGCCGCCGAACGGGTGGCGGCGTCGCGCCGCGACAGGAGTTCCTCCGGCGCGAAATCATCGACGCTCGACACATCGCGCACCAGTGCCAGCGCCTCCCTCATCCGCTCCGCTTCATTGCCCGAGAGGATACCTCTCGCCTCCGCCTCCTCGGCGGTCCTCACCCTGGCGCGCCGCATCTCCTGGCGGAGCGGCTCGAGCTCGGTCATCAGGCGGAAGGCCTGGTCGAGCTTGCCGAGCTCGCTGTCGCGCGGGACGTAGATGCCGCTGGTCAGCCGGTCGCGCGTCGCCGTCGGCTCGCTGATGGTGGCTGCCGCGGCGCGGGTCAGCGTGTCCAGCGGCTTGCCGCAGACGATCCCGAACGGCATCAGCGCGATCCTGAGCAGCACCCTGAGCGCGAGGCCCGGGAAGTTGGCGATGAGGTCGTGAAGCGCGCTTTCCGCCGCATGGAGGCTCGTCTCGGCCGCATGATGCACGAGCGGCAGGTCGGCGCTCGGCCGCCCGGTGTCCTCGAAGCGCTTGAGCGTCGCCGAGGCGATATAGAGCTCCGACAGCACATCGCCGAGCCGCGCCGACAGCATCTCGCGCCGCTTGAGCGCGCCGCCGAGCGTCACCATCGCGGCTTCGCTGGCGAGGGTCAGCGCCGCCGACAGCCGCTTGATCTGGCGGAAATGGCGCGCCGTCGGCCCGTCGACCGGCGAGCCCGACAGCCGCCCGAAGGTCCAGGACCGCCCGATCGCCCGCAACAGCGTCATCAGGGTGAAGCCGGCATGCCGCCACACCACCTCGTCGAACTCGATGACCGCCTGCTCGCGGTCGGCATCCTGCGCGATCTCGATCTCCTGCTGCAGGAACGGATGGCAGCGCAGCGATCCCTGGCCGTAGATCATCAGCGAGCGCGTCATGATGTTGGCGCCCTCGACCGTGATGGCGATCGGCGCCGCCCGGTAGGCCGAGCCGAGATAGTTCTTCGGGCCGTCGATCACCGCCTTGCCGGAATGGACGTCCATCGCGCCGTTGACCGAGCGGCGCATGCCTTCGGTGGCGTGATACTTCATGATCGCCGAGATGATCGCCGGCTTCTCGCCCTGGTCGATCGCCTCGAGCGTCAGCCGCCGCGCCGCGTCGAGCCGGTAGGTGTCGGAGGCGATGCGCCCGACCACCTCCTGAATGCCCTCGAAGCGCGACACCGGCAGGTTGAACTGCTCGCGGATGCGCGCATAGGCGCCGCTCGAGAAGGCCGCGACCTTCATCGCCGCCACCGACATCGCCGGCAGCATGATGCCGCGTCCGGCGGCGAGCGCCGTCACCAGCATCTTCCACCCCTGGCCGACCCGCTCCTGCCCGCCGATGATCCAGTCCATCGGCACGAAGACGTCGCGCCCGACATTGGGGCCGTTGGGAAAGGCCTGCAGGCTCGGATAGTGCCGCCGCCCGATCTCGACCCCGGGCGTCCTCGCCGGCACCAGCGCCACGGTGATGCCGAGATCCTCGCGGTCGCCAAGAATATGGTCGGGATCATGGAGCCGGAAGGCGAGGCCGAGCACCGTGCAGATCGGTCCGAGCGAGATGTAGCGCTTGGCCCAGTTGACGCGCATGCCGAGGGTGCGCCTGCCGTCGATCTCGCCCCAACAGACGACGCCGCGATCGGTCATCGAGGCGGCGTCCGAGCCGGCATCGAGGCTGGTCAGCGCAAAGGCGGGGATCTCGCGGCCGTCGGCCAGGCGCGGCAGCCAGTAGCTCTTCTGCTCCTCGGTGCCGAACAGCATCAGGAGCTCGCCCGGCCCGAGCGAGTTCGGCACGATCACCGCCACCGCCGCCGAGGGGCCGCGCGAGGCGATCTTCTGCACGATCTCGGAATTGGCGGTGGCCGAGAAGCCCTTGCCGCCATAATGCTTGGGAATGATCAGGCCGAGAAAGCCGTCGCGCTTGAGCTGGTCCCAGATCGGCTGCGGGATGTCGCGCTCCTCGAAGGTGATGCGCCAGTCGTCGATCTGCCGGCACAGCGCCTCGACCGGACCGTCGAGAAACGCCCGCTCGTCGGGGGACAGGCGGTGCTCCGGCATGCCGAGCAGCCGCTCGAACTGCGGATTGCCGCGCATCAGCTCGGCATCCCACCACACGGTGCCGGCGGCGAGCGCCTCCCGCTCGGTCTCCGAGATCGCCGGCAGGATCCGCCGGACCCACGACAGGAGCGGTGCGCTCAACCAGCGTTGACGGAAAGTCAGTTCCGGCATGGGTCCCCCTCCCTGGAGCGTGACTGTGGAAAAGTGGACGCCGCCCGACCGAACACATCAGGGTCGGCGAATTGCTCCCGGCGGCGCTTACTGTGCCACGATGCGGCGGCCGGCGCCACGCTGTCTTTCGGGGCGGTTTGAGGAGCGAATAGCGAATAGTTGGACCGCGCTCGGCCCCCTCTACTCGCTATTCGCTATTCGCTGCCTACCTCCTCGACAGCTGCGCCCGGGCCTCGCTGAGCTCTGCCGTGGTGCGACCCAGCCGGTCCGCCAACACCCGCATGATCTCGATCGCCATGTCGGGGAACTCGGCAAGCAGCCGCAGGAACTGGTCCTTGCTGATTCTCAGTGTCTCCAGCCGGTCCTGCGCCCGGACCGTGGCGGTGCGCGGCACGTCGCACAGAATGGCGATCTCGCCCACAATGGCGTTCTTCTCGAGATCGGCCACCTTGATCTGCGAGCCGGCGCGGTTGACCAGCACCTCGGCGCTGCCGGTCAGCACCACATAGGCGGCATCGCCGGGATCGCCCTGCTCGAACAGGGTCTGGCCCGCCTCGAAGCTCATGCGGTCGGAGGTGAAGGCCAGCAGTTTCAGCTTCGAGGGCTCGACGCCGGCAAACAGCGGGACCCGCCGCAAGAGTTCCACTTCGTCCTTGAGGATCATCTCTGCATTCTCCAACCGCCCAGGCGATCAGGCGACCAGTCGGGCATAGGTGCCATTCCGCTCCGCCAGCTCGCCTGGATGACCGTCCTCCACCAGGCGTCCCTGATCGAACACCGTCACCCGCTCGAAGAACCGGGCGAGCGTCGGGTTCCCGACCACCCAGATCACCGCTGTCGGATGCGGACCGTCCGCCAGCTCCTTCAACACCCGCTCGATGATCTCCTCCTGGGCCCGGAGATCGAGCGCCGCCAGCGGCCGGTTGAAGATGGCATAGTCCGGCCGCTTGAGCAGGACTCGCGCCACCGCCAGCTTCTGCCGCTGCACCGCGGTCAGCCGCTTGCCACCGCTGCCGATGTTATACTCCAGTCCGATGTCGAAAATGCTGTCGACCAGATTCATTTCGGCGATCAGCTCGCGCACGATCCTCAGCACCCGCTCGGTGGCGCCGGCAACCCCATAGGCGATGCGGCCGAGCAGCAGATTGTCCTGGATGCTGGCCGAGCCGTTGTAGCGGTCGTCGTCATAGAACTCGATCGCGCCCTCGAGCGCCGGCGGCAGCGTATCGCGGAAGCGGTGGCGGGCCTCGACGATCTTGGCCCTCACCTCGTCGTTCAGCAGACCGAGGCGGTGACGCGGCTCGATATAGGCGAAGGTCAGCCGGATGATCATGGTGCGGTCCGCCTCCGAGGCGTTCGCGAAGGCGACGCCCTGCAGCCGCTGCAGCGCCTGCTGATAATCCGGGATTTGATCGGCGGTCATGAAGCTCAGCTGCTCGAAGAACGGGTGGCCCGGCGGCAGGTCCTCGAACAGCTCGAGGGTCGTCGAGGCGATCTGGCGGCCGATCTCGAACAGCTGCTGGTCGAGCCCGTTCTCCCGCAGCACCCGCTGCATATGGGCATTGCCCGCCAGATTGGCCTCGCTGAAGGTCGGGCCGACCGGCGTGCCGAACAGCAGGTTCTCGGCAACCGTCGCCTGGCGGCTATAGGCATCGGCGGAGAACGGCTCGACGAGATGCGCAAGCTCGGGCGCGCTCAGCCGGTCGCGCAGCTCGTGGCGAGCCTCGACGACGCGCTCGGCAAGCTCGGGATTGTCCTCCGGCCGTACCGTGCCGCGCAGGCCGAGATCGAAGATGTCGTCCGCCAGGCCGCACACTTTCAGGACCCGCTTGATCACGGTGAGGATGCTGTCCGGACCATCGGCCCCGGCGGCCTGGTAGTCGATCCAGTCGGCATGGACGTCGAGCGGGCTGTTGCCGGCACGCTTCGCCTCATGGGCGAAGCGCTCGAGATCGCGGCCGGGATCCGCATCGGGCTCCGCCGGGCGCAGCGGCGCGTGCTTGAGGACATAGAGCAGGCTGTCGCGCACCGTCCCTTGCGGCAGGAAGATGTCGGACGAGCCGAAGGCGAAACGCCGCCCGGTCACCGCCTCGGGCAGCTCGAAAATATCGTCCTTGCCGACCGACGCCTTGCCGATGGTCGGCAGCTGCAGCCGCGCCAGCACCTCGGCCATCGTCTCGGCACCCGAATTGACGCTGCCGACCAGCGCGATCCGCTCGCCGGGATTGATGGTGATCGTCGTGCTCTCGAGGAGATGCGCCCCGGTGTCGTCGAGCACTGTCAGATTGTTAACCGCAAGCGGCTCGGTGAGTGTCTTGACTTCGTCGGGGTGCAGCGACTGAACCCGCCGGTCCATCATCTCCTCGACGGTGAACTGCTCGACGACCTGGCCGAACTTGACCCCCACCTCGAGGCGCTGCTGGTCCCAGTCGATCAGCTCCTTGATCGGCGAGGGCAGATCCTTGTAGGCCGAGATCACCGCCACCAGCTGCCCGACATCGAGCGTGCCGCGGAGCGCGAAATAGCCGCCCACCGCGTAGAACAGGAACGGCGTCAGCTGGGCGAGGAAATTGTTGAGGAACTTGACGAAGAACTTCCGCTGATAGAGCTCGAAGCGGATGTCGTAGATCCTCGACAGCCGGTTGCTGGCATCGGCGCGCTCGTAGTTCGACGTGTCGTTGGTGTGGACGGCGGTGATCCCGTCCACCACCTCGCCGACCCGGCCGGCAAGCTCGCGGGCGGTGATCTGGCGTTCCTTCTGCAGCACGATGAGCCGCCGCCTGAGCCGCGGGATCAGCACGAACTGGACGGCGATGATCGATCCCGCGATCAATCCGAGCCAGATGTTCTGCACCATGATGAACAGCATCGCGGTGATCGCCTGGCCGCCGAGGAACACCGGCTGGACGAAGGCATCGCCGATAAAGCCGCCCATCGGCTCGACCTCGTCCTTCACCATGCTGGCGACCTCGGCCGACTTCACCCGCTTGAACTGGTTGATCGGAAAGCGCAGCACCCGGTCGAGCAGGTCGAAGCGGATGCGCCGCAGCATCCGTTCGCCGAGCCGGCCCTTGTAGGTGTTGATGTAATATTTGAACAAGCCGTTGATGATGACCAGGAACAGGAACACGCAGCTGAGAGCGAACAGCATCTCGAGCCGCGTCAGCTCGAAGCCGGGGAACAGCTCGAACGAGCCCGAGATCGGCAGCCAGGACGGCGCCGACAGGGTCAGCTTCATGAAGGTCTGGGTGTCGTCCGGGTTCTCGAAGCCGCGCCCCTGGATCGGGCCGTTGACGATGTATTTCGGCAGGTCGAGCGACCAGAAATAGGTCGGCATGGAGGCAAGCACGACGGCCAGGATCCACAGCTGCTGGGGCCTGGTATGGGTCCAGATGTAGCGCAGCAGGTTGCTGTCCATCGAGCCTTTCATCGCTGTCCCCCGCGACCGGCCGGTTCGAGCACGACGAGCCGCCGCTGCCCATAGGGGGAGTGCTCGATGGTTCCGTCCTCGAGGTTGAAGTCGATGCGGCAGAGCTGCCGGAGCCCCGGCCGGCTCAGCAGATGCGGCACCTGCAGGGCTGCCCGCTCGAGCTCGAGCGCCCATTCGATGACCACGATCCGCGCCTGGTCGACGAGGTCGAGAAGCTTGCCCCCGAGGGCTTCCGAGCCTCCCGCCCGCTTGAGGGAATAGCCAAGCATGACAAGCCCATAGGTGTGCGGTGCAAGATCGAAGGTCAACGCCTGGAACTTGTTGGCCACATGACGCACCCGGCAGGGCCTGCCGTTCAGCTGAGCCTCGTCGCGCGGGACGATCTTGGGATCGACCACCAGGACCGATTCCGGGTGATGGATGAGGAACGGGGTCACCGGAGTGAGATGGCCGCCGATTTCGACGATGTGAGGGCACTCCCGGACGAAATAGGCGGCGAGCAGCTGGCGCACCGGGGCTGCCGGGCCGGCGAGATGGGATATGCCGGCCATCAGCGACCGATCTGCCGGTGATCTCTCCAAATGCTTGAAATCCATGAATCTTTTGCGGAAAGGAAGCATCGGTTGCGCGGTTTGCGGCGGGAGCATACAAGGTCAAGATGGCCAATGCCACCGAAACGCCACAACAGTCCGTCGCTTCCGAATGCGAGCGAATTCGCCTGGATCATAGCTTCGACCTGCTCCGCGGGGTCGCCGAATATACGGCAAGCCCACTGGTCGCCGCATTGGCGAAAACTGTCGCCGCCTTCCCCGATGCGGCCCTCGACATTGCGTTCAACCACAAGCAGATCGCCTGCAAGGTCTGGGCGCGCGATGCCCTTTTCGAGCATCTTGGCCCGGCCTTCGGCACGGTCTGGGTGCTCGGCGGCTGGTATGGCGTGATGGCCGCCATCCTGCTCGATGACCGGCGGTTCGACATCGGCCATATCCGCAGCATCGATTTCGACCCGGCGGTGGCGCCGGTCGCCCATTCCTTGAACGCCGAGGCGTCCGCCGCCGGCCGGTTCTCCACCAGCGCCGCCGACATGTACGGCCTCGACTACCGCATCGCCGGCGCCCGGCCGGATCTCGTGATCAACACCAGCTGCGAGCACATTCCCGATCTCGAAGGCTGGCTGGCCTTGCTGCCGCCGGGCATGCCGGTGCTGCTGCAATCCAACAATTACGCAAACGAGCCGAGCCATGTGAACATCGTCGGCTCGCTCGAGCACTTCGCCGCCACCGCCGCGCTGTCGCGCGTCGTCTTCGCGGGCGAGCTCCAGCTCAAGCACTACACACGCTTCATGCTGATCGGCCAGCGTTAAGGCAGTCGGCAGTAGGGAGTCGGCAGTAGGGAAGATCTCCGCGCACTGCCGACTGCCTACCTGCCGACTGCCTCCGCAATCGCCGCCGCCGTCCTGTCGGCACCGTCGAGATCGATGCCGGCGCTGCTGGTGCGGCCGCCGGCGACCGCCCGCGCGATGGCATCGGCGAGGCGTTGCGGGTCGAGGCTCGCTTCTTCCACCACGGCCGCCAGGCCGCGCGCTGCGAGCCGCGCCGCCCTCAGCGTCTGCTCGCGCTCGCCGCCCGCCGCGAAGGGAACGAGCACCGCCGGGCAGCCCGCCTGCAGGAGATCGCCACAAGTGTTGTAGCCGGCCTGCGAGATCGACAGCTGCGCCCCTGCCAGAAGCGCCGGGAAATCGCTGCGGAAGGGTTCCACCGCATCGCCGTCCCGAAGCCTGGTCCTGAGCATCGCGACGAGCCCGTCCGGGGCGTTGGGGCCGGTGATCAGCAGCCAGGGCGCATCGGCAAGCGGGGTCAGCGCCCGCGCCGCGAGCGCCGTCTCGCAGAGCCGGCCCTGCGCCGCCCCGCCGCCCGCCGACACGATCACGGCGAAGCGCTCGGCCGCCGGCGCGACGGCGCCGCCCGTCACCAGCCCGGTATAGTTGAGCGGCGGCTTGATGCCGGCCTCGGCCGGGAAGCTGTCGGCGAGCCGCACCAGGCGCGGATCGCCATGCACCAGCACCTGGTCGAAATAGAGCGCCAGCGTGCGCAGCACCTCGGCCTCCCGCCCGGTCTTGGTCAGCGGCTGGACGATGTCGCGCACCGATGCGGCGACCAGCGGCTTCGGCTGCATGGCGCGCGCCGCCTCGAGCAGCGCCATGAGCTCGAAGCGCATCTGCCGCCGCCCGAAGGGAAAGGCCTCGATCAGGAGCGCCTCCGGCTTCGTCGAATGCAGGAGCGCCACCAGCCGGTCGCGGCGCGCCGCGAGATAGGCCGGCGATGCCGCCTCGCCATCCCCGGTGAGCAGCGAACGGAAGCCCTCCGACGATGTGACCGGCGGCAGCGCGACATGGGCGATGCCGGCCGGCGGAAACCCCGGGACGGGGACGCCGCCGGTCACCAGGACCGGCTCGAGCCCATGGCGCGCGAGAGCGCCGGCGATGCGGCTCATGCGGGCGAGATGACCGATGCCGAGGAGATGCTGGACGTAGAGCAGTATCGTCATGCTCTAGGCCGCCGCGCGCCGCCCGTCGAACAGCGTCATCAGAAAGGCGATGCCGCGATGGTGGTCGAACTCCGACCGCACCCGGTGCTCGGCATTGCGCCCGAGCGCCTCGCGCAGTGCCGGATCGCGCGCCAGCCTGAGCAGCGCCGCGGCGAGCGCCGGCGCGTCGTCGGGCGGCACCAGCAGGCCGTCGATGCCGTCCGTGATGAACTCCGGAATGCCCGACACCGTCGTCGACACCATGGCCAGTCGCTGGCTGGCCGCCTCGACCAGCACATTGGGCAGGCCGTCGCGGTCGCCATTCTCGGCGATCCGGCAGGGCAGGGTGAAGAGATCGGCGTCGCGATAGGCTCTCAGCACCTCCGGCTGCTCGAGCGTGCCGCGCCAATCGATCCGGTCGGCAATGCCGAGCCGCCGCGCAAGGTTCTGGAGCGCTTCCGTCTCGCTTCCCGAGCCGATATGGCTGAGCCGCCAGCAAAGCGCGCGCGGCAGCAGCGCCAATGCCTCGAGCAACGTGTCGAAGCCCTTTTTCGGAACCGCCCGACCGACCGCCAGGAACCTGAGGCAGTCGGCGGGGCCGTTGCCGGTGTGGCCCGGGCGCTGCCCGTCGAAGGCGCCGAACCGCCGCAGATCGAGACCGTGATAGCTGAGATGGACCAAGGCCGGGTCGGCGGCCAGCGCCCTTAGCCGCTCGGCTCCGTGGCGGGTGCAGACCACGACCCAGTCGAGGCGGCGCAGCTTGTCCCTGAGCTCCCATTCGGGCTCGGTCCAGATGTCCTTGGCATGCGCCGAGCAGGTCCAGCCGATGCCGGTGAGGAGCCCGACATAATGCGCGACCGTTGCCGGCTTGTGGATGAAATTGGCATGCAGCCGGCTGTAGCGGCCCGCCAGGCGGTCGGCCACCACCAGCGACTGGGCGAAGCGCCTGATCCGCCCGGTGGTGAAGTCGCGCCGGAGATCCCGGCGGAAGGCGGCGAGCGCCGCGCCATAGCGGCGCTGCCTGCGCTGCCGCCACCAGGCCGCCGCAAAGGCCGGCAGGTCGTAGAGCAGCGAATAGGGCAGGTAGTGGACGCTCGCGCGGATCTCGTCATTGACCGGCTGGCGCTGCGCGGTCTCCGGCCGCATCAGCGAGATGATCTCGATGTCGAGCCCGGCCTTCTCGAGCCCGAGCAGCTCCTGCGCGACGAAAGTTTCCGACATGCGCGGATAGCAGCTGAGCAGGACGGCAATCTTGCCCATCACCGGGCAGGCTCTAATGCCCGCCTTCGACGGCGATGAGCCGCCGCTGCGAATTGCGGGCAAGCCAGCCATCCACCAGGTCGCAGATGGCGGCGAGGCCGCCAAGCTTCATCGGCGTCTGGATCTTCGAGGGGCGCGGCCGCTTGTAGACCGCCTCGAGGGCCACCGCGAGCCGTGCCGGATCGGCTGCCTCGGACGGCTCCAGCATGTCGATGATCCCGAGCTCGGCGGCGCGCCGCGCCCGGATCAGCTGCTCCTCCCGCGGCCGCACCCGCGGCACCAGCAGCGCCCGCTTGTCGAAGGACAGGATCTCGCAGAAGGTGTTGTAGCCGCCCATGCTGACGATCGCCTTGGCGCCGTCGATCAGCGCCTCCATGCGATTGTCGAACTCGATCACCGTGGCCCGCGGAAACGCCTTGGCGCGGGCCCTTATGCGGTCGCGCTCCTCCGCCGGCATCAGCGGGCCGAGCACCAGGAGCAACGGCCGCTGCAAATCGGGATAGGCCGCATAGGTGTCGAGCACCTGGTTCATCAGCTCGGCGCCGTCGCCGCCGCCGCCCGCGGTCACCAGGAGATAGTGGCCTTCCGGCCGGTTCGCCGAGCTCGATTTGTGCGGCAGGCTGCGCTCGAGAAAGCCGGTGAACACCTTGCGCGACTCGATGCTCGCCGGCACGTCGAAGCCGGTCAGCGGGTCCCAGAAATCGGCGGGGCCGTAGACCCACACCGAATCGTACAGCGCCTCGACCCGCTTCAGCACATTGTGGCGCGCCCATTCGGCCTGCAGCAGCGAAGGCGAATCCATGACGTCGCGCAGCCCCAGCACCAGCGTGGTGCCGTGGGTCTTGAGGAAGGACAGCGTGTCCTGCAGCTCGCCGCGCATGCCGAGCGGCTCCTTGTCCACGATCATGATGTCGGGCTGATAGGATTCGGCGGTGTGGCGGATGATCGACTGGCGCATCTCCAGGGTCTCCTGGAGATCGATATGGCGGGCGATCGAGGTGTACTCGCCATTGTAGAGCTTGATGACGCTCGGGATCTTGACGAAGTCCACCCGCGCCCGGAAGTCGAAGGCGCCGGCGATCGGCGATCCCGAAATGATGAGGACATGCAGGCCCTTGAAATGCTCGACCAGCGCATGCGCGATGGTGCGGCAGCGCCGGAGATGTCCGAGCCCGAAAGTATCGTGGCTGTACATGAGGATGCGCGCATGACCTAGCCGCCGCATCGTTCAGGCTCCTCAACCTTTCGCGACGAAAGCGGCCGTCCAGCGGCGCCCCATCCAGGTTAACAATTATGGCACAGGCACAGTTGTCTAGCGATAGGGATCCGCCGCGTCACGCAGGCCGTCACCCAGGAAGTTGAAAGCAAGGATAACGAGGATGACGGGAATGACTGGGTACATCAACCAGGGGTAGAGCGCAACCACGCTGATGTTCTGCGCCTCAGTCAGCAGCACGCCCCAGCTGGTGATCGGCGGCCGGAGCCCGAAGCCGAGGAAGCTCAAGGCCGTCTCGCCCAGGATCATCCCGGGTATGGCGATCGTGGCGGTGGCGATGAGGTGGGACATGAAGCCCGGAATGAGGTGGCGAGAGATGATGCGCGGCGGATTGGCGCCCATGAGCTGGGCCGCCAGCACATAATCCTCCTCGCGCAGCGCCAGGAGCTTCGACCTGACCGCGCGCGCCAGGCCCGTCCAGTCGAGCAGGCCGAGAATGATGGTGATGCCGAAATAGACGAGCAGCGGGCTCCAGGTCGGCGGCATGATCGCCGCCAGCGCCAGCCACAGCGGAATGCTCGGGAT
>JBEVJH010000071.1:0-10754 GCA_040510355.1 Aestuariivirgaceae bacterium
AGATCGAGCGGCACGCCGAACTCGCTGCCGAGGCGCATGGCGAAGGTCAGATCCTTGAGCGCCAGGTCCATCGTGAATGCGATGTCGTAGCTGCCATTGAGAATGAGCTGGCCCTCGGTCTCGTGCACGAAGCTGGTGCCGGAGCTCGCCCGAATGGCGTGCCAGGCCTGCGCGAGGTCGAGGCCGCCGCGCTTCGCCAGCATCAGGGCCTCGCCATCGGCCACCAGATGGATGAAGGCCAGCATGTTGGTGATGACCTTGATGATCGCCGCGGATCCCAACGGCCCCATGTGGAAGAGCTGACCCCCCATCGCCGCGAGCGCCGGACGGTGCTGCTCGAAAAGATCCTTGTCGCCGCCGGCCAGCACGGTGATCTTCCCGCTCGCCGCGAGATGCACCCCGCCGGTGACCGGGCATTCGAGCGTACGGACACCCCTTTCGGCGGCCATCTGCGCGAGACCAAGGATCTCGTCCCGCCCGAGCGTCGACATCTCGATGAAGCTCGAGCCGGGCTTGAGCGTCTGCAGCACATCCTGCAGCACCATTCGGGAGACGGCAGGCGACGGCAGGCAGGTGATCACGCAATCGACCGCGGCGCCGAGCATGCGCGGCGTATCGGCCCAGCGCGCACCGGCTTCGAGCAATGGCTCCGCCGACACGGGATCGGCGTCGTTGACCGAAAGCTCGAAGCCATTGCGCAGCATGCTTGCGGCGAGATGGCCCCCGAGATTGCCAAGCCCGATGAAGCCGTATCGCATCGCGTCGTCAGCGAACGCGCATGCCGACGGCCGGGTCGAAATGCAGCGGCTTGTCGGATTTCGGCAGCGGCGCGTCCTGCGGGCCGATCGTCACGCCGAATTTCCAGTCCGGCGGGCAAACCGCGACGTATCGCGCATAACCACCAAGGCTGCCGCCGAATTTCGGATAGCCGATGACCACCAACGCGCCGGTCTCGGGCACCTGGTCGAGATTGGCGACGCCTTCCGCCTGGACGAAACCATTGTGCATCAGCCAATGCTCGCCTTCGAGATTCGGCGTCGAGTCGGTGTCGAGCGGCTCATGGCCATGAAACAGGATCTTGCGCTCATTGTGCAGAAATTTGAGCGCTGCGAGGCCGACTCCCGGAAATTTCGTCAAGGTCGCAAGCGCCGGGTCGGGCCAGGCCTTCGACCAGTCGGAGCGGACGAACACGACGGAGCCTTCGGGGATGCGCCCATGCACCTTCTCCCAGGCCTCGATGTCGGACACCTGCAAGGCATAATTCGAATCGGACTTGAGCTGGTCGACGATTGATATGACGACCAGCGGACGAATGGCGTAAGTTGCCGGCAGCTCGTCGAGGGCGGGATATTCCGGGGCCCAGTGGGCCGGCGGATCGAGCTGGGTCCCAAGCTGGTCGGTCTTCAGATTGTACTCGGTCGCCTCGAACCCATGCTTCTGGTAGGTGTAGACATCGTCCTTCTTGGCGAAGCCCTCGATGTCCTTCCCCGCCTTGGCCGGAGCGAAGGTCGATGCGGCAAATCCTGCCCAGACCGGTATGCCTGGCTTGATCGTGTGGGTCAGGTCGACATATTTGGCGTTCTTCAATGCCGATTGATAGACCGGCCATAGGCCGTCGCCGTCCGCGGCCAGCGACGCCTTGGAGGCCGGCATCATGGTTGCGAGCGCGATCAGTGCTGCAGCCGTCGCGTTCCGATATTCCCGTCCGATCGATGTCATCTCCGTCTCCTGATCATTCGGCTCGTCAATGCGCAGCAAAGCATTTCGCCGGCGGCTGCCGCAAGCTTCGAGCGGTTTCAGATGATTTCCAGAGGGACGTCGCCACCGCCGACCAGCATCTTCAGACCTGACGAGGTCAGCGCATAGGTGCCGCCCTGGACGACGCCCAATCCCTCGTCGAGCAGCTGGATATAGGCATGAAGGACGAACACCATGCCCGGTTGAAGAACCTGGTCGACTCCGCGGGTGATCTGAAGGGGCTCGAGCCAGATCGGCGGGTAGGCAATGCCGATGCCGTAACCGAAGCGCATGACCGCATTGGCCTCGAGTCCGACCTTGCGCAATGGCTCGAGCGATGCCTCCTCGATAGCGGCGACCGGCGCCCCCGGTCGCACCGCGGCGATGCCTGCGGCGAGCGACTGGCGCGCGTGGTGATAGAGATCGCGCGCCTGCTTGCTCGGCTGGCCGAGGCTCATGGTGTGAATGGCTGCCGCGTGATACCGCTGAGAGACCCCGGCAAATTCGAGATGAACGAGATCTCCGGGCTCGATGGGGCGCTCGCGGGGCGTGGCGTGACCGCCGGGGGTACGCGGCCCGCTGGACAGCTCGGTCGGTATCGACCAGTAGTCGCTTCCGGCAGCCCGCATTGCAGCTTCGACAACCCCGGCAAGGGCGATCTCGGTCATGCCGGGCCTGAGGGCATGGCGGGCGGCATCGAGGCCCAATCCCGCATACCGGGCAGCTTCCTCCAGATAGCGCATCTCGGCCGCCGATTTGATCAGCCGGGTGGCGCTCAGGCTTGCGGTGCAGTCGACAAGCGTCGCCGGGGCGATTGCCTCGGCGATCTCCTGTCCGAGCGCAAAGGGCAGAGCGTAGGACTGGCTCTCGATCGCAGCTTTGCCGTCCGACAAGCCCTTCTCCCGGGCGATCTCGGCGATCAGTCCCGGGACGTCATCGGTCACCAGATGATAGTTGCGGATGTCGTCGATCCAGGAAGTCTCGCGGGGCAGCGCCAGGTCGACATCGCGCACCACGAGCGTCGGCTCGCCGCCGTCCGCAGCAAAGACCAGCGCCTGCGGGCTGTTGACGCTGACCCAGGAATCGTAGCCGCCGAAATAGTACAGATGCTCCGGTGCCACGCTGATGCAGACCGCGATGCCATTGGCGCGGAGGACCTGACGCGCCCGCTCCAATCTCTGGCGGTGCTCTGATTCACTGAAAGCGGCATAGGTCGGGTGCACGGCATTCCTCCTCGAAAGGGCGCAAGGTGAGCAGGTTGGGGCCGATATGGTCAAGCCGGTCTGCGGTACCCGGAATGGTTGAGCCCGGATTGAACGATCAAAACTCCGCCCCATATCTTGTGTCTCCTGTCGAAGAGCCGAAGAATGCCGTGTCGATGACCGTTCATGACCTTTTCCATCCGGCAGTCGCGAGCTGGTTCGAGGACCGGTTCGGCGCTCCGACGGCTGCTCAATCCGAAGCCTGGCCGGCGATCCGGTCGGGGTCCAATGCGCTGATCGCGGCGCCGACCGGTTCCGGCAAGACGCTGGCCGCCTTTCTGGCGGCGTTGGACAGCTTGGTCCGCCAAGGGCTTGCAGGGACGCTGAAGGACGAGACGCAGATCGTCTATGTCTCGCCGCTCAAGGCGCTGTCCAACGACATCCATCGCAATCTGGTGGAGCCGCTCGAAGGCATCCGGCAGGTGCTCGCCAGAATGGGGCTTGCCGATGTCGAGATCCGGGCATCGGTCAGGACCGGCGATACCTCGCCCTCGGAGCGCGGCAAGATGGTGCGGCGCCCTCCTCACATCGTCGTCACCACGCCGGAGTCGCTCTATATCCTGCTCGGTTCGGAAAGCGGGCGCGCCATGCTGGCGACCACCCGCACCATCATCGTCGACGAGATTCACGCCGTCGCCGCGAGCAAGCGAGGCAGCCATCTTGCCATCTCGCTCGAGCGGCTGTCGGCGCTGACCGCCGCGCGGCCCCTGCGCATCGGGCTTTCGGCGACGCAGAAGCCGGTCGAGACGGTTGCCCAGTTCCTGGTCGGGGCCGGCGATGGACGAACGCCGCCCTCTTGCCAGATCGTCGACATCGGCCATCACCGCACTCGCGACCTCGCCATCGAGGTGCCGGGCGGACCGCTCGAGGCGGTGATGTCCGGCGAGGTCTGGGAGCAGATCTACTCGCGGCTGGCGGCGCTGATCGAGATGCACCGCACGACTCTCATCTTCGTCAACACCAGACGCCTTGCCGAACGGGTCACCCGCCAGCTCTCCGAACGGCTTGGTGCTGAGCATGTCACCGCCCACCATGGCAGCATGGCGAAGGAGCAGCGCCTTGATGCCGAGCAGCGGCTCAAGGCCGGCAGGCTCAAGGCGCTGGTGGCGACGGCCTCGCTCGAGCTCGGCATCGATATTGGGGAAATCGAGCTGGTCTGCCAGATCGGCTCTCCTCACACCATTGCGGCCTTCCTGCAACGCGTCGGTCGCTCGGGTCATGCGGTCGGCGGTACGCCGAAGGGACGTCTGTTCCCGCTCTCACGGGACGATCTCGTCGAGTGCGCCGCACTGCTCGACTGCGTATCGCGGGGAGAGCTCGACCGCTTGATCGTGATCGAGCAGCCGCTGGACGTGCTGGCGCAGCAGATCGCCGCCGAGGTGGGAGCGCAGGAATGGCGGTCCGACGACCTTCTGGCGATCATGCGGCGCGCCTATCCGTTCTGGAACCTCAAGGCCGAGGATTATGCGGCAGTCGTGTCCATGCTGGCGACCGGCTTCACCACCCGGCGCGGCCGCCGTGGCGCCCTTGTCCACCATGATGCCGTCAACGGGCTGCTCCGCGGACGTCGCGGGACGCGGCTCACCGCCCTCACCGCCGGCGGCACGATCCCCGACAACGCCGACTACCAGGTGCTGCTCGAGCCGGAGGACCTGGTCGTCGGCACGCTGAACGAGGACTTTGCGGTCGAGAGCATGGCCGGCGACGTGTTCCAGCTCGGCAATCGCAGCTATCGAATCCTGCGGGTCGAGCGGGGCACTGTCAGGGTCGAGGATGGGCACGGCCTGGCGCCGACCCTGCCCTTCTGGCTGGGCGAGGCGCCCGGGCGCAGCGACGAGCTGTCGGCCGGCGTGTCGCGGCTGCGATCGTTCATCGCTGCAGCGATCCGGCGGGACCGAGGCGCCGGCGCTGCGCGCGACCGACTCCTGGAGATCGGCATCGGCGATCCGGCCGCCGACCAGCTCATCGAGTATCTGGCAGCCGGTCAGGCGGCGCTCGGAACCGTGCCGACACAGGAGACGATCGTTCTCGAGCGCTTCTTCGACGAGGCGGGCGGCATGCAGCTGGTGATCCATTCACCCTATGGCAGCCGGATCAACCGCGCCTGGGGATTGGCGCTGCGCAAGCGCTTCTGCCGCAAGTTCAATTTCGAGCTGCAGGCGGCGGCGACCGAGGACAACATCGTCATCTCGCTCACCAAGGCCCACAGCTTCGACCTGACCGATGTCGTGCGTTATCTGCATTCGGCCTCGGTCGAGCCGGTGCTCGTCCAGGCGCTGCTCGACGCGCCGATGTTCCAGACGCGCTGGCGCTGGGTGACCGGCGTCGCCTTGGCGCTGCCACGCTTCCAGGGCGGGCGCAAGGTGGCGCCGCAGCTGGTGCGCATGGGAGCCGAGGACCTGATGGGCGCGGTTTTCCCCGATCAGATCGCGTGCGCCGAGAACCTCACCGGGGAGCGCGAGGTTCCCGACCATCCCCTGGTCCAGCAAACCATCACCGATTGTCTCACCGAAGCTCTCGACCTGGCCGGGCTGATCGGCCTGCTGAAGCGGCTCGAATCGGGCGAGATCGAGGTCGTTGCGCGCGACCTCACCGGACCTTCGCCGCTGGCCATGGAGGTCTTGTCGGCCCGCCCCTACGCCTTCCTGGACGATGCCCCCCTCGAGGAGCGGCGCACCCAGGCCGTGCTCAGCCGACGTTGGCTTTCGTCGGAGGATGCCTCCGAGCTCGCCAGCCTCGATGCGGAGGCAATAGTTCGAGTTCGCGCGGAAGCATGGCCGGAAGCCGTCAATGCCGACGAGCTCCACGACGCCCTGCTCTGGCTCGGGTTCCTCACCCGGGAAGAGCTCGCGGACAATGCGGCATGGGTCTCATACATGGCCGATCTGACCGCCCAGGGTCGGGCCGTGGCCATCGATCTTCCAGGAGCCGAGATCTGGGCCGCCACCGAGCGCCTGGCCGATTTCAAGGCGGTGTGGCCGGAGGCCGTGTCATCGAGGCTCCAGGCGGAGCCCACGCTTTCCCGGGAGGCGGCTCTGGCCGAGCTGCTGCGCGGCCGCCTCGAGGGTCTCGGGCCGGTCACCGAGGCGCGGTTGGCCGAAGCGCTGGGCCTGTCGCCCGACGACATTGCGGCTGCATTGACGGCACTGCAGGTCGAAGGCTTCGCCATGCGTGGCCGCTACACGCCGATGACCAACGAAGTCGAATGGTGCGAAAGGCGGTTGCTGGCCAGGATCCACAATTACACGACCAAGCGCCTGCGTGCCGAGATCGAGCCGGTGGCGGCCAAGGACTTCATCCGGTTCCTGCTGGATTGGCAGCATGTGAGCGCGCGGTCGCGGATGGAGGGCATCGAAGCGCTCGAGCCGGTGGTGCGACAGCTCGAGGGCTTCGAGGCCCCGGCCGGTGCGTGGGAGGCCGAGATCCTGCCTGCCCGGCTCCAAGGTTACGATCCGGTCTGGCTCGATCAGCGCTCCGCGTCCGGACAGCTTGCATGGGCGAGACTTCGCCCGCTGAACGGTTCCCGCGGCGAGACGGCCTCGGTGGCAGCGGGACCGGTCAGAACGACTCCCATCACCGTGATGGCGCGCCGGCATCTTCCGTATTGGACGGAACTTGTCAGTGCAACTTCCGAGGTCGAGGCGAGCCTGCGCGGCCAGAAAGTGCTCGATGCCATCCGCCGGAACGGCGCGTCGTTCTTCGAGGAGCTGCTGGAACAGAGCGGTATCCTGCGCGCCGAGGTCGAGGAGGCGCTGGGCGAGTTGGTTTCGCTCGGGCTCGTGACCTCCGACAGTTTCGCCGGCTTGCGGGCGCTGATCATGCCGGCGTCGCGGTCCGGTGCGAGAAAGGGGCGACGCGCCCGGCCGGCATCCGGCATGGTGGAGGCCGGGCGATGGGCGTTGGCGCGCCGCGGCGCTGCCGAGGGCCGCGCGCAGCCCAAGCCTGAGACGATCGAGCATGTGGCCCGGGCTCTGCTGGCGCGCTACGGCGTGGTGTTCTGGCGACTGGTCGAGCGGGAAGCCGCATGGCTGCCGCCATGGCGCGAGCTGTTGCGAGTCTATCGGCGGCTCGAGAGCCATGGCGAGATCCGCGGCGGGCGTTTCGTTGCGGGCTTCTCGGGCGAGCAGTTCGCCCTGCCGGAAGCCGTCGGCCTGCTGCGCGAGCTGCGCCGCGAGCCGGGAACGGGAGAATTCATCTCGGTTTGCGCCGCCGATCCTCTGAACCTCGTCGGCGTGCTGACGCCGGGCCAGAGGCTGCCTGCCCTGACCGGCAACCGTCTGCTCTATCGCGATGGCGTTCCGGTGGCGATCTTCGCAGCCGGCGAAGCGAGTTTTCTTCAGGAATTCGACGCGGCGGAGGAATGGGCTGCGCGCAAGGCGCTGCTGCGCAGCGGGCCTGAGACCGCCAAGCCGCATTTCCCGCGCCGGACTACCATAGCGACCCTCCGGTGACCTGGATGTTCTCCATGGTGATGCCGCGCGCTTCGTCGCTGCAGAGGAAGACCGCCAAGCCGGCGATCTCATCCGGCTGTATGATCCGGTGCTGCGGATTCTGCGCGGCAATCTCGGCCATCGCCTGAGCGGCAGTGCGGCCCTTTCCTTCGCGGGCGACCAGCTGGGCGACATTGCGGTGCATGAGCTCGGTCTCGACCCAGGTCGGGCTGATGGCAACGCAAGTGACGCCATGGGCGGCGCCCTCGAGCGCCACGCATTTGGTGAGGCCGATCAACCCATGCTTGGACGCGCAATAGGCCGGATTGTCCTTCCAGCCGACCGATGCGGCGGTCGAGCCGATATTGACGATCCGGCCCCAGCCGCGCGCCATCATTCCCGGCAGCACGGCGCGGATCATCCGAAATGCGCCGCTGAGATTGGTGTCGATGATCTTGGTCCATAGATCGTCGGGATGACCGCAGACCGGATGCTCGGCGGTGGTGCCGGCGGCATTCACGAGAATATCCGCCGGGCCGCAGGCGACCTCGGCCTCGGCAATGAAGCCGGCGATCGCGTCATTGTCGCGCACGTCGAGATGGGCGGCATGAACCTTGACGCCATTCGTCAGGAGATCTCGCACGACGGGCTCGACGATGGCGACCTCCGGATAGGCGGCCGCATCCTGGACGCGGCCGCGCTGCTCGCCGAGGAAGGAGCCGAGCGCAACATTGGCGCCCCGCTTGGCCAAGGCGGACGCGATCGCCAGCCCCTGCCCCGTCAGGCCACCGGTGATCACCGCACTACGACCCGCAATGCCGTTCATCGCGCTATTCCTCGGGCAGAGGCGCCTTCAACCAGTCGCGGTAGAAGCCTTCGATATCGGGCTCGAAATCGAACAGGATCGGATACCCCGGCGGGCAGGCTTCGACCTCATGCAGCGTGCCGCAAGAGGGGCAGAGGAACTCGCGGATCTCCATCCACTCGGGATCGGGGATGTCGTTGTTGGGATAGATTTCACGCAAGGACTGGCGGTCGCTCCGCACGAAGACGTGGGCATTGAGTTTCCAGTTCTTGCGGTAATCGCCGAAGTCGTGACCGCATTCGCATTTGGTGACCCGGCCATGCGGCGATTGAACGATGAACAGATGCGGACCGACCGGCAGGAGGATGCGGTCGCGCCATTTCATGCGTTCTTGCAGCACGTCGAGATAGGTGAAGAACCGGCTCTCGTCCTTATAGGCGCTCATGATGCGCCTGGTCTGATGCCAGGGCAGCTGTCCATCGATCAGATCACGGATGATCTCTGGTCCGTAGGCGGTCATCGCGCACCTCCCTCGGCGACTTCATGGTCCGCCGTCAATCCCCAGAAGCTGCGGAACTCGGCAGCAAAGCGATCGGAAAGCCGCATGGCGCTGCGATACATCTTTCGCACCTCGGGCGCAAAGTCGCTGGCCGTGACACGGCGGCGCTCCTGAGCGAGCCAGGCAGAAACCGGCCGCGCGCGCTCGAGACGCTGCTTGCGCATGCGCTCGCGCCGGTCGGCGGTGGCGCGCCGATCGACCTCGAGGACGCCATCGCTGTTCTCGACGAGAACAATGCCGTAGACCTGCTCGGCTGCCTGGCGGGTCATGAAGCCGTTCTCGACATCGGATGCGGTCTTCACAGGATCGCGCTCGAGCACGTCGCCGAAGCCGCCACCACCATTATAGGCGTGGGTAAAGATGTCGCCGGCCTTGTGCGGCGCCGTGATGTACGGTCCCTCGGACGTTTCGTGATCGCCGCTGACGAGCCTCTCGAGATCCGATCTCTCGGGGTCGGTTCCGATGCCGTGCGGCAGCGGTTGGCGCCTGGCGACCAGCTCCTCGATATTGGTGTTGCGCACCACACGATGCATCTGGCAGGTCGGCGCCGGGTAGCCGCCGCACATGCCGGCATTGTCGAACACCCGCGACGAATGTTCCGAGGTCACCAGACGAAGGTGATCGGTCTTGCTGATGAGCCAGGTCGAGATGAATGAGCAGCCGCCGCGATATTTCCCGGGCCCGCCCGAGTTCGGCAGGATGGAGCGACCGATATAGAGCATCGGCATGTTCTGCTCCCAGATCTCGATATTGCCCATGTCGGATTCGGGATTCCAGCCGACATAGGCCGTGTCGAGCCCATCCTTGATGGCGAGCGCACCCGACCCGGCGGCGGCGCATTCGAAATGCGCCATGCCGAAGCTCGTGCCGTACTGGCTGACTCCCCCCATCTCGATCATCGGGCTGTTGACTTGGCCGACGAACACCTCCTCGACATAGCCGCGCGACAGGAAGCCGCGCGAGAGGAGGCGCTGAAAGGCGCCATAGGCGGGGAGCAGCAAGGCCCAGGAGGTGGCCGTCGCAACCTGCTCGTTGTCGGGGTTGGTCCAGGTTCCCTCCGGAAGGTTCAGCGATGTCGCCATCCAGGCGCCGTCATTGACCAGGCCTTCGAAATTCATGTGCTGGGTCAGCGTCACGAACATTCCGCCATCCATTCCGGCCGGCGTGCAGTTCATCGAATGGAAGCCCCACGGCTGTGTTCCATCGAAGTCGAGGTTGATCTTGCCCTCGGAGGTGATCTCCAGCTCGATCGGGATGTTGTAGAGCCAGTTCGGGTCGGCGAGAGGTTGGAAGCCCGGTTTGCCTTCTGTGACGTGGCCGTAGAAGGTGTGGGCACGATACTTGCCGGGAACGGTCAGTTGGCGCGTCCGCGCCAGCTGGCTGCGGCGCCCCTCCTCGATGAACTCCTTGGTGACCTGCCGCCAATAGTCGAGCCCGAGCTCGGCGATGATCGACTTCACGCCCTCGCGGATCTCGATGCAGGAGGCGACCTTGGCCTTCTCGTCGAGCACCCAATAGATCGGCATGCGCAGATTGCGCTCGCAGCGGATGATGTAGTCGCGGCGCAGCTCATCGTTCTGGCCGACCTTCTCGGCGCAGATGAACAGGCCTTCGGTGAAGCGTTCCTGGGCGAGGCAGACGTCGCCGCCGGGCGTGATGCCCCCGACCTCGAGCTCGTGGCAAACCGCCCCGGCCCAGCCGACGAGAGTCCCATCGTAATAGATCGGCATGACGTCCATGACATCCGGCACCTGCACCGTGCCGATGAAGGCGTCGTTGTTGGCGAAGATATCGCCGTCGCGAATGCCGGGATCGCTTTCATACCCCTCCCGGATCATCCATTTGATGAAGCGGCTCATGGTGTGGACATGCACCATGATGCCGTTCGACAGCGCCACGGCGTCGCCCTCGGGCGTGTAGATCGCCACCACCATCTCGCCGACCTCCCGCACGCCGGGGGA
>JBEVJH010000072.1:0-25167 GCA_040510355.1 Aestuariivirgaceae bacterium
GCTGGACCGGCGACAATGGCGATCCCGACAACTTCTTCTTCCTGCTCGGCTGCGCCGCCGACGGCAAGCCGAACTCCCAGAATATCGCCAAATGGTGCAACAAGGAGTTCAATGACGGGCTGGTGAAGGCGCGGACCCTGTCCGACAAGGAGCAGCGCACCGCCATCTACGAGAACATGCAGAAGATCTTCAAGGAAGAGGCGCCGTGGTTCACCATTGCGCACTCGACCGTGTTCGAGCCGATCCGCAAGGAGGTGGTGGACTACAAGGTCTCGCCACTCGGGCGCCATGAGTTTTACGGCGTCGACGTGAAGAAATAGACTGCTCCCGCGTCATCCGCCTCCCCGGATCGTCGGGGAGGCGGATGCCGGCAGGCCGGATGACAGGCCATGCTCGGTTTCATCATCAGGCGCGCAGCGATTACGCTGCCGACCTTTCTGGCCCTGATGTTCATCACCTTCATGCTGATTCGCCTGGTGCCGGGCGATCCCATCGAGGTGCGGCGCGGCGAGCGCGGCATCTCGCCCGAGCGCCTTCAGATGCTGCGTCACGAGATGGGGCTCGACCAGCCGGTCTGGCGACAGTTCCTCGACTATGTGTGGAACATCCTGCACGGCGATTTCGGCACCTCGATCATCAGCCATGAGAAGGTGCTGACCGAGTTCCTGACGCTGTTTCCCGCCACCATCGAACTCAGCCTCGCCGCCATGCTGCTGGCGATCCTGCTCGGCATCCCGGCCGGCGTCATTGCCGCGGTTCGTCGCGGCACCGTCTACGACCAGGCACTGATGGGCGCCGCCCTCACCGGCTACTCCATGCCGATTTTCTGGTGGGGCCTGCTGCTGATCATGTTCTTCTCGAACTATCTCGGCTGGACCCCGGTGTCCGGCCGCATCGATCTCATCAAATATTATTTCGAGCCGGTCACCGGCTTCATGCTGATCGACAGCCTGCTCTCCGACCAGGAGGGCGCCTTTCTCGATGCGCTGCGCCACCTCATCCTGCCGGCCATCGTCCTTGGCACCATCCCGCTCGCCGTCATCGCCCGCATGACGCGCTCCTCCATGCTCGAGGTTCTCGAGGAGGACTATGTCCGCACCGCCCGCGCCAAGGGCCTGTCGCCGTTCCGCGTCATCGGCATCCACGCGTTGCGCAACGCCCTCATCCCGGTGGTTACCACGATCGGGCTGCAGATCACCACGCTGATGGCCGGTGCCGTGCTCACCGAGACGATCTTCTCCTGGCCGGGGGTCGGCAACTGGCTGATCGAGTCGATCAGCCGGCGCGACTATCCCGCCCTCCAGGGCGGCATCCTGCTGATCTCCGGTATCGTCATCTTCCTCAACCTGCTGATCGACATGCTCTACAGCATCATCAACCCGCGGATCCGCCATGCCCGCTGACGTCGCACTGACCTCCCCGCGCCAGGCTGCGCCCGGCCCCCTTCTCGAATTCTGGCGGTCCTTCCGCGAGAATCGCGGCGCGGTGATCGGCCTTTTCGTCGTCACCGCCATCTGTCTCGTCGCGCTGTTCGCGCCGCTCCTGGCGCCGCATTCGCCGATCGAGCAGTTTCGCGGCTTTGCCAAGTTGCCGCCGGCCTGGGCCGAAGGCGGCGATCCGCGCTTCCTGCTCGGCACCGATCCGCTCGGCCGCGACATGCTCTCGCGCATCATCTACGGGGCGCGCATCTCGCTCTTCATCGGCCTTTCGGTGATGGTCGTGTCGGCGGTGGTCGGGGTGGCGCTCGGCCTTGCCGCTGCCGCATTTGGCGGCATCGTTGATGTCGTCATCCTGCGCATCATGGACCTGATCGTCGCCATTCCCTCGCTGGTGCTCGCCATTCTGATCATTGCGGTGATCGGGCCGAACCTCACCAACACCATCATCGCCGTGACCATCGTCTATCTGCCGCGCTATGTCCGGCTCGTCCGTGCATCGGCCCTGTCCGAGCTGTCGCGCGACTATGTCACCGCCGCCCGGGTCGCCGGCGTCGGCAAGCTGCGGCTGATGCTCGTCACCGTGCTCCCCAATTGCCTGGCGCCGCTCATCGTCCAAGCGGCGCTCGGCGTCTCCGACGCCATTCTCGAAGCGGCCGGCCTCGGCTTCCTCGGCCTCGGCGCCCAGCCGCCCACCCCCGAATGGGGCGCGATGCTCGCCGACAGCCGCGAATTCATCCTCGCCGCGCCCTGGATCGTCACTTTCCCCGGCCTCGCCATCCTGATCACCGTGGTGAGCATCAACCTGCTCGGCGACGGCCTGCGCGACGCACTCGACCCCAGGTTGAAACGCAGCTAAAACGCATCGGTCGAATCGTCCGGGGGTATTCCGCCGCCATGTCCGCATGGATCGGACCAGCCATTGTCGCAGCTCTCATCGGCTGCCTGACGACCATGCTCGGCTGGAGCGTCTCCTTCCGGCAGCTCAAGAATCTCGAAACGGTCAAGCGAAGGGAGAGGATCGTCGACTATCAGACAGCATTATGCGCCGAAATCCGCAGCTATCGTGCCCGCTTGCGCCAAGTCGATCTGCAAGCCCACAGACATGAAGTCGTCGAACATATGCGCACAGATGTCTTGTACATCCCCTTTGTCCCGCTCGAGGAACCACACCACATATTCCAGGGAATAGCGCGGGAAATTCACATTCTGCCTGCTGAAGTGATAGATCCATGGTTGTTTTCTATTCTCAGACGTCAGTAATCGCTCAATTGACTGCGGATTTGCGCAGCGACGCCTATAGCAAATTATCATCAGAGCGGAAGATTAGAATCTACGAAGACTATATTGATTTACTCATTCACGCCGTTACTCTTTCGGAGCAGGCGTTGGAGCAACTTGATCAACGTCCTAATAACTTGGTTTCGGACCCGTCGGCCCGTTGATGGGGTGAATCGGAATGTGCTTGGGAGGCGGCTCCTTCCAAGCCTCCCGTAATCTCTTTAGCAAATCGCCTAGGCGCAGTCGGTGGCCGCCATCTGGCGGAATCGAAGTAGGCTTCGGACGCGGCTTCGACGCCATCGAATTTGCTCCTGTCTCCTGCCATCGAATATAGTCCGGCCGACTCCCTTGGCAACAGCCGTTCCGATGGCCACGCAATGACAACCGAATTCGTGAGCGCGGTCATCGGCGCCCTCGGTACCATCGTCGCCGCATTCATCGGCGTGCTGACCTGGTATCTCGCCACCCGCTCCGACCGCCTCAAGGAGATGACCGAGCGCGAGGCCGGACGGCTGCGCGACACCGAGGCGCGCGACCAGCGGGTCCTCGACATCGTGGTGGCGCTCCATTCCGAGATCCTGGCCGGGCTCCTCGCCAACCGCCGCCAGCTCACCCCCGAGGAAGCCCGCTACGCCCTCGAGCAGGAAAATCCCTTCGCCACGCCCGACGACACCGACTTCGTGTTCGATTCGGTGAAGAACGACATCACCATCCTTCCCGCCCCGGTGATCCATTCCGTGGTGCAATACTACCGTGTCGCCCGCCAGACCAACCTGATCACCCGCGACCTGCGGGACCCGCATTTCCTGACCCAGTCGCGCGCCGACAAGCGCAAGATCATCCGCACCCTTCTCGAGCTTTTGGAACTTCAGAAGATGCTGGGAGAGGCGGCAGTCTCGGATCTTGCCAATTTTGCCGCCGCCTTCGGCCTCGACCTTGCCGCCAGCGAGCGCCGCGCCGTCGACAGCGTCGAGCGCTCCCGCCGCGACCTTGAGGAGATATTCAGGCAATCGGAACGATTGGACCCGCCATCTTGAGACCTCCTGCCACCGGAATTACGTGAAAAACCGTGGCACGCTGTGCAATATAATGCTCCGGCTTCTCGACGAAAAGGCCTTGGATGCCGCTTCTCGCCATCGAAAATCTCTGCGTCGACTTCATGACCAGCGCCGGCGATTTCCGCGCCGTCGACCGGGTTTCGCTGGCTCTCGAGCCAAGCGAGGTTCTCGCCATCGTCGGTGAATCCGGCTCCGGCAAATCGGTGTCGATGCTGGCCGTGATGGGCCTCCTCCCCTGGACCGCCAAGGTCACCGCCGACCGCCTGGAGTTCGACGGCATCGACCTTCTCGCCATCACGCCGCGCGAGCGCCGCCGCATCATCGGCAACGACATGGCGATGATCTTCCAGGAGCCGATGTCGAGCCTCAATCCCTGCTACACCGTCGGCTTCCAGCTGACCGAGGCCCTGAAGGTCCACCTCGACATGGGCAAAGCGGAGCGCCGCGCGCGTGCGGTCGATCTCCTCCGCCAAGTCGGCATCGCCGATCCCGAGCGCCGCCTCGGCGCCTTCCCGCATCAGCTTTCCGGTGGCATGAGCCAGCGCGTGATGATCGCCATGGCGATCTCGTGCAATCCGCGCCTGCTCATTGCCGACGAGCCGACCACCGCGCTCGACGTCACCATCCAGGCGCAGATCCTCGACCTCCTTCTCAAGCTGCAGCGCAACACCGGCATGGGCCTCGTGCTCATCACCCATGACATGGGCGTCGTCGCCGAGACCGCGCAGCGCGTCTCGGTGCACTATGCCGGCCAGAAGGTCGAGGAGCAGAATGTCGTCGGCCTGTTCGCCGACCCGCATCACCCCTACACCGCCGCGCTGCTTGCCGCCCTTCCCGAGCGCGCCGACGGCCGCCGGCTCCCCTCGATCCCCGGCGTCGTCCCCGGCCAGTTCGATCGCCCGACCGGCTGCCTGTTCTCGCCGCGCTGCCGCAACGCCGTCGAATATTGCCGCGCCGTCGAGCCGAAGCCGGCCGGCCCCGAGCTCGGCGATGCCCTCTGCCATTTCCCTCTGGTCGCCGGCATCCCGCTCGGCCATCCCGGACGCGAGGCTGCCGAATGAGCGAGGCGCCGGTGCTCGTCACCACCGATCTCGCGCGCTATTATCACCTGTCGCGCGGCTTGTTCGGCCACATTGCCGAGCTGAAGGCGCTCGACGGCGCCTCCTTCACCCTGTCGCGCCGTCGCACCCTGGCCGTCGTCGGCGAGTCCGGTTGCGGCAAGTCCACCCTGGCCCGCCTTGTCTCGATGATCGAGACGCCGACCGCCGGCTCGCTGCGCATCGGCGGCGACGAGGTCACCACCGCCAGCGCCCGCACCCTGCACCGGCTGCGCCCCAAGGTGCAGATCGTTTTCCAGAACCCCTACGGATCGCTCAACCCCCGCCAGCGCATCGGTGCTGCCCTCGAGGAGCCGCTGCTGGTCAACACCAGCCTGTCTGCCGCCGAGCGCCGCGAGCGCGCCGAGGCCATGATGCGCGACGTCGGCCTGCGCCCCGAGCATTATGCGCGCTATCCCCACATGTTCTCCGGCGGCCAGCGCCAGCGCATTGCCATTGCCCGCGCCCTGATGCTCAATCCCGAGATCCTGGTGCTGGACGAGCCGGTCTCCGCCCTTGACGTCTCGATCCAGGCCCAGGTCCTCAACCTGCTCGCCGATCTTCAGGAGCGCTACGATCTCGCCTATCTCTTCATCAGCCATGGTCTCTCGGTGGTGAAGCACATCGCCGATGAGGTGATGGTGATGTATCTCGGCCGCCCCGTCGAGCACGGTCCGGCGCGCGACATCTTCGCAAATCCCCAGCACCCCTATACGCGTGCCCTGCTCTCGGCCACCCCGATCGCCGATCCGCGCCGCATCAAGGAGCGCATCGTGCTCAAGGGCGAGCTGCCCTCGCCGCTCCGTCCGCCGACCGGCTGCACCTTCAACCCGCGCTGCCCGCTGGCCTTCGAGCGCTGCCCGCGCGAGCGCCCGCTGCTCGCCCTGAGCGACGGCGCCCTGGTCGCCTGCCATGCCGTCAACCCGGAGGTTCCGGGCGTCCTCGATCCATCCTTTGCCGCGCCGGAGCAGGCACAACTCACCATGGGAGCGGGAGCATGAAGCGCGCTGAACTGAGCACCGGCGAGGCCCTGGTCTCGCTTCTCGAGGCCTATGGCGTCGATACGGTCTTCGGCATTCCTGGCGTCCACAATGTCGAGATGTACCGCGCCTTGCCGCGCTCGGGCATCCGCCACATCCTGACCCGCCACGAGCAGGGGGCGGGCTTCATGGCCGACGGCTATGCCCGCGTCACCGGCAAGCCCGGCATCTGCTTCACCATCACCGGCCCGGGGCTCACCAACATCCTGACCCCCATGGGCCAGGCCTGGTCCGATTCGGCGCCGATGCTCGTGCTCTCCTCGGCGCTCGACATCGCCGACGCCGCGCAGGGACGCGGCCGCCTGCATGAGATGACGAGCCAGCGCGGCGCCGCGCTCAGCATCACCGGCGCGGCGGTGACGGCGCTGACCCCCCATGACGTCCGCGACGGCGTCGCCGAGGCTTTCGCCCGCTTTGCCAGCCAGCGGCCCCGCCCGGCCTATCTCGAGCTGCCGCTCGACCTCCTGCGGGTGCCGGCGGGCGACGACTGGACCGCCCGCAAGCTGCCGGCGCGGCCCAATGCCGACCCCCGGGCCATCGCCGACGCCGCCGCCTTGCTCGCCGATGCCAAGTCGCCCCTCGTCCTGCTCGGCGGCGGCGCCGTCGATGCCGGCGCGGCGGCCTTGCGGATCGCCGAGGCGATCGATGCGGTGATCATCACCACCATCGCCGGCAAGGGCATCGTGCCGGCCGATCATCCGCTCTGCCTCGGCGCCCGCCTGTCGCAGGACAGGATCCGCGACGCGCTGCGTGACGCCGATGTCATCCTTGCGGTCGGCACCGAGATCTCCGAGACCGATCTCTGGGAGACCAAGATCACCATTCCCGGCAAGCTGATCCGCATCGACATCGATCCGGCGAGCCTGGTGCGCCCGCATGCGGCGGCGGTGCCTATTCTCGCCGACGCCGCAACCGCCCTGGCGGCGCTCGCTACCGCCCTCGAAAGCCGTGGCAAGCTGCCCCGTCACCCGGCAGCGCGCTCCTTCGTGCGCGATCATCTCGCCGGCGAATCGGCCGAGGACGACAAGTTGCGCGCCGATCTCCGCATCATCCTCGCCGTCATCCGCCAGGCGCTGCCCCGCGACACCGTCATCGCCTCCGACATGACGCAGATCGCCTATGCGGCCAATGAGATCTTCCCGATGGATCTGCCGCGCCGCTGGCTGCATCCGGCCGGTTTCGGCACCTTGGGCTACGCACTGCCGGCCGCCATCGGCGCCCGGGCGGGGCGCCCAGACCTGCCGACCGCCGTGCTGGTCGGCGATTACGGCTTCCAATACACCATCAACGAGCTCGGAACCGCCGCCGAGCTCGGCCAGCCGCTGGTGATCCTGCTGTGGAACAACGACGCGCTCGGCCAGATCCGCGACGACATGGTCAACAAGGGCATCCAGCCCAATGCGGTGACGCTCAAGAACCCCGATTTCGGCGCCATCGCGCGCGCCTATGCCTGTGCCTATGCCAAGCCGCAGAAGCTCGCCGAGATCGCGCCCGCCATCGCTGCCGCCCTCGCCGCCGACCGCCCGACCATCATCGAGCTGACCCCGCGCCTTCTGCACAAATGACGCCGGGAGGGTTCACTCGGAAGCACCAGCACCCTTGCTACCGACTGAGCCAGCTCTCGCGCCCAGCTTGACCAAACAATTTACAACATCGAGTTCTGCCAGCTCGAGGGCGGATTGCAGCGGTGTTACACCAGCCCCGAGGTTGCAATTGACATAAGTGATCGGATCTTTGGAATCTGCATTCCATTGGTGATGGCCGCTATAGGGCGGATATGTCTTCCAGATATCGAAGAACGCCAAGATTTCTTCGGAGTCGCTCGTGTCGATTCGATAAACACGCACGAAACGGCGCAGCATGTCGCTGTCCTTCTTGGCAAGCGGCACGCCTCTGCAAAGTTCGACCAGGTCTCGAAGCAGTGTGGCGTCGCCCATGCTCATCGTTTTCGAAAGAGCCGACTCGCGACCGTCGATCGGACGGTCGTAGAACGCACCGATCCGTTCTTCTCTCTCCAATTCCATCGTCTCGTTGTCGCACGAAACGTAGGGCGAGAAAGGATCGGATGAAAGCACTCACCTTGCGGGAATCGTCGGCATCGATCGCGAAGGCGTTCAGATAGTGAGCAAGGCGCCTGTTTCCGATGTCGCCAGGAAACGCCGTGTCCCATTGCTGCTGCGCCTTGTCGGAGATTTCCATCGTCTCCCAATCCGAGTGAAACGGTTTCAGAAGCGTGTCGTGCGTCACCAGTTGGCCGACGCGCTGCTTGAGAACCTGGAAGCGAAAGTCCTGAAATTGCTGAGGTGCAATTGGCCTGTTTGTAAATTTCGCACAGAATTTCTCCCAAGGCTTCTCTTCGCGGCCTAAACGACTCATCTCTCATCCCTTCCACACGAATCGGAAGAGGCGATCTTTAGACAGAGTCCAGGATCGCGACTGTGCTGTTTGTTACAGGACCGCTTCGAACATTGGCAAATTATCAGCTATCGACGATCGCGCCGTCGGCTTCGATCGCGAGCGCACGCACTTCGGCGAGCGCGTCGAGCTGATCGTCCGTCACCGTCACCACTGGGAGCGCGCGGCCATAGAGCCGCCGCCCGACCGCCGCGCCGATCGCCAGGTTGAGATCCGGCGTGACCAGCACGATCGCCGCCGGCGCCGTGCCGAGCCGCATCGCCTCGGCAAGCGACCCGGGCGCCGTTCCCGAGCCGCGCGATTCGCGCATCAGCACGATCCGGCCCACGAGGCTGACGCCGGACTGCGGATGGCGGCGATCGATGATCCTGCCCGTCCTCGGATCGAATCCGCCCCAGAAGCTCAAGGGCTGATCGAGCACCAGCACCAGCCCGGCGGCCGCTCCCGCCTCGAGCACCCGTGCGATGACCGTTCCCGGAGGTCCGTGGCCAAGGCCGGAGCGCCGCATCGCTTTGCTCGCTGCACCCGCCTCCACCGCCGCGGCGGGCGCCCCTGGGCTCCCGTCCATTCCCTGCCAAAGCTCCGGGTCACGCCACACCGTGCCGCGCACCGCCGATTCGACGCATTCCCGCAAGCTCCCGAAACAGACCCTGACGCCGATCATCCCTGGCGCGTAATAGGCCCATTTGGCCGCATTGGTCATCACCCGCCCCTGGGCGCCGGCGACCGGCGGGCCGTAATAGCTGCAGCTGTCGCTCATCACCCGGCCGCCGGCCCGCTCGATCGCCGCAAGATGACCCTGCTCCGCTGCCAGCGCCGCAATGACGCGGCTGGTCGACACAACCAGGCTCAAGCCGTGATGAACGCGCCGCCCGTCCAGCAGCCGTGCCAGCGCCGCGAATTCGCCGATGCCGAAATGCGGCGTCCCGAGCGCCACCATGTCGAGCGGTCCGTCGCCCGCCGGCGACAACGCCTCGCGTGCCTCGACCAGCGCCGCTGCATCGACCGTGTAGACCGCCGTCGGACGCTGTCCCCCGAAGGCGGCATCGAGCGTCGGCGCTTCCGGCGTCACCCCGATGCCGTGCCAATGCTCGACGCCGCCGGCCGCCGCCACGGCGGCGCTCACCGCCTTGAGGTCCTCGGGTCGGGCCTTGCTGTCGAGCCCCTCGATCGCCGGAATGCGCCGCCCGGCCTTGAGTCCCACATGATGGCCGAGCAGATGGTGAAAGATGTTCTCGCGCCGGAACCGCAGCGGCACCTCGTCGGCGATCCGGAACAGCACCTCGGCGTGCCGCGCCTCGTCGCGATGCAGCCCCGCATCGGGCGCCTTGCCGACCAGCGCGCAGGCGACGTCGAGATAATCGCCGTATTTGTTGGTGCGCGCCCCGACCACCGCATTGTAATACGCCACCGCATTGGATTCGGCCGCGACGATCTGGTCCCCGAATTGCGGTCCGCCCGGCAGCTGATAGGGAGCGCAGGTCCACACCGGCTTGGCCCCCAGCGCCTCATAGAGCGCCATCAGCCGCTTCGCCCCGGCCGCCGCCTGCGGGTCGTGCGCCTCGCGCACTGGATCGGGATCGGCGAGGCTGACCAGGCCGTTGTTGGTCCAGGTCGGGATGGCGAGGCGTGCCCCGTGATCGACGAGATATTGCGCGAAATCGACATGCGCCTCGCCGGCATAGAAGCACGAATCGAGATGGGCGAACGACACTGGGATGAGCCGCCGTGCCCCGAGCACCGCCGCCGCCTTGACGATAAGCTCCATCGCCAGCTGCAGCGCCGGGCCCTCATGCCCATCGAGTCGCTGCTGATCGCGCCGATCGAGTTCGAGATCGCTCATGAAGCGAGCTTGCTGTCAGGTAGGGCAGTAGGCAATAGGCATTAGGCAGTGACTTTCCGACTGCCTACTGCCCCCTGCCTCACGCGGCCCGGACAGGCTCCGCTGGCGGCGGTTCCGGCGGCTCCATGCTGCGAGCCACCGATTCCTCGGGAATCAGGAACAGCCACGAGCGTCGCGCCGCGAGTCCCGCGCTGGTGAGGCTGGTCCACCAGATCAGCGGCGCCGACAGCAAGAGGCCAAGCGCGATCGGCAGCATCCACAGGAAAGTGTCGAGCGACACCATGATCGCCAGCACGCTGATGACGGCGCCCGTCACCAGATGCCGTGTCGAGCGCGCGACCGCGACCGGGAAGGGAACGGCGCCATCCGCCCGGTTCTGCCGATTCCACCCCGAGTCGCGCCCGAGCAGGATGTCCAGCACCACATGGCTCTGGGTCAGCATCGTCACCGGTGCCATCAGCGCCGACAGCACCGACTCCGCAAGGAAGCTCGCGATCAGCCCGAGGCTGCCGCCCGACAGCCGCCTGAACTCCCGGTCGGCCAGAGCCGTCACCAGCCCCAGCACCTTCGGGGTGAACAGCACCACCATGGTGAGGCCGAACAACCTGAGCGCCCGCTCCGGATCGAACACCGGCCAGGACGGAAACAGCGAGAATCCGTCCGGGAAATAGTCGGGCGTGGTGAATTGCGCCTGCAGCGACAGCAGCAGGCCGAACACCATGAGCAGCAGCCACAGCGGCGAGGCGAGATACGACATGATCCCCTGGATCAGATGCACCCGGCTCACCCAATGCAGCCCCTTGGCGCCGACCACCTTCATATGCTGCAGATTGCCCTGCGCCCAGCGCCGGTCGCGCACCGCAAGGTCGATCAGCGTCGGCGGGCATTCCTCGTAGGAGCCCTCGAGGGCCGGAAGCATGATCACCGCATAGCCTGCCCGCCGGACCAGCGCCGCCTCGACGAAGTCGTGGCTCAGAATATGCCCGCCGAACGGCTTGCGCCCCGACAGCTCCGGCAACCCGGCCGCCTCGGCGAACGCCCTGACCCTGATCGCTGCATTGTGCCCCCAGTAATTGCCGTCGCGGCCATGCCAGGCCGCGAGCCCCTCGGCGACCACCGGCCCATAGATCCGCCCGGCAAATTGCTGGATGCGGGCGAACAGCGTCACCCGGTTGATGAGATGCGGCACGCTCTGCACGATGCCGGCCGTCGGGTCGGCGGCGATCGCCTGCGCCAGCGCGATCAATGTCGATGCCTTCACGGTGCTGTCGGCGTCGAGCACGATCATGTGGTCGTAGGAGGCACCCCACCGCGTCACCCAGTCGGCGATGTTGCCGGCCTTGCGGTGGCGGTTCTCGAGCCGCCGGCGGTAATGGACATTGACCCGCCCCTCGAGGCGTTGCCGCAACCGCTGGAAGCAATGGAGCTCGCGATCGGCAACCGCGAGGTCGCGGGTGTCCGACAGGATGAAGATGTCGAACGCCTTCGCCACGCCGGCGGCCACGAGATCGAAGCCGGTGCTCTCCAGCATGTCGAGAACGGGCTCCGGATCCTCGTTGTAGACCGGCATCAGGATCGCGTTGCGCCCGAGCTCCCCGCCGCTCGGCGCCCGCGCCCGCCGCCCCGCGATGATCCGCCAGAAGCCGATCAGCGCGCTGGCGCAGGAAAAGGCGATCCAGGCGAAGGTCAGAGCGAACACCACTGCGAACAGGCCCTGCAGCCATGATGCGCCACTCGGTGCCACCACATGATAGATCTCATAGGTGCCGAAGCCGGTGAGCAATGCGGCGAAGATGAACACGAACAGCCGCGCCGCAATGACCTGGCGGCTGGTCCGCCAGCGGGTGATCGCCTTTCCGGGCGGCCAGAAGCGGAGGTCCTGGGCCGGCATGTCCAGCGGCGTTTCAAGGGGCATGAAGACTGCATCCTGCGACACAGCCTGCGCCTCGTCGGGAGAGACCCTCAACATCACACGGTCCACCTGTAAAGCCATGTCTCGGACACCGGCTCACTCCCCTTGACCAGCCGTGCCCGTAGTTCGGCGAGTGGCGAACCCGCCGGATCCAGTTCGAAATGCACGCGAATGCCTCCGGTTTCAGGATTTGGCTGCGACACAATGTTGCTGACCTGCCCTTGCCCCGTGCTCACCTCGGCCTTGATGTCTCCTTCAAGATTGCCGCCGGAGAACTCGATCACGAAGAGCCGCCGCTCGCCGTCCCGGTGATGCGTGCCGCCCGACATCGAGGACTGTGCCCGAGCGAGCGGTGCCGGCCCCTGCTGCGGCCAGCCATCACCCCAGTAAAGCCGATAGGTGAGCCTGACCTCGCGGCCGGCCCCGAAAGGATCGCGTGGCCGCCAATAGGCCACGATATTGTCATTGACCTCGCTTCCCGAGGGGATCTCGACAAGCTCGACATGGCCGGCCCCCCAGTCGCCGACCGGTTCCACCCATACCGCCGGGCGCCGCTCATAGCGCGCCTCGAGATCGCGATAGTCGGAGAATTCGCGCTTGCGCTGCATCAGGCCGAAGCCGCGCGGGCCATGATCGACGAAGGCCGAGATCTGCAGCGTCTGCGGATTGGACAGCGGCCGCCACAGCCATTCGCCACGGCCCGTCAGCATGGCGAGCCCGTCCGAATCATGGACCGACGCCCGGTAGTCGTCGAACCGCGTCCGGTCGATCGCATCGAACAGGAACATGCTGGTGAGCGGCGCCACCCCGACATGGGCCACGTCGGCGCGCGGGAACAGCGTCAGCTCGACATCGACCTGGGTGGTCTCGCCCGGCCGAACCGTGAACCGGTAGGCGCCGGTGACGCTCTGGCTGTCGAGCAGCGCATCGACCACGACCGCCATGGCGCCGGGCTGCGGCATCCGGATCCAGAAGCCGCGGAACGCCGGAAACTCCTCGCCCTTGGGCTGCGCCGTGTCGATGGCGAGCCCGCGCGCCGACAGGCCGTAGACCTGGCCCTTGCCGATGGCGCGGAAGTAGCTCGCCCCCTGGAATACGCAGAATTCGTCGAGCACGCCTGGCTGGTTCAGCGGATAACGCAGCCTGAGGCCCGAATAGCCGACGCCCGCTCCCTTGGGATCGGGGGCGACCGGCAGCCCGGAGAAGTCGAACAGCGTCGGGTCGTAGCTGATTCGCCGTTGCTTGCCGTCGCTCACCACGTAGATCTCGACCGGGATGCGGAACACGAAGCCGGTATGCAGCAGGTCGAAGGCGAAGCCGGCTTCCTCGCGCCAGAACATCCGGTTGGGATCGAAGCGGATGGATCGGTAGAGGTCGTAGCCGATATCGGCGAGCGGCGGCGGCAGGTCGGCCGGCGGCGGCACATAGGGCTGCTTGGAGAGCTCGCGCGCCAGCCCGATCACATGGTCGTCGCCGATCGGGACCTCGGGGCCGAACACCTCCGCGGCGGCCGCGCTCAACAGGCCGGTGAAGCCGAGTCGGGCCGCGGCCAGCACGCCCACGATCGCAAAAAGCAAGCCGCGCCGCGAAGCAGCCATTCGCCACGTTCCCCGTCTAAGATGTCCCCGCTGATGCGATGACCGAGTAAACGACCAATTGGACCAAACTGTGAAGGACGACCCTTCTGCCTCGACCGAAATCATCTCTGCCCGGTGCAACCTTATGCACCATCCTTGCAACAGCACTGTTGCAGCGCGACACAAAATGAGGCGCACCCAACTGATTGTAAAGGGACTGCGATCTCCATCTGTGACAATGCCGCAGGCAGAGTCGTGGTGCGGCGCAGCAGATATCACTGCACGTGCATCAATGTCAGACTCTGCTCGCGCATGTAGCGCGGTATGGTCCACGGGCCGAGCCCTCCTTTGCCGTCCACGCCCGAGCCTTTCCAGCCGCAGAAAGTTTGGTACCCCGGCCACGCACCGGTCGTCGCGCCGGAGCGTCGGTTGACGTAGAGCACGCCTGCCTGGGCCCGCGTCTTGAACAGTTCGATATCGTCGGGATCCTGGCTGTAGAGCCCGGCGGTAAGTCCGTAATTGATGCTGTTGCCGAGGACCAGCGCATCCTCCAGACGCTCGAAGGTCTGCACCGAAAGGAACGGCAGGAACACCTCTTCGCGATTGAGCCAATGGTCCCATGGCAGGTCCGCAACGATCGTCGGCTCGACGAACAACCCACGAGCAAGCGCGCCGCCGCGCACGCGGTTCCCGCCTTGGACGATCCGACCGACCTGGCGCGCCGACCGCACGATCGTTTCATATCGCTCCACCGCTGCTTCATCGATCACCGGTCCGATGAATGTCGCCCGTTCTTCCGGCGTCCCAATCTTCATCGCCTGCGTCTTGTTCCTCAATTGCTCGATAAATGCCGATTCGATGCGCCGATCGACATAGACGACCGAGCAGGCCGAGCATTTCTCCCCACTGAGCCCGAAGGCCGATCGCGCCACCCCTTCGGCTGCCGCGTCGACATCCGCCAGCGCCGCCACATAGGCGGGATTCTTGCCGCCCATCTCGGCAATCACCGGCCGCATATGGGCGCCCGAGGCGAATTTGCGGAAGATCTTCATTCCGACCTCGTGGCTGCCGGTGAACGCCACGCCGTCGAGTCCCGGCGAGTCGACGAGGGTCTCGCCGGTCGCCTCGCCGCAGACGAGATTGAGGACCCCCTCCGGCAGCTCTGCCGCCCTGGCCGCCCCGACGATCAGGCTGCCGGTCAGGCCCGCCCCCGGCGACGGTTTGAACACCGCCGTGTTCCCGGCGATCAGGCACGCGCCGAGCATGTTGCAGGCAAGCGCCACCGGAAAATTGAACGGTGCGATCACCGCGAACGCCCCGACCGGGCGCAGCCGGCACTGCGTCTCCTCCTGTGGAACCGCCCGGCTCATCTGTCGCTCGAAGCCGCGATTGCGCTCCATCTCGTCGCAATACCAGTCGACGAGATCGACCGCCTCCTCCGCCTCGCCGATTGCTTCGAGCCGCGATTTGCCGACCTCGAACATCGCCGCCATGCCGAGCTGGTACTTTCGCGACTCGAGCGCCCGCGCGAACCGCCGCATCCTCTCGATCCGCTCCCCATGGGCGAGCCCGCTCCAGCCGGGAAAGGCCGCCCGCGCCGCCTCGACTGCCGCCTTGACCGCCTTCTTGTCGGCCTCGACCAGCCGCGCCACCAGGAGCTCGCGGTCGAACGGGCAATAGACCTCGTAAGGTCGCCCGCTCACATCCTGCCGCCCATTGACGATGTTCGGCCAGGCCCGGCCGAGCACATCGATGCGGAAGGCTCTCATCGCCTGGTCGAGCCAATCGTGAAGCGGGGAGAAATCGGCCGAAATATTGGAATAGGTGACACGGGGAAGTGCCGGGGTCATCTGCGTGCCCTCAACCGTTGCAACGACTTTGACATCAGTTTGGCAAAACCAAAAGCCCTTCTCGCGCTCTCGACAGGTCGGTGTGCCATGCTCTAGAAGCGTGCCCATGCGATATGCACCCATGACCGATCGCCTCGCCGGTCTCGGCGCGGAGAAATGGCACGTTCACTTCCGTGCCCGTGAAAAGGCCGAGCGCGGCGACGACGTGCTGTTCCTGTCGATCGGCGAGCCCCAGCGGGCGGCGCCGGACGCCATTGTCGAGGAGGCGGTCCGTCAGCTCCGCGCCGGCCGGACCCGCTACTCGAACGGCCGCGGCGAGGCGCCCGTCATTGCCGCCATCAGCAAGCACTATTCGCGCCGCACCGGCCGCGATATCGCGACCGAGCAGGTGATCTTCACCTCCGGCACCCAGAACGCCCTCTGCGCCGCCATGCTGACCCTCGCCTCGCTGGGCGATGAGGTCATCGTGCCCGAGCCCTATTACGTCACCTATGACGGAGTGATCGCCGCCACCGGCGCCTCCCTCGTGCCGGTGCGCCTCACCCCCGAGACCGGCTTCCACCTCTCGGCCGGCGAGCTAGCGCGCGCCGTCACGCCGCAAAGCCGGGTGCTCCTGCTCAACAGCCCGTCCAATCCGACCGGTGCCGTGCTGTCCCGCGACGAGATCCTGGCGATCGGCGAGGTTTGCCGTCGCCACGATCTGTGGATCATCTCCGACGAGGTTTATGCCGCCTTGGTGTTCGGCAACCGCCGCTTCGCCTCGCCTTTCGACGAGCCCGAATTGGCCGAGCGCACCGTCGTCGTGTCGTCGCTCTCGAAATCCCATGCCATGACCGGCTATCGCGCCGGTTGGGCGGTCGGGCCCGAGGAGTTCTCCGCCCGCATGCAGGCAATTTCCGAGGTCATGCTGTTCGGCACCCAGCCCTTTATCCAGGATGCCGCCGCCTTCGCGCTCGGCCGCGAGTTCCCCGAGGTCGAGGCCATGCGGCGCGCCTATGAGAGCCGCGCCCGCCTGATCGTCTCGGCATTGGACGGCCGCCCCGGCATTCGCGCCCGCATGCCCGAAGGCGGCATGTTCGTCTTTGCCGACATCCGCCCGACCGGCCTGTCGGGCGAGGCCTTCGCGCTCGGCCTCCTCGAGGAGTCGAACGTCGCGGTGATGCCCGGCGAGGTCTTCGGGCCGTCAGGCGCCGGCCACATCCGGCTTGGCCTCACCGTCCCCGAGGACATGCTGACCGAGGCGCTGCGCCGCATCGCCGCCTATGCGGAGCGCCACAGCGGCTAGAACGCCGCCAGTGCGCGCTTGCGCTCCGCCACATAGGCATCGAGCCGTTCCAGCACATCCCTTTCGAGCGGCGGCGGGATGAACCGCTCGAGCTTCTCCTGCCAGATCGAACGCGCCCGGTCGATCGCCGTCGGCGACCCCGCCTCGCTCCACGCGCCGTGATTGCGCCAGTCTGAGACCAGCGGCTCGTAGAACGCGTTTCGATAACGCTTCAGCGTATGGGCCGCCCCGAAGAAATGACCGCCCGGCGGCACCTCGGCGATCGCCTGCAGCACCTCCTCGATATCATCGAGCACCGGCGTCGTCACGATCTCCGCCATCATCTGCATCATCTCGACATCGACCACCACCTTCTCGAACGACGCCTGGAGCCCGCCCTCCATCCACCCCGCCCCGTGATAGACGAGATGCGCCCCGCCCATCACCGACGCCCACAGCGAGTTCATCGACTCATAGGCGGCCTGCGCGTCGACCGCATTGGCGGCATTGGAGTTGCTCGCCCGGTAGGGCAGCCCATAGCGCCGCGCCAGCTGCCCGGCCGCCAGCGTGGCGATGACGTTCTCCGGCGTGCCGAAAGCCGGCGCGCCCGACCTCAGGTCGACATTGGAGGTGAACGCACCATAAATCACCGGCACGCCGGGCCGCACCAGCTGCGCCAGTGTCAGCCCGGCCAGCGCTTCGGCATTCTGCTGGATCAGCGCCGCCGTGATCGTTACCGGCGTCATCGCACCCATCAGCGTGAAGGGCGTGACGCAGACCGCCTGCCCCCATGCCGCCATGGCGGCGAGCCCGTCGGTCATCGCCTCATCGAACCGGCGCGGCGAGTTCACCGAGATGATGGTCAGCACCGCCGGGCTCGCTGCCATCTCGTCGCGGCTGATCCCGCGCGCAATCGCCATCATCGCGATGCCGTCGAGCGCCCGCTCCGCACCGATGGCCGTGCAGTGAAAGACCTTGTCGCTGTTGACGATGTTGGCGCGATAGCAATCGAGATGGCGCGTCTCGGCCGGCAGCTCGAGCGGCACCGTCGGCTGGTTGCCGATATAGTGGATGATGTCGAAGCTCTGGGCGAGACGGATCAGGCGCTCGTAATCCGCGAGATTCCCTCCGCGCCGCCCCTGCACGCTGTCATGCACGAAGGGCGGCCCCGCCACCAGGCTGAAATTGACATGATCGTCGCCGAGCGCGATCTGCCGGGCACTGTTGCGCGGCGTGAGGGTGAAGCGCTGCGGCGCCAGCGCCAGGCTTTGTCGGACGATCTCGCGGTCGATGCGAACGAGGCCGCTCGCGTCGTCGACCTCGGCCCCCGCCTGCTTGAGAATATCGCGCGCCGATTGGCCCATGAACTCGATGCCGATGGTCTCGACCAGCCGCAGCGACGCCTCGTGAATCGCCTCGATGTGGCCCGGCGGAAGCACATCGATCGGTGCCACCGCACGGCTGAGCCGGCGGTGATCGCGCCTGGGCGGTTCCTCCCCCCGCGCCGCTCCCGCCCTGCGACCGCGCGATGGTCGATGGTCGCGCTCAATGGGCAAAGAACACCGGCAATGTGGCGTTGACCAATATGTGGTCGGTGGCGCCGCCGAAAATCAGCTGCCTGAGCCGGCTGTTGGTATAGGCGCCCTTGATCAGGAGATCGGCGCCTTCACGCTGGCAAAGTTCGAGCATGACCTTGCCCGCCGCCTGGCTGCCGGCGTCCGAATGGCGCGACTCCGCGGTGATCCCGGCGAGCAGCAGCGCGCTTCGGAGCTCGGCGCCGCTCGGCCCTTCCACCATTGCGCCCTCGACGGTCACCACCAGCACCCGCTCGGCCGCTTTGAGCAGTGGCATGGCGAAGCTGATCGCCCGGGCGGTCTCGGTGCTGCCGTTCCAGGCGATGACGATATTCTGGCCGATGCGCGACGGCGGCGTCGGCGGCGCCATGATCAGCGGCCGGCCGGATTCGAACAGCACGGTCTCGAGCAGCTCCCGCCGCGGCGCCTGGTCGCCATTTCCCGGCCGTGCCAGCACCGACACCTCGAACAGCCGGGCCGTCCGCCCGATCGCCAGATCGCCGGGCTCGACCCGCTCGATCCAGCTCGCCGCCGCCGACGGCGCCGGCGCCGGCCGGTCCTGCAGCGGCACCCCGGCGGCGCCCATGATCCTGACGAAGTTCGCATGGATGTCCTCGGCCCGCGCCCGGTCTTGCTCGTCGAAATCCTCGAACGGGATCGGCGCAACCGCGCCGATGCCGCCGGCACCGATGATAACGCTGCGGAAATCCGAGCGTGGCGCTACCCCGGCAATATGTCCGCCGGATCTGCGCGCCAGGAGAATCGCGGTCTCGAGCTGAGCCTGCAATTGCGGGGTGCGCTCGACCGGCACGATGATTGATTTCATGACGCGCCCTTTATGTTCGATCGATGATCGCCGAAGCTCCGATATTAGCACGTCGCCGAGCCTTGTCCTGCCCCTGCGATTGTGGATAGCTTGCCGCCAGGCACCAACCATGGGCTTTGCGACGATGGCCGCAGCGACCAGAAGCATCGATCTGAATTCCGATCTCGGCGAGGGATACGGCCCCTATTCGATCAGCGACGATGCCGCCATGCTGTCCCTGGTCACCAGCGCCAACATCGCCTGTGGCGGCCACGCCAGCGATCCCGAGACCATGTACCGCACGCTCACCCTCGCCCGTGAGCGCGGGGTCGTGGTCGGAGCCCATCCGGGCTATCCCGACCGGGAGAATTTCGGGCGCCGCGACTTGCCCTACAAGCCTGCCGAGATCGCCCGCTTCACCGCCGCCCAGATCGGCGCCCTCACCGCTATGGCGAAGCTGGCCGGCACCGAGGTCCGCTATGTCAAGCCGCATGGCGCGCTCAACAACCGCGCCTGCGACGACGCCGAGATCTCCGAGGCCATCATTGCCGCGGTCGAGGCCATCGATCGCAATCTCGCCATCCTCGCCATCTCGGGAACCGAGCTCGAGATCGCGGCGCGCCGGCGCGGCCTTCCGGTCTATAGCGAGGTCTTCGCCGATCGCGGCTACACGCCGACCGGACGGCTGGTGCCCCGCGGCACCCCAGGCGACCTGATCCATGACGAGGCCGCCGCCGCAACGCGCTTGCTCGGCTTCCTCGACAGCGGCCGGATGCCGACCGTCGGCGGGTCGCCGGTCGCGCTTGCCGTCCATTCGATCTGCATCCATGGCGACAATCCCGGTGCGGTCCGCATCGCCCGCGCCCTGCGCGGCGCTCTCGAGGCGAACGGCATGGCGCTTCGCCCCTTCCTCACATGAACCCCGTTCTTGCATGAGCGATCAGCCGCCGGTCATTCGCGACCTGGGAGATGCGGGCCTCCTTGTCGAGTTCGGCGAGCGCCTGGACGAGCCGACCTATTCGCGGGTGCGCGCTCTCGACCGGGCGCTGGCCGAGGAGCCTTGCCGCGGCTTCACCGAGGCAATTCCGTCCTTCGTCTCGCTTTTTGTCGGCTATGACCCCCTCGTCACCGATGGCATCGAGGTCCGCGAGGCACTGCTCAGGCTGATCGACCGCCCCCCACCGCCGCCGCCCGATCCGAAGCTGCACACCATTCCGGTCCATTATGGCGGCGCCAATTCGCCCGACCTCGACCTGGTGGCGGAGAAGGCCGGGCTCGCCCCCGAAGAGGTGATCGCCGCCCATCTCGAGGCGACCTACCGCGTCTACATCTATGGTTTTGCCCCCGGCTACGCCTATCTCGGCGGCACGGCCGAGCGGATCAGGCTGCCGCGGCGCGACACGCCGGTCCGCAGCCGCCCGCCCGGCAGCGTCATGATCGCCGGCGGCCAATGCATCGTCACCACCGTCGACATGCCGACCGGCTGGTGGGTCATCGGCCGCAGCTTCTGCCGGATCATCGATCCCGATGCCCCACGACCCTTTCTCTTCGACCTTGGCGACTATGTCCGCTTCACCCGTGCCGACGACTGAAGGCCCCGCCGCATGAGCCGCGCCGTGCTGACCATCGAGCATGCCGGTCCCTTGACCACGGTCCAGGATGCCGGACGGCCGGGCTATGCCCGCTTCGGCGTGACCGCGGCCGGGCCGATGGACCGGCTGGCCCATGCCGCCGCCAATGTCGCGATCGGCAATCCCTCAGGGGCATGCGCGATCGAGACCGCGCTCGGCGGGATCACCGTCGCCGTCGGCGAGGGCAGCATCGCCATCGCCGTCGCCGGCGGCGCGCCGGTGGTCACCATCGATGGCGCAAGGGTCGAGGCCTGGAGCGTTCACACGCTTGGCCGCGACGCCCGGCTCGCCATTCGCCCGGGACGCTGGGGCAGCTGGACCTATCTGGCGCTCGCCGGCACCATCCCGGCCAAGCGCTGGCTCGGCAGCTCGGCCACCCATCCGCAGAGTGGCTTCGGCGGCCGCATCATCGCGACCGGCGACACGCTGGTTATCGACGATGCCCGCTCGGGACCGGTCACCCCGCGCAGCCTGCCGCTGCCGGTCGGCGCCCGCCCGCGCCAGGACATCCGCGTCGTCCTCGGCCCGCAGGACCGCTTCTTCAGCAGCGAGGTTCAGCAGAGCTTCCTCTCCGGCGTCTACACGGTCACCGATGCCTATGACCGCATGGGAATGCGGCTCGGCGGCCCCAAGCTCGCCATCTCGGGCAGCCTCGACATGCTGTCGGAAGCGATCGTCAGGGGCTCCGTGCAGGTCCCAGGCCACGGTGATCCGATCGTGCTGCTCGCCGATCACCAGACCACCGGCGGCTATCCCAAGATCGCCACCGTCATCGGTGCCGATCAGGACGGCCTGGCACAGCTCCGCCCGCGCGAGCATCTGACGTTTCGCACCGTTAGCCCCGACCAGGCGGTTGCCGCGGCCCGCATCCGCGACCGCCAGAACCGCGCCTATCTGCAGGCCATAGGCAGCAAAGGTAGTAGACAATAGGCATATAGGCAGTGAGCGGAGACCTTCCCTACTGCCTACTGCCCTATCGATCCCTTGAGCTGCCGCAGATGGTCGAGCGCTTCCTGCGCCTTCAGGCGCTGATGCTCGTCCTTGGCATCGGCCAGATCTTCTTCGGCATCGCTGAGCTGCCGCTCGAGCAGGTCCGACGACAGCTCGGCAAGCGGTATCGCCTCTTCGGCCAGCACCGTCAGGCCGGCCGGATTGACCTCGGCAAATCCGCCGCGCACGAAGATCCTCGACACCTCGCCGTCGAGACCGGTGACCGTAAGGACCCCGGGCTTCAGCGTCGACAGCACCGGCGCGTGCTGCGGCAGCACGGTGAACTCGCCCTCCGTGCCCGGCACGACCACCTGCGCCACATCGCCGGAATAGAGCAGGCGCTCCGGCGCCACCAGTTCGAATCGGAGCTCCGCCATCGCTCAAGCCTCGGCCGCGAGCTTCTCCGCCTTCTCCACCGCCTCCTCGATCGTACCGACCATATAGAAGGCGGCTTCCGGCAGGTGGTCGTACTTGCCCTCGCAAAGGCCCTTGAAGCCCTTGATCGTGTCGGCGAGCGCCACGAGCTTGCCGGGCGAGCCGGTGAACACCTCGGCCACAAAGAACGGCTGCGACAGGAACCGCTCGATCTTGCGCGCCCGTGCCACCGTCAGCTTGTCGTCCTCCGACAGCTCGTCCATGCCCAGAATGGCGATGATGTCCTGCAGCGCCTTGTAGCGCTGCAGGATCGCCTGCACCTGCCGCGCCACCCCATAATGCTCATCGCCGATGATGCGCGCATCGAGCATGCGCGATGTCGAGTCCAGGGGATCGACCGCCGGGTAGATTCCCTTCTCGGCGATGCCGCGCGACAGCACCGTGGTCGCATCGAGATGGGCGAACGACGTGGCCGGCGCCGGATCGGTCAGATCGTCGGCCGGCACATAGATCGCCTGCACCGAGGTGATCGAGCCCTTCTGGGTGGTGGTGATCCGCTCCTGCAGCGCGCCCATGTCGGTGGCGAGCGTCGGCTGGTAACCCACCGCCGAGGGAATGCGCCCGAGCAGCGCCGACACTTCCGAGCCCGCCTGGGTGAAGCGGAAGATGTTGTCGACGAAGAACAGCACGTCCTGGCCGCCCTGGTCGCGGAAGAATTCGGCAACCGTCAGGCCGGTCAGCCCGACCCGCGCCCGCGCTCCCGGCGGCTCGTTCATCTGCCCATAGACGAGCGCGCATTTCGAGCCCGCCGCCGAGCCGTCCTTGTGCGGGTCCTTGTTGACCCCCGAGTCGATCATCTCGTGATAGAGGTCGTTGCCTTCGCGCGTCCTCTCGCCCACTCCCGCGAACACCGAGTAGCCGCCATGCGCCTTGGCGACATTGTTGATCAGCTCCATGATCAGCACCGTCTTGCCGACGCCGGCGCCGCCGAACAGCCCGATCTTGCCACCCTTGGCATAGGGCGCCAGCAGATCCACCACCTTGATGCCGGTGACCAGGATCTCCGCCTCGGTCGACTGCTCGACGAATTCCGGTGCGGGCTGGTGGATGGCGCGCATGTCCGGCGAGCTGATCGGCCCCGCCTCGTCGACCGGCTGGCCGATCACATTCATGATCCGCCCGAGCGTCACGTCGCCGACCGGCACCATGATCGGGCCGCCGGTATCGGCCACCTGCTGGCCGCGCACCAACCCTTCCGTCGAGTCCATGGCAACTGTGCGCACCGTGTGCTCGCCGAGATGCTGCGCCACTTCGAGCACCAGCCGGTTGCCGGCATTCTCCATCTCGAGCGCATTGAGAATCTGCGGCAGGTGTCCGTCGAACTGCACGTCCACCACCGCGCCCATGACCTGGCGCACGCGCCCGACCGACCTTTCCGACGCAGCCGCCGCCGGCCCCGACGACCGGACCTGCTCGGCCCGTGCATTGAGCGCCGCCGCCGACCGTCTTGCCGGCTTTCCGGTGGCCTCTGCCTTCCTCGCCATGATGTGTCGACCTTTCCTTTGAGTGCGACTAGAGCGCCTCGGCGCCCGAGATGATTTCGATGAGTTCCTTGGTGATCTGAGCCTGGCGCTGCCGGTTGTAGCTGAGCGTCAGGCGGTTGATCATGTCGCCGGCATTGCGCGTCGCATTGTCCATGGCGCTCATCCGCGCCCCCTGCTCGGACGCGGCATTCTCCAGGAGCGCACGGAACACCTGTACGGCGATGTTGCGCGGCAGGAGTTCGGCCAGGATCTCCTCCTCCGAGGGCTCATATTCATAGACCGCTCCGGGCGGCGAGGCGGCATTGCTCTCGTCCGTCACCTTCACCGGAATGATCTGCAGCGCCCGCGGCACCTGGGTGATCACCGACCTGAACTCGGCATAGAACAGCGTGCAGACATCGAACTCGGCCGCATCGAACAGCCCGAGGATCCGCTCCGCGATGGCCCGGGCGTTGGAGAAGGACAGTTGGCGCACCCCCCGCAGCTCGATCGAGTCGATGATCAGCCTGCCGTAATGACGCTTCAGAATGTCGAAGCCCTTCCTGCCGACACACAGGATCTTGACCGAGTTGCCCTCGCTGAGGATGCGATCGATGTGCTCGCGGGCCAGCCGCGCGATCGAGGCATTGAACGCGCCGCAAAGTCCCCGCTCGGCCGTGCACACCACCAGCAGATGGCTGCCGCGCGACCCGGTGCCGGTGAGGAGCTGCGGCGCTCCGGGCAGGCTGCCCATCGCCGCCGCCAGATTGGCGAGCACCGCATCCATGCGCTGCGAGAACGGCCGCGCCGCCAGCGCCGCCTCCTGGGCGCGCCTGAGTTTCGCCGCAGCCACCATCTGCATGGCCTTGGTGATCTTCTGGGTCGCCTTGACCGATGCGATCCGGTTGCGGAGATCCTTGAGGCTGGGCATCGCGGGTCTCTCAGGGCGTGAAGCGCTTGGCGTAGCCTTCGACAGCCGCCTTGAGCCGCGCGCCGGTGTCATCCGAGATCTGCTTCTCGTTGCGGATGGCATCGAGAATGTCGGGATGATCCTCCCGCATCGACCGCAGGAGCCCGTCCTCGAACTTGCGCACCGCGGCGACCGGGATCGGATCGAGATAGCCGTTCACCCCAGCATAGATCACCACCACCTGCTCCTCGGCCTTGAGCGGTGAGAACTGTGGCTGCTTCAGGAGCTCGGTCAGCCGCGCCCCGCGATTGAGCAGCCGCTGGGTCGACTGGTCGAGATCCGAGCCGAACTGGGCGAACGCCGCCATCTCGCGATACTGCGCCAGCTCGCCCTTGATCTTGCCGGCCACCTGCTTCATCGCCTTGATCTGCGCCGCCGAGCCGACGCGCGACACCGACAGGCCGACATTCACCGCCGGTCGGATGCCTTGATAGAACAATCCCGTCTCGAGGAAGATCTGGCCGTCGGTGATCGAGATGACATTGGTCGGGATATAGGCCGACACGTCGTTGGCCTGGGTCTCGAT
>JBEVJH010000073.1:0-5110 GCA_040510355.1 Aestuariivirgaceae bacterium
GCCCTGGAGGACCAGCACGACCTGGCCGTCGCCGCGCTTCGCCGGCCGGCGCGCGGGCGCCGCTGCCGCGTCCTCGACGAGAAAGGTGTCGTCCGGCAGGTTGGCGATGTCGTTGGGGTTGTCCATCTCCGCCTCCCGCTCAATGCGCCGTCCAGCCGCCATCGGCCGGCAGGGCTGCGCCGGTGATCGAGGCGGCTCCAGGGCCGGCAAGAAACAGCGCGATGGCGCCCATCTCCTCGACCGTGGCGAAGCGCTTGTTGGGCTGCTGGGCGAGCAGCACGTCGCGGATCACCTGCTCGCGCGGAATGCCATGCGCCTTGGCCTGGCCGTCGATCTGCGCCTCGACCAGCGGTGTCGAAACATAGCCGGGGCAGATGGCGTTGCAGGTGATGCCGTCTTCCGCCGCCTCCAGCGCGGTGACCTTGGTCAAGCCGATGAGGCCATGCTTGGCCGCGACATAGGCCGACTTGAAGGGCGAGCCGACGAGGCCGTGGGCCGAGGCGACGTTGATGATGCGGCCAAAGCCCCGACGGCGCATCTGCGGCAGGACGAGGCGGGTGGTGTGAAAGGCCGAGCTCAGGTTGATCGCGAGGATGAGGTCCCACTTTGCCGAGGGGAACTCGTCGATCGGCGCGACATGCTGCACCCCGGCATTGTTGACCAGGATGTCGACCTGGCCATGCTGCCCCATCGCATCGCCGACCATGGCCTCGATGGCGAGCGGGTCGGCCATGTCGGCATCGGAATAGCTGACGGGAACGCCATGCTCCGAGCCGAGCTGCCGGGCGAGCGCCTCGGCCTCGGCGCGCACGGCCAGCCCGTTGAGCACCACGCCGGCTCCCGCTTCGGCAAGGGCGCGGGCAATGCCGAGCCCGATGCCGCTGGTGGAGCCCGTGACGAGGGCGGTCTTGCCGGTCAGTGCGCGGTCAGGCGCGATGGCCCGCCGCGGTTCCGTCATCATGTTCATGGCCTGCTCCTTCGCTGGCGAGTGATCGAGGAGCAGTGTCCGGCGCGGCGGGCCGAAGAGAAAATGCCGTCTCTCTCCGGTCTTCATAGACATCGGCTATCGCCGGCGGCGGTGTCGGCCGCAGGCCGGAGAGCCCGGTGATCAGGCGCGTGCCGCGCTGGAAGGTGACGTAGTTCCAGGCCCAGTTGAGCGCCACGGACAGACGGTTGCGAAAGCCGATCAGAAAGTAGACATGGGCGAGCGACCAGAGCAGCCAGGCGATGAGCCCGCTGATCCGGAACCGGCCGAACTGCGCCACGGCATGGCTGCGGCCGATGGTGGCGAGGATGCCGAAGTCGCGATAGCGGAAGGGTGGCATGCTGCGGCCCGTCGCGCGCGCCATGAGGAGCTTGGCGAGATACTGGCCCTGCTGCTTGGCGACCGGAGCGATGCCCGGCAGCGGCCGGCCGTCCGGCCCCTTGGCCGCGGCGGTGTCGCCGATGACGAAGATCTCCGGATGGCCGGGGAGCGACAGGTCGGGCTCGACCTCGACCCGGCCGGCACGATCGACCCGGGCGCCGAGCCAGCGCCCCGCCGGGGAGGCCATCACGCCCGCGCCCCAGATGATCGTCCGGCTGGCGATCCGCTCGCCGGCGACGGTGACGCCACGCGCATCGCAGTGCTCGACGGGCGATCCCAGCCTAACCTCGACGCCGAGCTTTTCGAGCGAGCGCCGCGCCGCCTCCGACAGCGACGGGTGGAAGGGCGTGAGCAGGCGGTCGGCCGCCTCGACCAGCACGATCCGGGCCGATGTCGGGTCGATGGTGCGGAAGTCGGCAGCCAGCGCCCTGTGGGCGAGCTCGGCGATCGCGCCGGCCATCTCGACGCCGGTGGGGCCGCCCCCGACGACGACGAAGGTCAGCAAGGCGCGCCGGCGGGCCTCGTTCTCCTCTGCCTCGGCCTTTTCGAAGGCGACCAGGATCCTCTGCCGCAGATAGACCGCGTCATCGATGCGCTTCAGCCCCGGAGCGAAGGCCGCCCAATCGTCATGGCCGAAATAGGCATGCTGCGCACCGGTGGCGAGGACGAGGATGTCGTAGGGGATCCGCCGGTCTTCCGCGATGACCTCCCGGGCGCTGGTGTCGACGCCGCTGACCTCGGCCAGCAGCACCCGCATGTTCGGCGCCCTGCCCAGAATGCCGCGGATCGGCGCAGCGATGTCGGAGGGCGAGAGCCCCGCCGTCGCCACCTGGTAGAGCAAGGGCTGGAACAGGTGATAATTGTGCCGGTCGACGATGGTGACGTCGAACGGCTTGCCGGCGAGGCCCTTGGCGAGGGTCAGGCCGCCGAATCCGGCCCCGACGATGACGATGCGCGGTGTCTGTGGCACCGACCTCTGATCCATGGCTCGTGCCTCCTACCCTACAGATAGGCAGCACAGCGGCAGGATTGAAATGCCACCCTCCTACCCATTCCATAGCGCGCCGCTATTGGCGAATTTGTCTGTCCCACGGCATGATGATGGTGCGTTGCTGCGGAACCCGCTCCGCCGGGCGCTTCGAGGTGGAATTTTGAGCCCCAGGACCCTGGCCGAAATCTGCGTCATGGATGCGCCGCTCTGGCGCCGCCTCGAACTCTACGTCGAGACGCAGCGTGAGGAGGGTTCGCCCTTCGCCGCCGCGTCGGACGAACTCGTCGCGCGCCTGAAGGCCGGCGTCGTCGGCGAGCGAGCCCCGGCCGTCGGCGAGACCATGCCGGACGTCATTCTCCCGGACCAGCACGGGCACCTCGTCGGCCTCCACGCCCTGGCCGAGACAGGGCCGGTCGTGCTGAGCTTCAATCGCGGCCATTGGTGCCCGTTCTGCCATATCGAGCTCACGGCCCTGGCAGAGGCCCACGCCGATCTCGTCGAGCTGGGGGCGAAAGTGGTCTCGATTATGCCGGATCGGCAGGCCTATCTCGGCCGCCTTCCCGATGCGGCGGCGAGCCGCCTCACCATCCTGGCCGATATCGACTGCGGCTATTCCCTGTCCCTCGGCCTCGTCATGTGGCTCGGCGATCGGCTGAAGGACCTGATGCTCGGCTTCGGCGTTTCACTGGAGGAGATCCACGGCAACAGGGGCTGGATGGTGCCCGTGCCGGCGACCTTCATTCTCGATTCCCGAGCCCGCGTCGCGGCCCGGGCGGTCGAGCATGATTTCCGCCGGCGGATGGACATCGAGGACATCAAGGCCGCGCTCGCCAGCTGCGAGGCGAATTCGAAACGGAACGTGACGTGACCCCTCCCTTCGCTGCCAACACCCTCGCCGAATGCCTCGCCGCCTATGCGGACGAGCTGAGGACATCCGGCTCGCCCTTCGCCGGCGAATATGACCGCCTGATCGACCGGCTGAAGGCGGGCAGCCTCGGCGCGCTCGCGCCGGCGGTCGGCGAGGCGATGCCGGGCTTTCTCCTGCCGGACCAGGACGGCCACATCGTCAGCCTCGACGGCCTCCTCGCAGCGGGTCCGCTGGTGATCAGCTTCAACCGCGGCCATTGGTGCCCGTTCTGCCGCATCGAGCTCGATGCGCTCGACGCGGCGCATGAGGACCTGGCCCGGCTCGGCGCGCGCGTCGTCTCGATCATGCCGGATCGCCAACCCTACACGCGCGAGCTGGCTCGGCGCTTCGTCCATCCTTTGACCATCCTCACCGACATGGACAACGACTATGCGCTGTCCCTCGGCCTTGCCATGTGGGTGGGCGCCGAGGTCCGTGCCCTGCTGGTCGAGGATGGCACGATGCTGCCGCACTACCAGGGCAGCGACGCCTGGGTCCTGCCATTGCCGGCGACCTTCGTGCTCCGGCAGGATGGCCGGGTCGCGGCGCGCTACGTCAATCCGGATTTTCGCGAGCGGATGGAGATCGCCGACGTGATCGCGGCGCTGCAATCCTGATCGTCACGCCGCCGCGGCGAGCTGCGGCCGAGACCAGTCGCGAGCCCGCAGGAGCTTCATCAGCGCGGTTGCCGCCACCGATCTTTCGCGGCCGGCGACGCCATAGAGGAACACGACGCGCTCCAGCGTCGGATCGCTGGCCAAGGGCACGCGGCGCAGATGCGTCGGCGTGTCGGTCGAGCGCGGCACGACGCCGATTCCGATGCCGGCATCGACCAGGCTGATCAGGTCCTGATCCGATCCGACCTCGTGACGGCACTCCGCCGCGCGCGGCGCATCCTTCAACAGCGCATCGAAACTCGGCTGGTGCTCGCAATAGGGCCGGACCAGGATCCGCTCGACGGCGAGATCCTGCAGCGCCACCTCGCTCGCGCTCGCCAATCCATGCTCGGGGTGGATGAGCACCTCGAAGGGTTCGGCGAACAGGTGCCAGCTGTCGAGGCGATCCCAGGTCTCGGCGAGCGGCCCGGCCAGGGCGAGCGATACCTCGCCCTTCTTCAGGGCCTCTCCGACCTCGGCCGGCCGGCCGCGCACGAATTTCAGCTCGAGCCGCGGAAAGGCGCGAACCACCTCGGTCAGGGGCTCGACGAGGAGGGAGACCGGCACCGTGTGCGACAGCCCGAGGGTGAGGCTCGCAGCCTCGCCGGTCTTGAACGAGGAGGCGAGCTTCTTGGCGGACTGGGCGCTGTCATGGCATTGCTGCAGCAGCGGCAGCATGCGGTGGCCGAAATCCGTCAGATGGGTGAGGTTGCGCTCGCGCCGAAACAAGTCGGCGCCGAGCTCGGCTTCGAGAAGCTTGATGGCGCGTGTCAGCGAGGGCTGCGCCACGTGACAGTCCTCGGCGGCGCGCGTGAAATTCAAGACGCGCGACACCGCAAGGAAATAGCGGATCTGATGCATCTCCACGGCGAACACTCTCGCTCAGGTCGCGAGATCGTATAGCACGTCGCGGCGATGGAATCAGGCTCCCATGCGGCGCGATGCAATGACGTGATCGAGCGAGAGCAGGCCGGCGCCGTGGATCATCACCACGAGGCAGCACACCGCCCACGGGCCATGCACCGGATAGGCGGCGGGATAGACGAAGGTCTGGATCACCAGCGTCATCACCAGGAGCCCGAGGGCCGCGAAGCGGCTGCCGAGGCCGATCACGAGCAGGAGAGGAAAGGCATGCTCGGCGAGCAAGGCGAGGTGAGCGGCGAGCTCCGGCGGCAGGAGCGGCAGCTTGT
>JBEVJH010000074.1:0-2930 GCA_040510355.1 Aestuariivirgaceae bacterium
TCGGCGCCCTCTACCCGCCGACGACGAAAATGATCGATGACAATCCTATCACAATTGTTAGATCTCTCTGTAAGTCGTTGAACTTTCGGATCATACAGCAGCCAGAAGGAGGAGACATGGCGATCGCGGTCAACGCCGCCAAGGCGCGGTTGCAGAAAAACGAGCTGGCGGTCGGCATCGGCGTCCGGCTGGTCCGCAATGTCGACGTCATCAAGGTCATGAAGGCGGCTGGCTTCGACTGGCTGGTCCTCGATCTCGAGCATGGCTCGCTCTCCATCGAGACGGCCTGCGAGATCGCGGTGGCCGCCCAGGATTCCGGCATCGCGCCGATCGTGCGCGTGCCCCATGGCGAGCTCGCGATGGCCACCCGCGTGCTGGATGGCGGTGCGCTCGGCGTGGTGATCCCCCATGTCGACACGCCTGAGGAGGCCAAGGAGATCGCCGACCGGCTGCGCTATCCGCCGCGCGGCCACCGCTCGGTGGGCGGCGGCCAGGCGCAGCTCGACTACGCGCCCATGCGGCTCGGCGAGGCGACCACGCTGATGGACGAGAACACGCTGGTCACGGTGATGGTCGAGACGCCGAAGGCGGTCGAGAATGCCGAGGCGATCGCTGCCGTGCCCGGCATCGACTGCCTGCTGGTCGGCTCCAACGACCTGTCCATGGAGATGGGCATCCCGGGTGACTTGGCGAATCCCAGGATCCAGAGGGCCTGCGAGGCGGTCGTTGCCGCCTGTCGCAAGCACGGCAAGTGGCCGGGCATCGGCGGTGCCTATAGCGAGGAGCTGCTGAAGCTCTACACCGACAAGGGCATGAGCCTGATCCTGGCCGGCAACGACCTCCCGATGCTCATCGCAGCCGCCCGCGCCCACCAGGCCAAGGTGCGGTCGTTTCAGAAGTGACTTATCCGGGGCGCGCCATCCTGGCGCCGTCGAGGGAGAAAACGATGCCCGATGCGCGCGTCTCCAACACCATCGCCGGCCGCGACGTCTTTCTGCGCGTGCTGAGCGACGAAGGCGTGAGCAAGATATTCGGCAATCCCGGCACCACCGAGCTGCCGATCATGCATGCGCTCTCGTCGGCGCCGGAGATCCGATATGTGCTCGGCCTGCAGGAAGCCGTCGTCGTCGCCATGGCCGACGGCTATGCCCGCGCCTCGGGCAAGCTGGTGGCGTGCAATGTCCATGTTGCGCCCGGTCTCGGCAACGCCATAGGGTCGATCTACACCTCGCTGATGTCGGGCACGCCGATGATCGTCACCGCCGGCCAGCAGGAACAGGGCCATGGCCTCACCGAGCCGCTGCTCTACGCGCCGCTGGTGCCGATCGCGGCACCGGTCGTGAAGTGGGCCACCGAGGTCAACCGCGTCGAGGATCTGCCGCGCATCCTGCGGCGCGCCGCCAAGGTGGCGACCACGCCGCCGACCGGGCCGGTGTTCATCTCGCTGCCCGGCGACATCCTGAACGACGAGGCGGCCATCGACATGGCCAGGCCGACGCGCGTCGACACCGCGGTGCGCCCCAGCGACGCCGCGCTCGAGCAACTGGCCGGGCGCCTGCTCGGCGCCAGGAGGCCGCTCATCCTGGCCGGGCACGAGATCGCCACCTCCGACGCTTTCGCCGAAGCGACCGCGCTTGCCGAGACCCTGGGCGCGCCGGTGCTGCAGCAGACCGTGGCCTCAGGGGCGCATTTTCCGTCGGAGCATCCGGCCTATCTGGGGGCGCTCAACCGCGACCAGAAGAATGTGCGCCGCATCTTGAGCGACTACGATCTGATGCTCTGTGTCGGTGCCGACGTTCTGAAGATGTCGGTGTGGAACGAGACCGAGCCGCTGCCCGAGACCACCGCCGTGGCAATGGTCGGGTTGCGCGACTGGGAGATGGGCAAGAACTTCCCGGCCGAGATTGCGCTGCGCGCCGACGTGAAGGAGACGCTGAAGGCGCTGGTGCCGGTGCTGAAGACGCTGGGTGGCGAGGCTTTGGCCCGGAAGGCCAAGGCCTCATTGGGCGAGATCGCGACACGCAACTGGAGCGCCGAGCGCGCGGCGCGCCGCGCCGGGCTCACGGCGCCGGCGAGCGAGAAGCCGCTGCAAGCCGAATGGGTCATGATGCGCCTGGCGGACAAGATGCCGGGCGACGCCATTGTGGTCGACGAAGGCCTCACCAGCGCCACCACCCTCACCCAGTATTTCGCCTTCCGCGACCGCCACAGTTATTTCGGCAATGTGTCGGGCGGCATCGGCTGGGGCATCGCCGCGGCAGTGGGCGTGCAGATCGCCGAGCCCAAGCGGCGCGTGGTGGCGGTGATCGGCGATGGCAGCGCCATGTACTCGATCACCGCGCTGTGGACGGCGGCCAACCAGAAGCTGCCGGTGGTGTTCGTCATCGCCAACAATGCCGGATACCAGATCCTCAAGAACCGCCTGAAGCTGTTTCACGGCAACGACAGGCCGATCGGCATGGATTTCACCGACCCGCCGATGGACATCACCGGCATCGCCCGCGGCTTCGGCGTGGCGGCGGAGCGCGTCGACACGGCGGCGGGCTTCGACAAGGCGCTCGACCAGGCGCTGGCCCGGACCAATGGGCCGAGCCTGATCGAGGTCATGATCAAGAGCTAGGAAGCAGGTCCTTCGTAGTCCTCACACCGCATGGTCCGAATGCATCAACGGGTGAAGGCGTCGGCGGCTAGTTCCATGTTTGGAGCTTCAGCTTAAGGCTTCCGTCGGACTGCTTCTCGAAGACGTGCGTTGCCACACCGCTGAACTCTTTCTTCTTACCTTTGTCATCCTTGCCGGTCGCTGACCACTTGGCCGCCCCATAGACAAGGTTTCCATTGCCGTCCGCTTCGATGAGCTCGAGCTTGTGGCCGTGAACGCCCGCTTTGAACAGCCCCCCAAAAAACTCGGCAATCCCCTTCGGACCTTCGAT
>JBEVJH010000075.1:0-4182 GCA_040510355.1 Aestuariivirgaceae bacterium
GCTGCTGCACGAACGATCAGCTCCAGGGGAACGGGCTCCGCGACACCGGATGGAGCTTGCCCTGCTCATAGCGCGAGAACCGGAAAGGCTCGAGCAGCCTTGAGCTTTCTCCCGCGATCTCGCCGGCCACCAGCTTGCCGACGCCGAGCATCTTGTAGCCGTGGTTGGAGTCGGCGATGACATAGACATTGTCGCGAAACACATCGAATACCGGGAAGCTGTCCGGCGTGAAGCAGCCGAGGCCGCCGGAATTCTCCTCGCGGCGGTAGAGATGCGACTTGCCCTCGAAGCGCTTCTGGCAATGCGCCAGCATCGAGCACCAGCTCTCGATGAAGTCGGCGCCGACCACGAAATCGGGGCTGTCGGGACCATACGGATCGACTGCGACCGCGTCCGGCTCCTCCGACACCACATAAGGCGACGAGCCGCCCTGGATGCCGCCGAAATTGAAGTCCGGCTTGTAATAGAGTCCCCACAGCTTGTCGGTGATCAGCTTGCCGTCGATATCGGAATAGAGCGGCGCATCGGTGTCGACATGAATGACCGGCGGCATGCGCCCGTCATTGGTCTTGTGCATGTCGGGGTCGACGCCGAGCGTGCCCTCTTCGAGACACCAATATTTCCACATCCTCACGCCGTCGTAACGCTTGCCGTCGCGCCCGACGACCGAGATGTCGCGCGGCAGCTCGAGCATGTTCCAGATGCGGTTGACCCACGGTCCGACGCCGACCACCACATAGTCGCAGGCAATCCGCCCTTCGGAGGTGACGAGCGCCGTCACTGCCCGGCTGTTGTTGCCGAACTCGAAGCCGGTGACCTCGACCCCTTCCAGGATCCTGACGCCCTGCCCTTCGGCCTTGGCGGCAAGCCCGCGCATCGAAGCCTGGTTGTTGGCATAGCCGCCGCGCTTCTCATGCAGCACCGAGGTGATGTTCTTGGCCTGCCAGTCGTCGAACAGCTCGCGCATATAGGCGCGGCAGCGCGCTTCGCCTTCGACGAACACCGACTCATAGCCGATCGCCCGCTGCTGCTCGTAGATGCTGGCGCAGCCCTCATGCATGACCTCGGGGCTGATCTGCATATAGCCGACCGGGTGATAGGAATAGGCCTTGGGATCGCTCTCCCACACCTCGACCGAATGCGCCATCAGCTCGCGCATCGCCGGCTGGAAATAATTGTTTCGGACCACCCCGCAGGCGATGCCGGAAGCACCGGCCGCCACCCCCGTCTTGTCGACCACCACCACGTCGCGGCCCGAGCCGCGACCGGTTTCCTTGAGCTTCATTGCGAGATGGTAGGCGGTGCTCAATCCGTGGATCCCAGCACCGATGACGGCATATTTTACGCCCTCCGGAACCGCCATCCGGTCTTTCCTCCCTTGCCGTTCGACGTTTTTTCGCCGATATGATTTCATGAAAATGAGACCAATTGCAAACCAATTCACGACCGCTCATGACCGCTGATCCGGGCCTCGTTCCCATCAAGGGTGCCAATGCCGTGGTGGTCCGGCTCCGCCGCGCCATCGAGACCGGCATCTACTCCGATGGCGACCAGCTGCCGCCCGAGCGTCAATTGGCGCTGGCATTGGGGACCGCTCGCTCGACGGTGCGCAAGGCCTTGGAGCAGCTCGAGGGACGCGGCCTGGTGGTGCGCCGGGTCGGGGCCGGCACCTTCGTCAACTATTCCGGCCCGATCGCCACCAGCGCCGGCGATGTCGCGGATCTGATCAGCCCCCTGCAGCTGATCGAGGTGCGGCTCGCCGTCGAGCCCAGCATGGCGAGGCTTGCCACCATTCACGCCTCGAGCAAGGATCTCGACCAGATCGGCGCGGTGCTGGCCGAGCTCGAGGCCTGCGGCGCCGACCAGGACCGTTTCACCCGGCTCGATTCCGATTTCCATCTCGCGCTGGCCCGCTGCGCGCGGAACCCGCTGATGCTGCACATCTATCAGGAGATCAACGACGTCCGCACCCACGCTCAATGGGCCCGCATGAAAACGATGATCCTGAACCCCGAGACAATGGCGCTCTACAACGATCAGCATCGCGACATCCTCCGTGCCATCGCCGGTCGCGACGTCGCCCGCGCCGTGGCGGCGATCACCCGCCACCTCGAGACTGCCCGGCAGCATCTGATGGGCGCCGAGACGACCGAATGACCCGGTCCATGCTGATCCGCGCCAGGGAGTCGTGCCTCATCGTCATCGACATGCAGGAGCGGCTGGTGCCGGCGATGCAGGCGCCAGCCCGCACCATCCGCAATGCCAAGATCCTGATCACCGCCGCCAAGCGGCTCGCCATCCCGGTGCTGCTGACCGAGCAATATCCCAAAGGGCTCGGCCACACCGTTCCCGACCTGGCGAAGGTCGCCGACGGCCTGACGGTGCTCGAGAAGCTGCATTTCTCCTGCATGGAGGACGAAGGCTTTGCCGCCGCCTTCCGCGCCCTCGGGCGGCGCCAGGCGGTGATCGCCGGCATGGAGGCGCATATCTGCGTCATGCAGACCGCAGCGACCCTGATGGAGGAAGGCTACGAGGTCTTCGTCGTCACCGACGCCACCTCCTCGCGCACCCTCGAAAGCGAGAAGGCCTGTCTCGACCGCCTGTCGTCCGGTGGCGCCGGCATCGTCACCACCGAGATGGTGGTGTTCGAATGGCTCGGCGAGGCCGGCACGCCGGCCTTCAAGGAGCTGCTTCCGCTGATAAAATGAGTTAGTGCATTTCCGCAGGTTTCAATCCCCGGTTGCTCCCGCTATGTAGGCATTGCGGGTGCTGCCGGGGGGCTGGCGAAAATGGGAGACGCGGTACACTGTCACTGTGCTGAGAGGAAATTCTCGTAAGGGTTCGAATCCCTTGCCCCCCACTCTCAGCATTTGCATACTTGGTTAGACCGGTATCCTGGGTACTGGCGGAGAGCGCTCGTTCGAGATTCCTCGCGCACCGTTCGGGAGTGACGACACCGGTCGATTTTCATGTCTGGGCGTGGACAAAGGCCAGGAGAACAGTCCTCGCCCAAATCACTGGGCAATAGTCAATGGGCAGTAGGCCGTGAGCGGTGCTCTTCCCTACTGCCTACTGGCTACTGCCTACCCAACTACAGCCGATCCGTCCTGAACGTATCGCACTGATCCATGTCACCGCTGTCGATGCCGCGTTTGAACCAGCGCACCCGCTGGGCCGATGAGCCATGGGTGAAGGCATCCGGAACCACATAGCCCTGGCTCTGCCGCTGCAGCCGGTCGTCGCCGATGGCGCTTGCCGCATTGAGTCCCTCCTCGATGTCGCCTTCATCGAGGATCCGCCGGTTGTCATGCGCCCACACGCCGGCAAGGCAGTCGGCCTGGAGCTCCATCCTGACCGAAAGCTGATTGGCCTCGACCTCAGGCGCCCGCATGCGGGCCCGCGTCACCTGATCGGCGATGCCGAGCAGGTTCTGCACATGGTGGCCCACCTCATGGGCGATGACATAGGCCTGCGCGAAGTCGCCGCCGGCGCCGAGCCGGTTCTTCAGATCGCGATAGAAGCCGAGATCGATATAGACCTTCTGATCGACCGGGCAGTAGAACGGGCCCATCGCCGCGATCGCATCGCCGCATTGCGAGCGCACCTGGTCAGAGAACAGCACGAGCTTGGGCGGGACGTAACGCTGTCCCCGCTCGGCGAAGATCTTCTCCCAGCTGCGCTCGGTGGTGCCGAGCACCTTCGACACGAAGGTCTTCATCGCGTCGTTCTGTGCCGTGCCGCCACCTTGCGGCGCGGGGATCTGCTGATAGGGCGATTCATCCTGCGGCACCGTGAACCCGCCACCACTGCCACTCAGGATGTCCATGGGATTGATCCCGAACACCAGCCACAGCACCAGGAGCAGCAGCAACCCGCCAATGCCGATGCCGCCGCCGCGGCCCATCGGGATCCGCACCCCGCCGCCGCCCGGAAAGCCGAAGCCGCCGCGCATCCCACGCTGGTCCTCGATGTTGTCGCTGCCGGCTTCATTGTCGAGTCGCATGGCCCTGCTCCGCTGGAGGAATTTTCAATGATTTTGGGAGCGCCGAACCAAAACGCAATAGGCAGTGGAGCTGGTCCTACCGGCTACTGCCTATTGTCCACTGCCGACTGCCTGCCTACTGCCGACCCTCCCGTCGGCATATAGGTGCCGGTCGATCGCCCGAGCTGGCTGATCAAGGC
>JBEVJH010000076.1:0-13720 GCA_040510355.1 Aestuariivirgaceae bacterium
GGTCGAGATGACGAACACCGGCCGGTTCTCTTCCGGGCTCGGAACATTGACCCCGAGATAGGCAAGGTTCTGCACGTCATAGTGGGCCGCAAGCTTCTCGAGAAACCGATGAGCATCGCTGACCGACCGAATCACTTCGCCGGCATCGACCAAGGCATAGAGTGCTTCGTCCATCGAATCGGCATGGCCTCCTCGGGGAAATCTATCACTCCTGCACCTCCCAGGGGAGCCATGCAATCCAATACAACTTACGGGGTTTTCAGCAACATATGCTCTCTGCTTGGTTGTCAGTGATAGCTGAGATCTCTATTGAGTTGCAATCGAGCCGCGAAGCGGTGATCCATCAATTTTGTGCGGAAGGATCAATCGAGGAGCGATTGTCGACCGCGATGCTGGTGACCGGCGCATCGCGCTGCATCCGCGCGGCAGTTCTCGCCTCTTGCCGAGCCGCCTATCCGCGCAGCGTCGAGACGGCGTGGCTTGCCAACAAGACGGCGCAGAACATCGCCGCGTGGCTGCCGGTCGGCGAGCACGACTCCTTCTTCTTTCTTCGCGACGACATCGTGGAAGGGGTGGCGCTGGTGGCGCGGCAACGTCATCTCGAGCTGATCTGCGTGCATCCAGAGGTGCAGCGGCTCGGGGTGGGATCACGGTTGCTTGCCGCGATCCGCAGCCGGCTCAATCCGACACAACTCGAGGCGCATGCGCCGCTGCCGTCGGTCAACTGGTATCTGAGGCACGGCTTCACCATCCGGGCGGCGCCACTCGTGGAGGGTGGCGTGTTGTGGGATATTCCGCTGGTCTGGCGGGCGGGTCTCGACAGATAGGATCCTTGGCGCCGGAGAGGCGGAAATGCGAAGCGACTATCGGAAAAGCGAATCCACCAGCGGAAACACGAAGCAAAACCGGTCAGGGATCCGAGGCCGATGACGGGCAGGATCCATGTCGGGGTGGGCGGCTGGACCTTTGAGCCGTGGCGCGGCGTGTTCTACCCAAAGGATCTGCCGCACAAGCGCGAGCTCGAATATGCCAGCCGCGCCCTGACCTCGATCGAGATCAACGGCACCTACTACTCGACCTTCAAGCCGGACAGCTGGCAGAAATGGGACGCCGAGACTCCGGACGGCTTCAAATTCGCCGTGAAGGGGTCCCGCTTCTGCACCAATCGGCGGGTGCTGTCCGACGCGCTTTCGGCGAAGTCGATCGGGCGCTTCATCGAGCAGGGGCTTCATCATCTCGGCGACAAGCTCGGGCCGATCAATTGGCAATTCATGGCGACCAAGAAATACGACGCGGAAGACTTCGCGGGGTTTCTGAAGCTGCTGCCGAAGGAAACCGGCGGCGTCAGGCTTCGCCACGCCGTGGAGATCCGCCACGACTCGTTCTGCGATGCCGAGTTCTACGGGCTGGCGCGCCGGCACGATATAGCGATCGTCTATGCCAAGGAGGAGACGTTTCCCGAGATCGACGAGGCGACGAGCGACTTCACCTATGCGCGGCTGATGTCGAGCCGCGAGGACCTCGAGAACGGGCTCGAGCCCAAGGAGCTCAAGCATTGGGCCCGCAAGGCCAAGGCGTGGGCCAAGCGCGGCGATGTCTTCCTCTATTTCATCTCGGGCGCCAAGCTGCGCAACCCGGCAGCCGCGCAGGCGCTGCTCGAGGCGCTTCCGTGATACGTGTCATGACCGTCGGGAAGGCGGGCCGGTACTATCCGGAGCCCGGTCGAAATAAATCCTTCACCTTAATCGTCAAATCTGCCGGATCAGTTGCATTTGCCCGCATTGGAACAGCAGTCGGCAGGGCTTATGATATATCAGTAGCGTCCACTACATTCTGGTATTCACCCGGAGATCTTCCGCATGACAACTATCCCGACCAAAGACCCTGGCACGGCATTCGAATCACCAATGTTGCAGGCGCTTGCCAAGAATTGGTGGCTGATGCTGCTGCGCGGGATTGTGGCGACCATATTCGGGGTTCTCGCCTTTATCTGGCCCGGCGTGACGCTGCTCACGCTGGTGCTGTTCTATGCTGCCTATGCGCTGGTCGACGGCGCGCTCGCCATCGGTGCGGCGGTGGCAGGTCCCGGCACGGCCGGTCCACGCTGGTGGCTGGCGGTGGTCGGCGTGCTCGGCGTCGCAGCCGGCCTGCTGACGTTCCTGTGGCCCGGCATCACCGCCTTCGTCCTCCTCTACTTCATTGCGGGGTGGGCGATCGCGACCGGCGTGTTCGAGATCGTCGGCGCGGTCAGGCTGCGCAAGGAGATCGACAATGAATGGATGCTGATCCTGAGCGGGGTGCTGTCGGTCCTGTTCGGCGCGATCCTGATCATCTCGCCAGGGGCCGGTGCGCTGGCGCTGATCTGGGTGATCGGCACCTACGCGATCCTGGCCGGCATCATCTACATCATCCTGGCCTTCAAGCTGCACCAGCACGAGGCTCCGAAAGCCTAGGTCCGCTTTGCAACATGCCTGTGGGAGCCCCCGCCGGAACGGCGGGGGCACCACCAATTTGCCGCAGTTCGCTGGCCATTAGCGCGGCCAGGAATTCTCGTGCCAGGGAGACCCTGCATGGCGGCAAAAGTCCTCCTCCTCATCGGAACCAAGAAGGGCGCCTTCATTCTCGAAGGCGATGCGACGCGACGGTCGTTCGAGCTGCGCGGGCCCTATTGCGACAATTGGCCGATGAACCATGTCATCGCCGATCAGGAGAGCGGCACGCTCTATGCCGGTGGCGGCAACGAGTGGTTCGGGCCGGCCGTGTGGAAGTCGAGCGACCTCGGCGCGACATGGACCCATTCGAGCGAGGGCCTCGGCTATCCGGCGGGCGAGGATCCGATAAAATCGGTTTGGAGCCTGGCGCGCCATGGCGATCAACTTTATGCGGGTGTCGAGCCGGCCGGACTGTTCCGCAGCGACGATGACGGTCGGTCGTGGACGCATGTCGAGGGCTTGCGCAATCATCCATCGCGGCCGAACTGGCATCCGGGCGGCGGCGGGCTGATCCTGCATTCGTTGGTGGTCAATCCGGAAGATCCGCGGGAGCTGTGGGTCGGCATCTCGGCGGCCGGCGTGTTCCACTCGCGCGACGGCGGCGAGAGCTGGGAGGCCCGCAACCGCGGCACCCGGGCGGACTTCCTGCCCGAGGACATGCGCTATCCGGAATTCGGCCAATGCGTCCATTGCCTGGTGATGGCGCCCGGCATGACGAACCGGCTCTATCAGCAGAACCATTGCGGCATGTATCGCAGCGACGATGGCGGCGCGAGCTGGCAGAGCATCGAGAACGGGCTGCCCTCGTCCTTCGGCTTTCCGGCGGCGGCGCATCCGCGCGATCCCGAGTCGCTGTTCCTGCTGCCGCTCAACGGGGACACGGCGGGGCGGTATGTTCCGGGCGGCAAGGCGGCGGTGTGGCGGACCCGCAATGGCGGCGAGAGCTGGCATCAGCTGAGCGATGGCCTGCCGCAGGAGAAGGCGTTTTTCGGCGTGCTGCGCCAGGCCATGGCCACCGACCGGCTCGATCCGGCCGGCATCTATTTCGGGACGAGCTCGGGTGCCATCTATGCGAGCGCCGATGAGGGCGATCGCTGGAGGCAGGTCGCCGAGCATCTGCCGACGGTGTTCTCGGTCGAGACCTTGGTGATCGAGGGATGAATGACGCTGCCGGTGGTGGTCTTCCTACCCTCCGCCCTGGCCGGGCTCTTCGCCGACAGCGAAAGGCGGGTCGAAGTCGAAGCCGCGACGATGAGCGAGGTGATGGACGCCCTTGATCGACGCTGGCCGGGGATGCGCGACCGGCTATGCGACTCGCGCCCCGCGATCCGGCGCCACATCAATGTGTTCGTCGACGGCGAACGCGCGACGCTCACAACGGTTCTCAAGCCGGGGGCGGAGGTCTATGTGCTGACGGCGATCAGCGGTGGATAGGCAGTAGGCAGCGAGGCGAGGATGCGTGTGCTTCTGACCGGCTTCGAGCCCTATGGGGGGCGGAGCTTCAACCCGGCGTTCGAGACGATGCGGGCGCTCGATGGGCGAGAGATTGGCGGCGCGGCCGTGGTCGGGCGGGCGCTGCCGGTGTCGCTCAAATCTCTGCGCCAGGGGTTGGCGCAGCATCTCGAGGAGGTCAGGCCGCAAGCGGTCATCGCGCTCGGCCTGTGGCCGGGCGAGCCGATGATCCGGCTGGAGCGGATCGGCATCAACGTGGCGGATTTCGAGATCGCCGACAATCAAGGAGCGCGGCCGGGAGACGGCATGGTCCAGCCCGACGGATCCCCGGCGAAGGTGGCGACGCTGCCGCTCCGGTCGATCGAGACGGCGATTCTCGCCGAGGGAATTCCGGTGCGGATCTCGTCCACCGCCGGAACGTTCCTGTGCAATGCCTGCCTCTATACGCTGCTCGACCTGCTCGACCAGGGCGGCCGGCGCGATGTTCCGGCCGGCTTCATCCATGTACCCTATGCGCCGGTGCAGGTCGCGCAGATGCTCAAGGATCTGCGCGCCGAGGCGGTGCTCGAGCTGCATCAGCGCGCCGATCTCTCCTCGATGGACCTCATGGCGACAGTGAAGGCGATCGAGATCGCCATCGCGGTCACTGTCGGCTCGCTTCGCGGCTGAGCAGCAGATAGACGAGCACGATGACGATCGTGGCGATGATGATGAGACCCATCAGGGCGTAAAGCACCGGCGACAGGCCGACCTGGCGATAGGTCGACCAGATATAGGTCGGGACGGTGTTCCAAGGTCCCTGAACGGCGCTGGTCCTGATCGTCTCGTTGATCGACAGTATGGCCGAGAAGCTCACTGCGCCGGTGATGCCCGGAGCGATGAGCGGCAGCTCGATGTCACGAAAGGCGCGCCAGCGACCGGCGCCGGCCATATAGGCAGCCTCGAGATATTGCGGATCGAAGGTGGTCATCGCGGTGAGGATGATCAGGGTGGCGAAGGGGAGCGCCCACAGGGTCTGCACGATGACGATGGTGGTGAGCGACGGCGCGATGCCGAGCAGCCGGAACAGAAAGGCGCTGGCAAGCCCCATGCTGACGCCGGGGATGAAGAGCGGCAGGAGCATGACCAACAGGATGAGACGCGGAACCCCGAGCTCGCGGATCGCCAGGGCGGCAAGAAGGCCGAGCAGCGGCGCTAGCATGCCAACCAGAAAGGCGACCAGCGCCGAGCTGCGGAAGGCGGTCAGGATCAGCGGGGTGCGCCAGAGGTCGGCATACCATCTGAGCGTCCATTCGCCCGGCCGGGTGCCGGCGAGCGAGGCCACGAGGGATGGAACGAGCGGCACATAGAGGAAGGCGAGCGCCAGCGCGATGACCAGCCACATGGGCCAGTGCCGCCACCAACGCCGGCGCCCCTCCATCAGGCCCGCCATTCCAGGATGCGCCCGAGAAAGCTTCGCATGTCGAACACCAGATACCAGCCGAGCATGAGCAGCAGCATCAGCAGGATGACGATCGAGGACAGCGCGGCGGCCAGCGGATAGTTCAGCACGTCCATGCTGCTGGTGATGGTGTTGCCGATGAGCTCATAGCCGACACCGCCGAGGATGATCGGCACGGCGCTCTCGCCGAGGCAACCGACGAAGCCGAAGAGCGCGGCGGCGAACACGCCGGGAAGCGACAGCGGCAGGGTGATGGTGCGGAAGGTGGTGAAGGGCGAGGCGCCGAGAAGCGCGCTCGCCTCGACATATTGGCGATCGATGGCACCGATCGACAGGAAGAGCGGAAAGATCATGAAGGGCATGTAGGCCGAGACCAGCCCGAGCAGGACCGCGAAGTCGCTATAAAGCAGCCAGTCGAGCGGCGCATCGGTGAGGCCGGCCGCCATCAGCGCGCTGTTGACGACGCCGGTGCGCCCGAGAAGCACCGTGTAGGAAACGTTGCGGACGATGTAGTTGATGAGAAACGGGACGGTGAACAGGACGAGGACGATGCGGGCGGTCGCCGGCTCGACCTTGCGGGCGAGGAAATAGGCGATGGCATAGGCGAGGACGAGCGACAGCGCCGTCGCCTCGAGAGCGACGATGAGGCTGCGCTGCAGCACGTCGAGGCGCGCGCCGCCGATCAGCGAGACATAGGAGGCGAGCGAGAAGGCAGGACGGAATTTCAGACCCGCCCTCTCCCAGAAGCTGATCATCACGGTGAGCCCGAGGGGGACGACGAGAAAGATGCCGACAAAGATCAGCGGCAGGCAGAGCAGGATGCGCCGCCCCCATGCCTGCCAGTTCCCCCTCCCCCTGGCGGAGAAGGGGGGCTCGGCGATTTGCTGGCGATGCTCCAATGCGAGCAACCAGGCTCAGGCCGCCTTGAAGCGCGACCACTCCGACTCGTAGAACTCGACCTCGGTCGGCCAGCGGTTCTGCCAGGTGCCGCCCTGCTCGAACTTGCGGCGGACATTGGCGGTGATCTCGGCGACGCGCTTGGCCTCGTCGGCGGGGAACTCCGCGGGATTGTCCTTGGCGTAGGTCGCGGCCTGCGGATTGGTCATATAGCCGCGCAGATTGGTGATCCGGGCGCCGTACCAGCCGCCGAGCATGAAATCGAGAAGCTTGTAGGCGGCGTCGGTCTGCTCGGCGGTGCGGTTGGGGTTCTTCACCAGATAGGCGGCCATGGCCCAAAGGAGATAACCTTCCTTGGGATCGGCATAGACGACATCCATTCCCTTCGACTTGGCGACGAACACCATCGGCTCCCAGCAGTCGATGACGTAGACCTCCTTGCTGGTGATCAGGTTGACCGCCTGCTCGAAGCTGTTCCAGATCACCCGGAACTGCCCCTTCTTCTTTTGGTCGATCAGGAAGTCGGTGACCGCCTTGAACTCCTCCTTGGTCATGTCGTCGGGATTGGCGATGTTGGCGAGCCCCGCCTTCTTGAGGTAGAGCGCGGTCTTCTGGCCGGCGGTGGTGTAATTGTCCTCAAGCGCCACATAGCCCTTCCATTTCGGATCGAACAGCGCCGCATAGGAGTCGAGTTGCCCGGTTTTCTCCGGCAGATAGGCGAAGCTGTCGCCCTGGAGCACCGTCGGCACGCCGTAGATCTCGTCCTTGTAGCCGATGAATTGGAAGCCCGGCTTGCCCTTGCCGAGGAACTCATCGACGTAAGTGTCCTTGGCCCAGTTGGGCATGCGGGCAGTGTCGATCTTCTCGACGAGATCATTGTCGACCAGCGGCTTCTGCATGCCGCCGACGATGTTGATGACGTCATAGGTGCCCTGCCCGCCCGAGGCGACCAGCACGTTGAGCACCGCCGACGGCGCGTTGCCGATCGACACCAGATTGACGTCGTAGCCGCTGGCCGCCTTGAATTTCGACCAATCGCCGCCGGGATCGCCGACGCCGATATCGGCGAAGTTGATCGTGCCGGCGGCGGCGGCACGGCGCGGGACGACACCCAGCCCGGCGGCAGCAGAGACAGACAGGGCAAGGCGCATGGCGTCGCGCCGGTTCACATTCCACGGGTTCATTCTCGATCCTCCACGCGCCTCTCACCGGGCGCATGGCGCAAGTTCAGTCTCGAACCGGAGGAAATGTCAAACGACGTCGTCATCGGCATTGGCCCGGCGCGGCCCCAGCCGGTCGATCCGCTCGATCTCGGCGATGAGCAAGGCAGCGGCCCTCACCAGGTTGTCGCGTGGCGAGCCGAGCCGAAACCGGGTCTTTGGCCACGGCCAGAAGAGCTCGGGCCATCCGTCGTTGGCGTAACGCTGCACTCCGGCCAGCGCATAGGCCGCCGCTGCCTTCGGCAGATCGCTTGGCCGATAGCGGCGTCCCTTGGGTGGCATACCGAGCTGCTCTAGCCGCTGCCGCTCCGCAATAATGTCCTCGACAGCCTTGCTCCGCATGCCAGCGCTCCCCGAAAGCTTGGCCCATGGGGGGTTCCTACAACCTTCCATTGTCCGTCGGAAGAGAAACAAAGGCAGGATCCTTGCCGGATCGTCACATTGACGTTCGGTGTGTCCGGATTGCCATGTGGGAAATTAATTTACAAAATCGTCTGAGCAGTGCGTTGCCTCGCCGCGCAGGCGCTGCAATCATTTGCTTCAGTCAGTGTGTGGCGTTTCTTGGGGGCGGAGTTAACCCTCGAGCATGAGTACAGAAAAGCAACCAGTCGACTCCGATATTCTCGAGCTTGCCTCGCGGTTCGAGCGGCTTCGGGCTGATCTCCGTCACATCGAGGTGAAGGGTGAGCGGCTCGAGGAGGTGATGAGCGAGTACACCCCCGAGCTGATCAGGATCGCCAACCAGCTGATGACCGCGACGCCGGCCTCGCCCGCCGAGCTGTGGGCGATGGCAAAGGTCGCGCTGTGGGCGCAGAACGACGAGATCCGCCAGCGCGAGCTCGAGGGCCAGGCGGTCGGCCCGCTCGACCTGTTCTGCAAGCGCGTGCTCGAACGGCTGGACAACGGATTCGTCGAGCTGCTTTGCCATCCGACGCATACGCGGCATTAGGCAGTCGGCAGTAGGGTCCGGACCCCTAGGCAGTCGGCAGTCGTGTCCAATGCCCAATGCCCGTTGCGGGCGAATTGACGGGCGGCGGCTTCCTCTAGAACATATCGGGCCGAAAAGTCGACACCTCTGTCGGAGGCGACTCTTGCGGTTGATCGCGCATTTCCTTGCCGCGGCCATCCTTGTCTTGGCGAACGCCGCCGCGGCAATGGCGAGCCCGATCCATGTCGGCTATACGGCAACCGCCGATTTCTTTCCGCTGTTCGTCGCCAAGGAGGAAGGTTATTTCGCCAGGCGCGGGCTCGACGTGACGCCGGTGCTGCTGCCACTCAACCCAATCATTCCGCAGGCGCTGATGGCCAATTCGCTCCAGATCGGCGGGGCGACGCCATCGACCTTCCTGCAGGCGATCGCCGGCGGCATCGACCTTGTCGCAATCGCCGGCGACACGGTCACGGGACCAGCCGTCTTCCAGAACTCCGGGGTGGTTGCGCGGCCCGAGAGCAACATCAGGCGACCGGAGGACTTCATCGGCAAGACCGTGGGGGTGCCCGGCATCGGGGCGTTCATGCATGTGCTGTTCCGGCAATGGTTGGCATCGAAGGGGGTCGACGACGACCAGGTGACATTCGTCGAGGTGGCGTTCTTCAACATGAACGATGCACTGCGAAGCCGCTCGGTCGATGCCGTGCTGACCGGCCAGCCGGTACTGTCGCGGATCGTCGAAGCCGGCACCGGGCGGGTCGCCTTCCATTATATCGAGGACCTGCCGCCCAAGCAGAGCGTGCTGCTCTTCGCCTCAATGCGTGAGTGGGCCGAGAAAAATGCAACGGCGGCGCGGGCCTTCAAGGCGGCGATCGCCGAAGCCGGTCAATTTGCCCGAAGCAACCCCGATCGGACCCGGGCGCATGTCGGCAAATACATCCACCTGTCGTCGCCGCTGATGCAGAAAGTGCCGATCGGCGACGTACAACCGGACATAAGCGAGGCCCAGCTCGCTTGGTGGGTCGATATCATGCGCAAGAATGATATGGTGGAGTCGCCAATCGACGTCGGCAAATTGATCTTCCGTTGATCGGGCGATGCCAGGAAAGCTGCGATCACATTCATGGCAGCCCCGACCGGTGGCCCGGGCCCCCGCCGCAGCCGATCCGGTCATCGCCGCATCGGGCGTCTCGCTCGATCTCGGCGGCACGGCTGTCCTGAGCGATATCGACCTCGCCGTCGCGCGCGGCGAGGTGGTGTGCATCGTCGGCGCCTCTGGTTGCGGCAAGACCTCGCTGTTGCGCCTGTTGGCGGGATTGCTTCACCCGACGGCCGGCGCGGTCAGCTATGAGGGCCAGCCAGTCAGCAAGCCCCGATCGGACATCGCCTTCGTGTTTCAGGATTACGGCAAAGCTCTTCTGCCCTGGCGCAATGCCGCCCAGAACGTGTCGCTGGCGCTCGAAGCGATCGGCATGCCGAAGGCGGCGCGCAGCAACCGTATCGCCGAGCTGCTCGCCAAGGTCGGCCTTGCCGGCCATGCCGAGAAGCTGCCGCACGAATTGTCGGGCGGCATGCAGCAGCGGCTGCAGATCGCCCGCTGCCTGGCGCAGGAGCCATCGGTGCTGCTGATGGACGAGCCGTTCGGCGCGCTCGATGCGATGACCCGCCAGGCGCTGCAGGACGAGACGCTCGCCATCGCCGAAGCGAGCCGTGCCAGCATCGTCTTCGTCACCCATGATCTCGACGAGGCGATCTATCTCGGGGACAGGGTGCTCGGCCTCGCCGGCAGCCCCGGCCGGATCGGCGACACCGTGGCGGTGCGTCTGCCGCGGCCGCGCGATCAGCTGACGACCCGGGAAGATCCGGAATTCGTCCGGTTGCGGCGGGCGCTTCACGATTTCATCGGCACGGTCGCAAGCGACCGCCAGGCACGGTGACGGTGGAGCGCCGCCCAGTCCACTTCAATTGGCGTGGGCTGGTGCTGCCCGTCGGCTTCCTGCTCGGCGTGGAACTGATCGCGACAACAACCTCGATCGAGCGCGACGCCTTCGCGCCACCGAGCGCCATCCTGTCGGCGGCAGCCGGGACGCTCGCCAGCGGCGCGGCGCTCAAGGCAACAGCCGAAACCCTGATCACCGCCGGCTCGGGCCTCCTGCTCGGGCTCCTCCTCGGGCTTCTCCTCGGGATCCCGCTGGGGCTCGACCGGCGCGCCGACCTTCTGATGATGGTTCCCCTGGAGTCGCTCCGTCCGGTGCCGCCGGTGGCGCTCATTCCATTGTCGCTGCTGATCTTCGGCTTCGGCTACCGCATGGAGATCGCGGTGGTGGCGTTCGCCGTGGTCGGGCCGATCTTCCTCTTTACGCGATCGGCGATCCGCGGCATCGAGCCGCAGCTGATGGAGGTGGCGCATGCCCTCGGCCTCGGCTTCGTCGCCCGGGTGACCAAGATCGTGCTGCCGGCGATCCTGCCGCGGATCTGCGTCGCCTTCCGGGTCGCGCTCGGCATTGCGCTGGTGGTGGCGGTCACCGTCGAGATCACGGCCAATCCGCTGGGGCTCGGCTATGCCATGACGATCGCGCAGCAATCGCTCCAGCCCGACCTGATGTTCGCGCTGCTCCTGTGGATCGGGCTCACCGGATGGTCGTTGAATGCGCTGCTGCTCGCAGCGGAGTCGCGGCTCTTCGGAGCGGCGGCATGAGCCGGCAGGAACGGCTGCTATGGTGGCTGGCGAGCGTCGCACTTGCGGTGCTTCTCGTCATGATGGTGGCGAAGCTCTCCGAGCTGCGGCTCTTGTCGCCGATCTTCCTGCCGCCGCCGCAGCGCATCTGGGCGGCATTGACGAAAGGCCTGACGACGGGAAATCTTGCAACGATGTCCCTTGCCACGATCCGCCATATGGTGGTCGGGCTTGCCATCGCGGCATGCCTCGGCATCGGGCTCGGCGCGATGATCGGCACGTCGGCCAAGGCGCGCGCCTATCTCTTGCCGACGTTGGAGATCCTGAGGCCGTTCCCGTCCTCGGCGATCATCCCGGTCACCATCGCGTATTTCGGTCTCACCGAGACGATGATGCTGGCGGTCATTGCATTTGGATCGCTGTGGCCCATCCTCATGGGAACCATTCACGGGTTCGCCATGATCGAGCCACGTCTCGCCGATGTGAGCCGGGCCCTCGGCCTGTCGCGGCGCAGCGCCCTGATGAAGATCGCCCTTCCGCATGCGATGCCGGACATTCTCGGCGGCATGCGGATCGGGCTGACAATGGCCCTGGTGCTGGCGACGGTCGGGGAGATGCTGACCGGGCGCAACGGGCTCGGGCAGACGATTCTGCTGGCAGCGCGATCGTTCCGAACGGCCGATCTCTATGCCGGTATCATCCTGCTCGGGGTGATCGGCTTTGCCAGCATGCTGATCTTCGATCGCGTCGAGCGGCGGCTGCTGCACTGGCGCTCATGAGGTGGCGAGGTGGCGGTCGCGGCAGCGACGCAGCGTCTGCGACGGGCTTTCGCCGAAGCGGATGCGATAGGCTTGAGCGAACGCGCCGAGATGGCCGAGAAGCTCCTGCGGCTCCTGCGTGAGGATCGCGGTGGTCTCCCAAGACGGAGGCCGCGCGGCAGCGGGTGCACTTCCGGCACCGGATCCATCCACTGCTGGCCTTCCGTTCGGCTCGTTCAATGGTCTCTTGAACCTCGCAGGATGGATTGTATGGTCACCGCCGGGGTGGTGGAAGCGGTACTGCTATAAATAAGGCATGTGTCATCCCACTCATAAGACATGCTCAATGACAGCCGTCAAGGTTGTGGTGTTCGTCGAGATGCTTGGCGGCAATTGCAAGGAGCAGGAATGACGGCGCTCTATTTCGAGGATTTCGCGGTCGGCCAGACCTATGGCTCGCCGCGCCGACGGATCGAGGCGGAGCGGATCAAGAGCTTCGCCGGGGAATTCGACCCGCAGCCGTTCCATCTGGACGAGGCGACGGCGCGCGAGACCTTCTTCGGCGGGCTGGCGGCGAGCGGCTGGCATACGGCAGCGCTCACCATGCGTCTGCTTGTCGACAGCGCGCTCACGCCGGCCGGCGGCCTCATCGGCGCCGGGGCCGACGAATTGCGGTGGCCGCGACCGGTCAGGCCGGGCGACGAGCTCTGGCTCGAAAGCGAGGTGCTCGAGGTGCGGCCGTCGAAGTCGCGGGCCGATATCGGTCTCGTGAAGGTTCGTACAACCACCTACAACCAGGAGAATCAGCCGGTGCAGGTGCTTGTTTCCAATCTTGTCGTGCCCCGCCGATTGTCAAAATCTTGACAGCGTTGTCGGGCGAGAGTCTTTCGGCATCGCGTCAGTCCTCGCTTTCAGGGAGATCCCGGTTGTCACCTCCTCCAGACCCCACGGAAATCTTTCGGATCGGCATGGGCTTCTTTGCCTCGAAGGTGTTGCTGAGCGCGATCGAGCTGAAGCTCTTCACGCTGCTGGCGAAGAAACCGGCGACCTGGCAGGAGGCGGCGCGAGCGCTCGCGCTGAACGGCCGCGGCGCGCAGGACTTTCTCGACACGCTGGTGTCGCTCGGGCTCATCGAGCGGCAGGGCAATGGCGATGAGGCGCGCTATTCCAACAGTCGCCAGGCGGCGATGTTTCTCGACCAGGCAAGCCCGCACTATATGGGCGGCTTTCTCGAAATGGCGAATGCGCGGCTTTATCGGTTCTGGGGCCATCTCACGGAGGCGCTGCGCAGCGGCAGGCCGCAAAACGAGATCAAGGAGGCGAGCGGGCAGGAGCTGTTCGAGGCGCTCTATGCCGACCAGCAGCGGCTCGAGACCTTCCTGGCGGCGATGGCGGCCGCCCAGCAGGGCAATTTCGCGGTGCTGGCCGAGAGTTTCGACTTCTCGCACTATGGCAGCATGTGCGATGTCGGCGGCGCGAGCGGCGCGCTCGCCATGGCGGTGGCGCGCCGCCATCCGCGCATCACCTGCATGAGCTTCGACCTGCCGCAGGTGACCCCGGTGGCGCGCCGCGCCATCGCGGCGCAAGGTCTCGGCGACCGGATCATCCTCAAGGAGGGCAGCTTCTTCGACGACCCGCTGCCCAAGGCCGATGTCATCACCATGGGCAACATCCTTCATGATTGGGGCCTCGATACCAAGAAGATGCTGATCCGCAAGGCCTATGAGGCGCTGCCGCAAGGCGGATGCTTCATCGCGATCGAGAACGTGATCGACGATGACCGCCGCAACAACACTTTCGGCCTGCTGATGTCGCTCAACATGCTGATCGAGACCAATGACGGCTTCGACTA
>JBEVJH010000077.1:0-8738 GCA_040510355.1 Aestuariivirgaceae bacterium
ATGCGGGCGACGCGGGCAATGATGTCGAGATGGCCGAAAGTGACGGGATCGAAGCTTCCCGGGTAAAAGGCGGTGCGCGAGGTCACAACCGAGAGCCCTGTTGGTTACGCCGCCCCTTTAAGGACATCTAACGGCGGAAGGCAAGCCACAGGCCGCCGGCGATCAGGCAGCTGCCGGAAATCCGCTCCACCAGCCTGATCCGGGCCCGCGACAGCCAGGCGCCGGCCGATCCGGCCAGCAGCGCATAGGCGCCGTCGAAGATCGCCGCCAGCACCATGAACACCACGACCAGGAAGATCAGCTGGCCCGCGAAGTCGCGCTCCGGCGAGATGAACTGCGGGATGAGGGCGCCGAAAACCAGGAGCATCTTGGGATTGGACAGGATCACCCACAGCCCCTGAAGGAAGAAGCTGCCATTGGGCCTCGCCCGCTCGGCGGTGCGCAGCTCCCCGCCGGAGCGCCACAGTCCGATGCCTAGCCAGACGAGGTAGCCGGCGCCGGCGATCCGCACCACGTCGAACCAGACGCCCATGGCCTGGATGGCGGCGGCAAGGCCAAGCACCGCGATGGCGAGCCAGATCAGCAGGCCGGCCTGGGTGCCGGCGACGTTCAGCATGCCGGCGCGCGAGCCATGGCGCAGGCTGTTGGCGACGATCATGGTCACCGTCGGGCCGGGCACGATGATGATCGCCACCGCCGCAAGGCAGTAGGCGAGAAAGGCGTTCAATTCCATGGGGCTAGACCTCCGGGCGGTGGTGCGCCGCCGCTTCCTTGTTCATGGCATTGACGAACTGGCGGCAGCGCTCCGAGCGCGGGCTGCCGAACACCCGCGACGGCGGCCCCTCCTCCTCGACCAGGCCGCGATGCAGGAACATGACATGCGAGGACACCTCGCGGGCAAACGCCATCTCGTGGGTGACGAGCAGCATCGTCCGGCCTTCCTCGGCGAGCGAGCGGATGACCTTTAGCACCTCGCCGACGAGCTCGGGATCGAGCGCCGAGGTCGGCTCGTCGAACAGCATGACCTGCGGATCGACCGCAAGCGCCCGCGCAATGGCGGCGCGCTGCTGCTGCCCGCCGGAGAGAAACGCCGGATATTGATCCTTCTTCTCGTATAGTCCGACGCGGTTGAGCAGCGCCTCGGCCTTCTCGATGGCGTCGGCCTTGCGGACCTTGAGAACGTGGACGGGCGCCTCGATGACGTTCTGCAGCACCGTCATGTGCTGCCACAGGTTGAAGCTCTGGAACACCATCCCGAGCCGGCTGCGGACACGCTCGACCTGGCGTGGGTCGACCGGCGCCAGGTTGCCTTCGCGGCCGGGCTTCAGCTTCACCTCCTCGCCCGAGACCAGGATGCGTCCCTGCGACGGCAGCTCGAGCAGATTGACGCAACGCAGCAGCGTGCTCTTGCCCGAGCCGGACGCCCCGATGACCGACAGGACGTCGCCCTCCTTGGCCGAAAGCGAGACGCCGCACAGCACCTCGAGCGGGCCGAAGCGCTTGTGCAGATCCTCGATGCGGATCGCCTCGGGGCGGACGGGCAGGGTTTCGGCGGCGGCATGGGTCACGTGAGGGCTCCTCCCGCGCCACAATGGGCGGAAGCGCAAGGCAATGGCAAGCCTTGGCGGCAGTGATGGTTCAATGCGCTATTTTCCGAACACAACTCAATCCCATATTCGGTATTCTGCTCCAGCCAAACGTCGCTCCCGAGATCTCTTTGTTGTGCAAGCGTGTCGACTGCGAGCTTGTCGATGTTCACCTTTTGGTCTAATCCCGAGCAATCATGCCTGAGGCCAAGAAATACATTCGGATCCAGGGTGCACGCGAGCACAACCTGAAGAATGTCTCGGTCGACATACCGAGAGACAGTCTGATCGTCTTCACCGGGCTTTCGGGTTCGGGGAAGTCCTCGCTCGCATTCGACACCATCTATGCCGAAGGTCAGCGCCGCTACGTCGAAAGCCTGTCGGCCTATGCCCGCCAATTCCTCGAGATGATGCAGAAGCCCGATGTCGACCAGATCGACGGGCTGTCGCCGGCCATCTCGATCGAGCAGAAGACGACCAGCCGCAATCCGCGCTCGACGGTCGGCACCGTCACCGAGATCTATGACTATATGCGCCTGCTGTTCGCCCGGGTCGGCGTGCCCTATTCGCCGGTGACCGGGCTGCCGATCGAGAGCCAGACGGTCACCCAGATGGTGGACCGGATTCTCGGCCTGCCCGATGGAACGCGGCTCTATCTCCTGGCGCCGATCGTGCGCGGCCGCAAGGGCGAGTATCGCAAGGAGCTGCAGGACCTCCAGAAGAAGGGTTTCCAGCGGGTCAAGGTCGACGGCAAGTTCCACGAGATCGATGCGGTGCCGGCGCTCGGCAAGAAGTTCAAGCATGACATCGACGTGGTGGTCGACCGGCTGGTGGTGCGGCGCGACCTCGGCAACCGGCTTGCCGATTCGCTCGAGACGGCGCTCAGGCTGGCCGACGGGCTGGCGATCGCCGAATTCGCCGACCGGCCGCTGCCGGCGGCGGAGACTTCGGCGGAGAGCGCCAACAAATCGAAGAACGAGACCCATGAGCGGATCATCTTCTCGGAGCGGTTCGCCTGCCCGGTGTCGGGCTTCACCATCGACGAGATCGAGCCGCGGCTGTTCTCGTTCAACAATCCGTTCGGTGCCTGCCCGAAATGCGACGGCCTCGGCACCGAGCTCAGGTTCGAGGCGGATCTCGTCGTTCCCGACAAGTCGCTGAGCCTGAAGAAGGGCGCGGTGCTGCCCTGGGCCAAGACGGGCAGCTCGTCGCCCTATTATCTTCAGAGCCTCGAGGCGCTGGTGAAGCAATTTGGCGGCTCGATGAGCACGCCGTGGGAGAAGCTCCCCGCCAAGGTCAGGGACGTCATCCTGCACGGGTCGAACGGCGAGCCGGTGACCTTCGTGTTCGACGACGGGATCCGGTCGTACAAGACGACGAAGCCCTTCGAGGGCGTGGTCGGAAATATCGAGCGGCGCTGGCGCGAGACAGACTCGGCCTGGGTGCGCGAGGAGCTGTCGCAGTACCAGTCCGACCATCCTTGCGAGGCCTGCAAGGGCTACCGCCTCAAACCGCAGGCGCTCGCCGTCAAGGTCGCCGGCCTTCACATCGGGCAGGTGTCGGAAATGTCGATCCGCCACGCCAAGGACTGGTTCGCCGGGCTTCCGGCCAAGCTCAAGCCGAAGGATCGGGAGATCGCGCAGCGCATCCTGAAGGAGATCCGCGACCGGCTGAAGTTCCTCGACGATGTCGGCCTCGAATATCTCACGCTGTCGCGCACCTCCGGCACCCTGTCGGGCGGCGAGAGCCAGCGCATCCGGCTGGCCTCGCAGATCGGCTCGGGACTGACCGGCGTGCTCTATGTGCTGGACGAGCCGTCGATCGGCCTGCATCAGCGCGACAATGAGCGGCTGCTCGAGACGCTGATCCATCTGCGCGACCTCGGCAACACGGTGCTGGTCGTCGAGCATGACGAGGATGCGATCCGCCGCGCCGACCATGTCGTCGATATCGGCCCCGGGGCCGGCGTCCATGGCGGCCATGTCGTGGCCCAGGGCACCCCGGCCGAGGTGATGGCCAATCCGCAATCGCTGACCGGCCGCTATCTGACGGGGACCTTGCGAATTCCGGTGCCGCAGCGGCGGCGCAGGCCCGAGAAGGGGCGATGGATCAAGGTCGTCGGGGCGCGCGCCAACAACCTCAAGAACATCACGGCGGAGATCCCGCTCGGGGTGTTCACCGCGGTGACCGGCGTGTCGGGCGGCGGCAAATCGACATTGTTCATCGATACGGTCTACAAGGCGGCGGCGCGCAAGCTCATGGGGGCGCGCGAGATGCCGGCCGAGCACGACCGGATCGAGGGGCTCGAGCAGCTCGACAAGATCATCGATATCGACCAGTCGCCGATCGGCCGCACGCCGCGATCCAACCCGGCGACCTATACCGGCGCCTTCACGCCGATCCGCGACTGGTTCGCCGGCCTGCCCGAGGCCAAGGCGCGCGGCTATGGCCCGGGCCGCTTCTCGTTCAACGTCAAGGGCGGGCGCTGCGAGACCTGCCAGGGCGACGGCGTCATCAAGATCGAGATGCACTTCCTGCCCGATGTGTATGTGACTTGCGACGCCTGCCACGGCAAGCGCTACAATCGCGAGACGCTCGAGATCACCTTCAAGGACAAGTCGATCGCCGATGTGCTCGACATGACGGTCAGCGAGGCCGCCGAGTTCTTCCGGGCGGTGCCGGCGGTGCGCGACAAGCTGGTGACGCTCGAGCGCGTCGGGCTCGGCTACAGCCATGTCGGCCAGCAGGCGACGACCCTCTCCGGCGGCGAGGCGCAGCGCGTCAAGCTTGCCAAGGAGCTGTCGCGGCGGGCGACCGGGCGCACCCTCTATCTGCTCGACGAACCCACCACGGGGCTGCATTTCCACGACGTCGCGAAGCTTCTCGAGGTCCTTCACAAGCTGGTCGATCAGGGCAACAGCGTGGTGGTGATCGAGCACAATCTCGAAGTGGTCAAGACGGCCGACTGGGTGATCGACCTCGGGCCGCAAGGCGGCGATGCAGGCGGCGAGATCGTGGCGACCGGCACGCCGGAGGACATTGCGCGGGTCAGGCAGAGCTACACGGGAAGCTTCCTGAAGGACGTGCTGAAACGCGGCCGGCAGAAGACGCAGGCGGCGGAGTAACGCAGTTGTCAACAGCGTTTCGGCCGCACACCGCAGCGACGAGCGTCGCAGGCTTGGACGGAATTAATTGGCATCCTTGGTAGCCCAGCGGAGGTGATCCCGTAACTCAGGTATCCCCGGGAACGGTCGCATGCGAATCCGTTCATAGAAATTCTGATGGAGCTTTACTGCGGTGGTTCGTTCCCATCTTTCGACAAGCCGCTGCATGTTTCCCCACATGGAGGGCTGCCCCCCTTCCCTCCTGTTCCTTTCCACATAGCGTTCCACTTTCCGGTAGAGCTTTACGATCCGGGTGCGTTCGCATCTGCGCATTACATCTTCATCGATATCGCCGCACCAGATTGCTGCAGCCACAAATTCATAGGTGTTGAGGAGATAGTCCAAGCTATCCGCATTCTTGGAGTTCATTGCCCCTTCGAAGTTCGGTGTCTCCTCGTCGGCACATATGATTCGCAGAAGTCGGATAGCTTCAATCAGCTTCTCGTCCTGCTCCTGCCGCGCCAAGATCTGATAGGTATGCATCCGACGATTGCTGGCGCGCACGACCCTGCCATTGAAAATCCAACCGACCGTCGCCAGGCCAGCGCCGGTCAAGATGGCGAGTCCCGGATCCATTGTGTCTCCCCCACAAAAAAAGGGCTGCACTTTCGCAGCCCTTTGAAATCCAAAACTGGCGGACCCCGTTTAGAACCCTGGCTTGATGTCACGGCTCATGCATAAACCCTCCACGTACCCCTGATATACGCGCGAGAAAGCGTGACGCTCTGCTTCCTCGACGCAATCCTGGCTGGCTTCGATGCCGCAAACATGTGGGAACTGTGACGCCTATGCAAGGAAAAATCGCATAATAGTTGCATCAGAAATTGTTATTGCCGAGAAGTTGAAAGTCGCCTTCTCAGTTCGGGCCGGCGGTCAGCACCTTGAGCTCGCCGATTGCGAGGGAGGAGCTCTCGATCGAGCCGGCGAGCCTGATCCACAGCCCCTTGCCCGACGTCGCGGGGATCCGGAAGCTCTGCACGCCCTCCTCGTCGGAAAGCGGGAAGCTCAGAATGGCGCGGCCGCCGCCTTCGACCTGGCCCTCGGGGAGGACCATGACGTCGAGCGCGACGGGACGCGGAACATTCCGCGTCACCGCCGGCTGGCGGTAATCGAGGCCGGTGACGGTGAGCGGACCTGCCTCGCCGAACTCGATGATGAAGTCGACGCCGTTCTGGCCGCTGACGGTGGCGGTGGTTCCGTTTTCCGAATCGAAGATGGCGGCGAGATCGGCGGTCGGCGCCGCGTCGCCCGGCAAGGTCGAGCTGAAGCGGAATTTTCGGGCATCGGGCAGGCCGGCATAGGAGGACATGCCGTTGGTCTTCGCGGCCGTCACGATTGTCTGGGAGAGCGGCTTGACCGCCGTCACCGGTGCGGCCACCGGCGGCGTGGAGCGGGTCAGGTCAAAGGTCTGAATGACCCCCAGCGCGACCGCCGCGACGGCGCAGGCGCTTGAAATGAACAGGTGAATCTTCTGCATCGACCCCGGGCCGCCCTGAGTTACCCCTGCTGTGCCGTGGCATTGTGGCAAAGCCGCGGCCAGTTCACCTGTTAATGATTGAAAGTCCGGCAAAACGGCCCTCCGAGCCAAGCTCCTCGGCGATCCGCAACAATTGATTGTATTTGGCAGTCCGATCCGACCTGGCCAGCGAGCCGGCTTTGATCTGGCCGCAATTGGTGGCGACCGCCAGATCGGCGATGGTCGAGTCCTCGGTTTCGCCCGAGCGGTGAGACATCACGGCGCGATAGCCGGCACGGTGAGCCATGTCCACCGCCTCGATGGTCTCGCTCAGCGTGCCGATCTGGTTCACCTTGACAAGGATCGCATTGGCGATGCGCCGCTCGATGCCCCGCCGGAGCCGGGCGGTGTTGGTGACGAAGAGATCATCACCCACCAGCTGGCAGCGCGCGCCGACCAGATCGGTCAGGATCTTCCAGCCGTCCCAATCGTCCTCCGCCATGCCGTCCTCGATCGAGATGATCGGGTAGGCATCGACGAGGCTCGCGAGATAGCGCGCCTGCTCCTCCGGCGATCGTACGGTGCCTTCACCGTCATAACGATAGGCGCCATCCTTGAAGAACTCGGTCGCGGCACAATCGAGCGCGAGGAAGATGTCGCGCCCCGGCGCATAGCCGGCCTTGCCGATCGCCCCGACGATGAAGTCGAGCGCCGCCTCGGCACCGGGCAGGTTGGGGGCAAAGCCGCCCTCGTCGCCGACATTGGTGTTGTGGCGCGCCGCCTTCAGCTCGGCCTTCAGCGTGTGAAAAACCTCCGCCCCCATCCTGACGGCATCGGCCATGCTGTTGGCCCCGGCCGGCACCACCATGAACTCCTGGAAGTCGATCGGATTGTCGGCATGGACCCCGCCATTGATGATGTTCATCAGCGGCACTGGCAGGATGCGGGCGGCGACGCCGCCGACATAGCGATAGAGCGGCTGGCCCGCGGAATCGGCCGCTGCCTTGGCAACGGCGAGCGACACGCCGAGGATCGCGTTGGCGCCGAGGCGGGACTTGTTGGGCGTTCCATCGAGATCGGTCATGCGCCGGTCGACGGCGATCTGGTCCTCGGCATCCATGCCCTCGAGGGCATCGCGGAGTTCGCCATTGACATGCGCGACCGCCGCGGTGACGCCCTTGCCGAGAAAGCGGCCCTTGACGCCGTCACGCAGCTCGACCGCCTCATGGGCCCCCGTCGAGGCGCCGGAGGGGACGGCGGCGCGACCGAAGCCGCCGTCCTCCAATGTGACGTCGACCTCGACGGTCGGATTGCCGCGACTGTCGAGGATCTCGCGCCCGTTGATGTCGATGATCGTGGTCATTGGCTTCTCCGCCTCGGACGCTCTACGATGAAGCAACGGTTATAGGGAGTGCCATGCGGCCACGGCAACGCCACCATGCGCCGCAGGTCAGCGGCTTTCGATCAATCGGTCGAACTCCTGGACGAAATCTCCGAGCGCGATCGTTTGCGATCCGGATTTCAGCACCGACAGCGGGAACACCTCGACATCGGTCACGGAAGTTGCCATGTCCTCCTCGCCGATCAGCTCGAGTATGATCTGCCGTGCCACCGGCCGGCAGATCGCGGCTGCCAGCGGGTCCTGCGCGTCGATCGGCAGGAGCAAGGCGATTTCCACACCGCGGCGCGAGGCGACCATGGCCACACGGATATCGCCGAGCGTGGTCGCCAGGCCCGAAGGCAGTGCGATGGACTGCTGCATGTCGACGGCGATGCGTGGCTTGAGCGCGATGAACCGCCAGTTCGCGAGCGCCGGAGCCGAGCGGACGAGCCGACGCGCGATCTGGAAGGCCCCGCGATTGCCGTGGGCGGTCACGACGAACGCGATCCTGCCGCCCGGCTCGATCTCGATGATCGGCGCCAGACGGCTGTCGAAGTCGGCGAGAAGGGCGGCAATTTCCTCGATCGCATCGCCCTCCCCGAACCCGTCGACCTGGTCCGACAGTTTCGCCGCGAAGGTGGCGGCGCGCACCAGAAAGGGGCGCCAGAAAACCTCCCCGAAAACCGGCCTTGGAGTTCCATTCATACGCTTCCCCGAGCTCCCAAAGTTGCAATCCCAAGTCGTATGTCATATCGTTTTTTGCAACTATGAGCAAGTTTTGACACGTACAAGTGGCACAGCAGTGCACAACCCGTTGAAACCGGCGGTTTTGCGCGCTCGTTGAGCGCCATCATTCACAATGGAGGACGCAATGCCGGCAAGGTCGAAGGCGCAACAGAAGGCGGCCGGGGCGGCTCTGGCGGCCAAACGCGGCGAGGCACCGAAATCCGAGCTCAAGGGCGCCTCGCGATCGATGGTCGATTCGATGACCGAGAAGCAGCTCGAGGAGCTGGCGCAAACCAAGCGGAAATCGCTGCCGGAGCGCAAGAGCAAGAGCCAGTAAGCTAGGGCAGTAGGCAGTAGGCAATAGGCAGTGGGGAAGATATCGACTCGCTGCCTAACGCCTACTGCCCTGACTAGACCAGCCGGCT
>JBEVJH010000078.1:0-4508 GCA_040510355.1 Aestuariivirgaceae bacterium
ACAACGTCCACAGGCCATGGAAGGTATCCAACTTCGCAAAGCACGTCGCCAATATCCGCGTGGCGGCCGGGCTCGATTCGGCGGTAACGTTTATGGGATTGCGTCATGGTGGCTTGACTGAAGGGGCCAATGCAGGGTTGAGCGATGCTCAGATGCGGGCGCTTTCCGGACATCGGACAACGGCGGCATTGCTGCGGTACTCGCAGGCCACTAGCGAGCAGAGAAAAGTAGGTGCGCGTTTGCGTCGAGATGGAACGAAACGAGGAGATTTGTCGGAATAGAGCCGTGACGATTTGTCGGAATGAACTTCCAAGCCATTGTTTCTGCTGGCGGACCAAGGCACGACGATGTGATCATGGATCTCGTCCTCGCTGAACCGGCTTGGCTGCTCGCAAACAACATTGACGCGGCCCGCATCCTCATGCGCCCGCGTTTCCTGCGGCGTACGCCGCCTTTCATCACTCATCGCATTTCCCCCAGCAGGGCCGCCCCGACATGGCGCGGCCTACAGACTCCGCCACGCTAACAGACCAGTTGAGGCGAAGGATACGCATCGCGGGTTGAAATTGGCGATCCGCGAAATCAACTCTAATCGCGCTTGTTCTGCGTCAGAGTGAAAGCTTCCACGAACACCATCTCGAGCAGATGCGACAGGAAATCGAGCTCCGCCGCCTTGGTCAGCTGGCTCAGCTCGAGAGCCATGTCGGCGACATACTCACTGAGATGATTGGTGTCGACCGGCGGGATGGTCGCGGAGGATCGGCGCTGCTGCGTCACGCGGGCGGCGATGCGAATGCCAAGCGTATTTCGGCGTTGATCGGCCATCGCCATTCGGTCGGTGGAGAATGTGATTGGGACGCTGTGCGGGGGCCAGGAGTTACGCAACCCTGAGTTACGGTGAATGAATCGGTACACGTTTTGAAGAAACTACAGGTTGCAAAGTCAAGTTGTTGCTTCTCGACAGATTGGGCTTCCCAACACTGGAGCGATCTTCTATGAGGCGTCCTCTCTGCCGGAACCCCTCTCAATGAACGTCGTCGTCGTCGAATCGCCTGCCAAGGCGAAAACCATCAACAAATACCTCGGCAAGAACTTTACCGTTCTTGCCTCCTACGGCCATGTGCGGGATCTGCCAGCGAAGGACGGTTCGGTCCGTCCTGATGAAGATTTCGCGATGGACTGGGAGACCGATGGACGTTCGGCCAAGCGGGTCGCCGAGATCGCGGCGGCGCTCAAGGCCTCCGAGCGCCTGATCCTGGCCACCGACCCCGATCGCGAAGGCGAGGCGATCTCCTGGCATGTGCTCGAGCTGCTCAACCGACGCGGTGTCGTCAAAGGCAAGCCCGTCGAGCGGGTGGTGTTCAATGCCATCACCCGGCAGGCGGTCCAGGAGGCGATGCGCAATCCGCGCCAGATCGATGCGGCGCTGGTCGAGGCTTATCTCGCTCGCCGGGCGCTCGACTATCTCGTCGGCTTCTCGCTGTCGCCCGTCCTGTGGCGCAAGCTGCCGGGCGCCCGCTCGGCCGGCCGCGTCCAGTCGGTGGCGCTGCGCCTGGTCTGCGATCGCGAGCTTGAGATCGAGTCGTTCCGCCGCCAGGAATACTGGACCATCGAGGCCACCTTCCGCACCGCCCAAGGCGAGGAGTTCAAGGCCAGGCTCAATGCCATTGGCGGCATGCGCCTCGGCAAGCTCGACATTGCCGATCAAGCCTCGGCGCGCGCCATCGAGTCGGCGCTGATCGGCGCCACCTTCACGGTCGGATCGGTCGAGAGCCGTCCCGCCAAGCGCCACCCCGCCGCCCCCTTCACCACCTCGACCTTGCAGCAGGAAGCCTCGCGCAAGCTCGGCTTCGCCGCCGCTCGCACCATGCAGGTGGCCCAGCGCCTCTATGAGGGAGTGGAGATCGACGGCGAGGTCACCGGCCTCATCACCTATATGCGGACCGACGGCGTGCAGATGGCACCCGAGGCGATCGCCGCCACCCGCAACGTCATACAGAACCGGTTCGGCGAGCCCTATGTCCCCGGTGCGCCGCGGCAATACAAGACCAAGGCCAAGAATGCCCAGGAGGCCCATGAGGCGATCCGCCCGACCGACCTGTTCCGTCATCCCGACCATGTGCGCCGCGTCCTCGATCGCGACCAAGCCGACCTCTATGAGCTGATCTGGAAGCGCACGGTGGCGAGCCAGATGGAAAGCGCCGACATCGAGCGCACCACCGTCGACTGCCTCGCGACCGGCCGCGACGGCAAGGCCTATTCCTTCCGCGCCACCGGCTCCGTCATCAGGTTCGACGGCTTCCTCAAGCTCTATCAGGAAGGCCGCGACGACGAGGAGGACGAAGATTCCAGGCGCCTGCCGCCGCTCGCCCGCGGCGACCGCCTCGGCGTTGCCTCACTGGCGGGGGTGCAGCATTTCACCGAGCCGCCGCCCCGCTACTCCGAAGCTTCGCTCATCAAGAAGATGGAGGAGCTGGGAATCGGCCGACCCTCAACCTACACCGCCATCCTCACGGTGCTCCGGGAGCGCGGCTATGTCCGCCAGGAGGGCAAGAAGCTGATCCCGGAGGACAAGGGCCGGCTCGTCACCGCGTTCCTGGAATCGTTCTTCGCGCGCTATGTGGAGTATGACTTCACCGCCAATCTCGAGGAGCAGCTCGACCGGATCTCCGCCGGCGAGATCGATTGGAAGGAGGTTCTCCGCGACTTCTGGCGCGACTTCACCGGGGCGCTCGGCGGCATCCAGGATCTGCGCATCGGCGAGGTTCTGGAGGCACTCAACAACCTGCTCGCTCCGCACATCTTCCCGGCCGGCGAGGGCGGTGCCCCCGTCCGGACCTGCCCGACCTGCAACACCGGCACGCTGTCGCTCAAGCTCGGCAAGTTCGGCGCCTTCATCGGCTGCTCGAACTATCCCGAATGCCGCTACACCCGCCAGCTCGGCTCGCCGGTCGAAGGCGAGGAGAAGAGCGCGATCCCGGCCGAGGGCAAGCTTCTCGGCGATGACCCCGACAGCAGCCTTCCGGTGACCCTGCATGACGGCCGCTTCGGTCCTTACGTCCAGCTCGGCAAGAGCGAGAATGGCGAGAAGCCGGCGCGCTCCTCGCTGCCCAAGGGAGTGCAGCCGGACGATGTCGATCTCGCGCTCGCGCTCAAGCTCCTGTCCTTGCCGCGCGAGATCGGCCAGCATCCCGAGACCGGCAAGCCGATCGTCGCCGGGCTCGGCCGCTATGGTCCCTTCGTTCAGCATGAGCGCACCTTCGCCAATCTCGAAAGCTTCGAGGACATCTTCACCGTCGGCCTGAACCGTGCGTTGACGCTGATCGCCGAGAAGCAGAACCGCGGCCCCGGCCGCCGCGGCGCCGGCCAGGCGGCGCTTCGCGATCTGGGCGAGCATCCCGAAGGCGGCGGTCCGGTCCAGGTCTTTGCCGGCCGCTACGGCCCCTATGTCAAATTTGGCAAGATCAATGCCACGCTTCCGAAGTCGACGGCACCCGAGACCGTGACCTTGGCGGAGGCGGTGGCACTGATCGACGCCAAGGCCAAGGACGGCAAGGGAGGTCGCGCGGCTCGCAAGCCGGCCAGAAAGGCCAAGGCGCCGGTGGCGAAGAAGTCGGATGCGGCGCCGGCCAAGAAGGCGGCGAAGAAATCGCCGGCCAAGGCCGCCGCCAAGCGGCCTGCCGCGAAACCTCCGCATTCGGCGTGAACGCGAAGCCCGTGGCCAAGGCGAAGCCGAAGCCGGCGCGCCCTGTCCTGCCGAGCGAAGCGGAGATCCTGGAGTTCGTCGCGGCGGCGACCGGCAAGGTCGGCAAGCGCGAGATTGCCCGTGCCTTCAATATTCGCGGCGATCAGCGCGCCGCCCTCAAGGATCTGCTCAAGCGGATGGCGGCCGGCGGCAAACTCGAGCGTCGGTCGCGCCGGCTCGAGCGTCCGGGCGTGCTGCCGCCGGTGGCGGTCGTCGAGGTGATCGGCGCCGACCGCGATGGCGAGTTGATCGCCGAGCCGGTCGAATGGGACGGCGCCGACGGCAAGCCGCCGCGCATTCTTCTGGCGGCTTGGCGCGCCCAGGGTGCACGCAGCGAGCTGCAGCCGCCCGCGAAGGGTGACCGGCTGCTCGCCAAGATCACCCCGGCGCGCGACCGGGACTACCCCTATTTGGCGACCGTGATCCGCCGCCTGTCGAGCCGCGCCAACCGGGTGATCGGCGTGTTCCGCAGCTCCAAGACCGACGGCTTCCGCATCGTGCCGGCGGACAAGAAGGCGCGCTCCGAGCTGATCGTGCGGCCGGGCGATGATCATGGCGCCCGCCCGGGCGAGCTGGTCGAGGCCGAGCTCGTCCAGGACCGCGGCCGCGGGCTTCTCGCCGCACGGGTGCGCAAGCGGCTCGGCGCCGCCGACGACCAGCGCAACATCTCGCTCATCGCCATCCACCAGCACGCCATCCCAGACCAGTTTCCGCCGGCGGTGCTCGCCGAGGCGACGCGGCTGGTTGCGGCCTCGCGCAGCGG
>JBEVJH010000079.1:0-5059 GCA_040510355.1 Aestuariivirgaceae bacterium
GCTACAGCTTCGACCCCTCGCCGCTCGGCATTGCCTTCGCGGTCCTGCTGATACCGGTGCTCGGCGGCGCGGTCTTCGCCGCGGTCCATCACGCCGAGGTCATCGCCCATCGCACCGGCGAGCCTTACGGCACACTCGTCCTCACCATCGCCGTCACCGTCATCGAGCTGGCGCTGATCGCCTCGGTGATGCTGAGCGAGGACGGCAGCCCCACGCTCGCCCGCGACACGGTCTATGCCGTCGTCATGATCATCTGCACCGGCGTCGTCGGCCTGTGCCTCTTCATCGGCGGGCTGCATCATGGCGAGCAGAGCTTCCGGGTCACCGGTGCCTCGGTCTATCTCGCCGTGCTGATCGCGCTCAGCGCCCTGACCTTGCTCCTGCCGAACTACACCAGCACCGTGCCGGGTCCGGTCTACTCGGCGAGCCAGCTCGCCTTCGTGTCGACGGTCACCCTCGCCCTTTATGGGGTGTTCCTCTACATCCAGACGGTTCGCCACCGCGAATATTTCGTCGAGAAGAGCTCAAGCGACGGCATGCATCTGCCGTCCAACCGCGATGTCGCGCTGAGCTTTCTCCTGCTGCTGGTGTCGCTGGTCGGCGTCATCCTGCTCGCCAAGAAATTCGCCGCCGTGGTCGAGGCCGGCACCGAGGCGATCGGCGCGCCGGAGCCGGTGGTCGGCGTCATCGTGGCGCTGCTCATCCTGTTGCCGGAAAGCGTCGCGGCGGTGCAGTCGGCGCGTCGCGACGAGCTGCAGAAGAGCATCAACCTGGCGCTCGGCTCGTCGCTCGCCACCATTGGAATGACCGTTCCGGCGGTGGCCGCCATGTCGATGATCCTCGGCCAGCAGCTGGTGCTCGGCCTCGACGGCAAGGCGATCTTGCTGCTCAACGTCACGCTGCTCATCAGCGTGCTGACCTTCGGCACCGGCCGCACCAACATCCTTTACGGCTTCATCCACCTGGTGATCTTCGGCACCTTCCTGTTCCTGACTTTCGTGCCGTGAACGCATACGCCGTACGGACGGGGACTCATCCGTCGGGGCGCGACGCCGGGTCGGGCACCTCGAGATGCCGCATCGCGAATCGGAGCAGCACGCCGAGCGATGCCCCGAGCGGCACCGCGATCAGGAGTCCGACGAAGCCGAACAGCCAGCCGAACGCGAACAGGGCGAACATCAGCCACACCGGATTGAGCTTGACCCGCTCGCCGATGATGTGCGGCGACAGCACATAGTCGGCGACCGTCTCGCCGGCGAGGAAGATCAGCACCACGATGACGATCGGCGTCCAATGCGGCCAGAACTGCGCGATCGCCACGCAGAGCGAGATCAGCATGCCCGACGCCGCCCCGAAGAACGGGATGAAGCTGACGAGCCCGGCGCCGGCGCCGATCAGCAGCCCATGGCTGAGACCCACCATCCGCAGCGCCGTCGCGTAGAACACCGCGAGGATCATGCAGATGATGAGCTGGCCGCGCATGAAGCCGGCGACGGTCGCGTGAATATCGAGGGCGAGTTTGCGGGCATCGTCGCTCTCGAGCCGCGGGAACCACACTTCGAGTGCCTTGACCATGCGATTCCAGTCGATCAGCAGGTAGATCGTGACGATCGGCGCCACCACCATCAGCGACAGGATCGACAGCAGCGCCTGGCCGCCCGACCACAGCGAGCTCAGCAGGTCGTCGAGCCAGGCGCTCGACCGGGCCGTCACGTAGTTGATCGCCGACTGCTCGATCTTGAGATCGTCGCCCGCGATGCTCTTGAGCCATGGCGTATTGGCCTCGGTGACCAGCGTCTGGATGCGCGCGATATAGCCCGGGAAGGCGGTGACCAGGAACCGCACCTCGCCGATCAGGATCGGCAGCGTCACCAGGATGGCGGCGGCGAACGCCACGAGCAGCGTGAGCACGATCCCGACGGCCGCAAAGGCGCGGTTGATCCCGGCGCGCTCCAGCCGCTCGACCAGCGGCTCGAGCAGGTAGGCGGCGAGCATTCCGAGCACGAACGGCATCAGGATCTCGCGCAGCAGCACGAGCATGACGATCGCGACGCCCGCAATCGCAAGCCAGAAGGCGGTGGGACGTGTCACCCGCATGGGAGGAGTGTAGTGCATGTCGAGGCAGTAGGCATCAGGCAGTAGCTCCGTTCACTGCCCATTGCCCACTGCCGACTGCCTCAAAATGAACGCCAGCTAAACCGCCCCTTCAGAAACCCTTCAGGACGATCTTGATACCTATCATACCCAGACGGCGACGGGGGCGGGACGAGGTGCCAATGGTTTACGGCGGGCACCTCGGTCCTCCGGAGCCTCTCCAGGGGCGGCGAGCTCCAATACCCTAAAAGGCAGTCGGCATTAGGCATTAGGCAGTTACCCATGCTCGACTCCCCGACTGCCGACTGCCTACTGCCTAAAACAGCCTGACATCCAGCACGAAGGGCTCGGCCGCGATGATGCGGATCGAGCCTGCCGCTTCATGGCGGTGATTGATCAGGACATTCATGTCGGGCGAACCCTCGAGCGGGACGATCACCGAGGGCACGGCGAGCAACGGGGCCGCGAGCGTCGCGTGCCACCGGTCGCCGCGCTGCTGCGTCCAGCTCTCCTGGAGGCGCCAGCCATCGGGCAGGGGGGCGAGGTCGACGGTCTCCATGGCCAAGTCTTCGGGAACGGCATAGCGCACCATGACGAGAGGCGGCAGCAGGTCGGGGTCCTCGACATGGACGAGCTTCTCCAGCACGCACAGCGATGGGGAGGTTGCGCAATAGGTGACCGCGTGCCCCGCGGTGTTCCACCGCCCGTCATGGGCAAGGCCAAAGCCGCCGTCCAGCGAGCCGGCATGCGGCGCGCCGGAGAGACGCCACAGGATCAGGCGGCAGCTCCCCAGGCGAGCTTCGCCAGAATGGTCTCGATGACCCGCCCGCCGGCTTCGGTCTGGGCGATGTCGAGCGGCGTCTCGCCGCCGAGCTCGGCGAGCGGGCGGCGCAACCAGCGATTGGCCTTCTCAATGCTGCTGAAGGTCTCCTCCGCCAGCGTCTGGATGCGCAGCAGCCGGACGGCCCTGTCGGATTCCTCGATGGTCAACGGCTGCTTCTTCTCGGCGCGGTGGCGCCGCGTCCGTTGCGGAATGACGAAACGCTCGATCTCCTGCTCGGTGAGCCCGGCCGCCGCCAGGCCTTTGAGCGCCACCAGCGGCAGCCGGCGGCGCACCGCCAGCGCCAGATCGGCCAGCGACCGGACGCTCTGCCCCAGCACCGCGTCCCCGCCCAGCTTGCGCGCCACTTCATCGACCACGGCCATTCGCGACCTCCATTTCGGCAACATGCCCGCTAAGATAGCGGCAGATTGCCGGAATTTCAAGCGTCGAGGCAGTCGGCATTAGGCATTAGGTCGTAAGCGGAGCACTGCCTACTGCCTACTGCCGACCTGCCCGACAATTTCCTCAACGATCTCCCCCGGCGCCCCATCGACCTCGACCACGATCGGCCTCTCCTCCGGCCCCGGCTCTTCGAGCGCCGCGAACTGGCTCTTGAGCAATCCCGGCGGCATGAAGTGGCCCTTCCGCTGCGCCATCCGCGAGGCGATCAGCGCCTCGTTCCCCTTGAGATAGACGAGCCGCACATCCTGACGCGCACCGATCAGGATGCGTCGGTAGCTTCGCTTCAAGGCCGAGCATGCGACCACCGCATCCGTGCCGGCGGCCCGCGCCGAGTCGATCCAGGCGGCGATCGCCTCGAGCCAGGGCAAACGGTCGGCATCGGTCAGGGGAATCCCCCGCTGCATCTTCTCGACATTGGCCGCCGGATGAAACCCATCGCCATCCCGAAACGTGCAGCCGAGCCGTTCCGCCAGCAGCGGACCGATGGTCGACTTCCCCGATCCGGAGACGCCCATGAGGAGGATGATCATCGATCTGACCGTTCCGCCATTCGAGGCAGTGGGCATTAGGCAGTAGGCCGTGGGCGGTGCCTTTCGCTACTGCCTAGTGCCTATCTGCCGACTGCCCATTTTCCAATGCCCGCCACCGTCGACCATCGCGCTTCAGCAATGTCGCCGCTTCCTCCGGCCCGCTGCTTCCCGCCGGATAGATCGACACCGAAGCCGAGCGGTCGCTGCGCCAGGCCTCGATCAGCGGCTCGATCACCCGCCAGCCGGCTTCGACCTCGTCGGCGCGCATGAACAGCGTCGCGTCGCCGGTCATGCAGTCATGGATCAGCGTCTCATAGCCGGTGTTCGGCGCCACATGGAAATAGTCGCGATAGTCGAATTTCATCTTCACCGCGCCGATCTGCATGTCCGGCCCCGGGATCTTGGCGTCGAACTGCAGGGTGACGCTTTCCTCGGGCTGGATGTGCAGCGTCAGATCGTTCGGCGCTAGCCGATCGACCGGCGTCTCCCGGAACAGCGTGAGCGGCGCCTGCTTGAACTGGATCACCACCTGGGACTGCCGCCGGCTGAGGCTCTTGCCGGTCCTCAGATAGATCGGCACCCCGGCCCACCGCCAGTTGTCGATCGCGAGCTTCATCGCGATATAGGTTTCGGTCATCGAGCGCGGGTCGACATTGGCGGCATTGCGATAGGCGGCGACCGGCCGGCCCTCGATGGAGCCCGCGCCATATTGGCCGCGCACCACATTGGACAGCCAGTCGCGGCTGACCTGGTGGACGGCGTTCAGCACCTTCACCTTCTCCGAGCGCACCGCATCGGCATCGAAGCAGCTCGGCGGCTCCATGGCGGTGAGCGCGAGCAGCTGGAACAGATGGTTCGGCACCATGTCGCGCAATGCGCCGGTCGCATCGTAGAACTTGCCGCGCGTCTCGACGCCAACGGTCTCCGCGACGGTGATCTGGACGTGATCGATGTGGTTGCGGTTCCACAATGGCTCGAACATGCCGTTGGCGAAGCGGAACACCAGGATGTTCTGGACGGTCTCCTTCCCGAGATAATGGTCGATCCGGTAGATCTGGTGCTCCTGCAGCACCTCGAGCAGCTGCCGGTTGAGCGCGCGCGCCGATGCGAGATCGGTGCCGAACGGCTTCTCGACGATGACCCGCCGCCA
>JBEVJH010000080.1:0-21403 GCA_040510355.1 Aestuariivirgaceae bacterium
GCCGGTAGCCCGCATCGTCGAAGCCGACGGTCGGCGCCAGCACCGCATCGGGACGGATCGGCCGTGACTGACGCGGCACCGGAATATTCCAGAAGCCGCGCTCCAGCGGCTCGCCGGGCGACCATTGCCAGAAAGCGAGCGCTGCGCCCTTCTCGACGATGACCGGCAGCGCGGTGATGATGCCGTCTTGCGCCAGCAGCGCCGCCAGCGGCCTGAGGTCGAGCTCGGACTTGATCGGCCAATAGAGGCTGACGGCCTTGATCCCACGGCCTCGGATCGCCGCGTGCACGAGCGGGATGATGCGTGCCGCCGCCGCGTCTCGCGCCTGCTGGCCGAGCGCCGCGCGCATCTCGAGCAGGCGCTGGCGTTCGCTGCGCCGCCAGTCGCGAACCGCGGGCCAGTCCTTGCCGTGGATCGTCGTCATCCCGCAGCCTCCGCCGGCAGGCGCAATGCAATACACCTTAGCCTTCCTTGCCGATCGTGGCTGTTATCATGCGATACCGTAAGGCCCTATCGAGTTTCACGCATGGGACGTGTGCAACTTACATCGGGCCACAACCTCTCATCTCAGTTTTGTGTCTCATCTGCAACAGCTGCTTGAGAAAAGGTAAACGGCGATCTCAGACGGCTTGCAGCGAATCACCAAACGCGAAAAGGTGAACTCGATCATGGGGATGATCATGGCTTGGCAGCAGCCCGAAACGGGGTTCGGGCAGCGCCACTGAGAGGGGAGACTGAAGCGGGGTGGATGCGGGGTCCGCCCCGCTTCCCTATTTGGGGCCGAGCCCGTTTCAGCGACGGAATCATCTTCTTCCTGCGTCCTTCCATCAGACATCGAAATGGTGAGGAGACGTCATGAGGAGATCATTCGCGGTCATTGCAGCCGGTCTTGCGGCCATGGCCGGCCTAGGCTTCGTCGCCGGCGATTTGGCTGCCGACCAGTCCGGCGATCACTACCGCCATCATCGTGGGCATTACGGCATGAGCGAGCGGATTCGCGACTTCGCGGAGCGCTATGACGCCAACAAGGACGGCAAGATCAGCCAGCAGGAGATCGACCAGAATCGCACCGCTTGGCATATCGAGTTCGACACCGACAAGGATCTCGGTCTGACGCTGCAGGAATTCGAGCGGCTGTGGCTCAAGGCACGGCATGTTCAGATGGTGCGCGAGTTTCAGCTGTTCGACCGCGATGGCGACGGCAAGGTCACGGTCGAGGAGTACAAGCGCCCGCTCGCCGAGATCGTGGAGCGCCGCGACCGCAATGGCGATGGTGTGTTGAGCAAGGAAGACCGCCCGCGTCGTGGGCCACGGCACCAAGACTCGGGACATGAGCACGATGATCGTCGGGATGGGGACAACCAAGGTTCTCGCCAGAACGACGGCTGATCTCTGCCAGCCCGGCGATCATTGTGTGGACCCGCTCGCATCGCGCCGGCGGGTCCTTCTGTGTCGGGCAGTAGGCAGTAGGCTCTGTGCTCTTCCCTACTGCCTACTGCCCACTGCCGAACGCCTCCGCGAGCACCGCCTCCGGATCGTCGTCGCCGGCGAAGGCGAAGAAATCGGCTTCCGACTCGATCGCTCCCTCGAGCAGGCGGTGATAGTCCTGGCGCGGCACATCGACCGCTCCGAGCCCCCGCAGATGCGGCGTGGTGAATTGGGTGTCGAGCAGGCAGAAGCCGCCGGCGTTCAGCCGCGCCACCAGATGCACCAGCGCCACCTTGCTGGCGTCGCGCTCCCGCGAGAACATCGACTCGCCGAAGAAGGCGCCGCCGAGCCGGACGCCATAGAGCCCGCCGACCAGCCGGCCGTTCTGCCAGGCCTCCACCGAATGGCAGCAGCCGAGCCGGTGGAGCTGCGAGTAGAGCGAGCGGATGCGCCCGTTGATCCAGGTGTTCGGCCGCCCCAGCGCCTTGGTGGCGCAGCCGTCGATGACCTCGCCGAACGCCGTGTCGATCCGCACGCGATAGACGCCGCGCCGGATCGCCTTGCGCAGGCTGCGGCTGACATGGAGCTGGTCGAGCGGCAGCACCCCCCGCACCTCGGGCTCCACCCAATAAAGGGCGCTGTCCTCGGCGCTCTCGGCCATCGGAAAGATTCCGGCCGCATAGGCGCGCAGCAGCGTTTGCGGTGTGATCGTCGTCATCCAATCCGAGATTAGGCGCGACTGAGGAACTGCTCAAGCCAGTGGATATTGTAGCGGCCGTCAATGATGTCGGGGTCGGCCAGCAGCTCCTGGAACAGCGGAATGGTGGTCTCGACACCCTCGATGACATATTCGCCAAGCGCCCGCCTGAGCCGCATCAGGCATTCGGTGCGGGTCTTGCCGAACACGATGAGCTTGCCGATCAGGCTGTCGTAATAGGGCGGAATCCGGTAGCCGGCATAGAGCGCCGAATCGACCCTGACGCCAAGGCCGCCGGGCACGTGGACGGCATCGACCAGGCCCGGCGACGGCGCGAAAGTCTTGGGATTCTCGGCATTGATCCGGCACTCTATGGCGTGGCCGGAGAAGGTGATGTCCCTTTGCGAGAACGGCAGCTTCGCCCCGGCCGCGACGCGGATCTGCTCCTGGACCAGATCGAGGCCGGTGATCATCTCGGTGACCGGGTGCTCGACCTGCAGCCGCGTGTTCATCTCGATGAAGTAGAACTCGCCGCTCTCATACAGGAACTCAACGGTGCCGGCGCCGCTATAGCCGAGCTTCGCCATGGCGCTGGCGACGCGCTCGCCGATCTGCTCGCGCTGCGAGGCATTGAGCGCCGGCGACAGCGCCTCCTCCCAGACCTTCTGGTGGCGGCGCTGCAGCGAGCAGTCGCGTTCGCCGAGATGGACGGCGCGGCCCTGTCCGTCGCCGAACACCTGGATCTCGATGTGGCGGGGACGACCGAGGAACTTCTCGATATAGACAGCATCGTCGCCGAACGCGGACTTGGCTTCGCTCTGGGCCGTGCGATAGGCCACCTCCATGTCCTCGGGGCTGCGCGCCACCTTCATGCCGCGCCCGCCGCCGCCCGCCGACGCCTTGATGAGGACCGGATAGCCGATCTCGGCGCCGAGCCGGAGCGCTGCCGCGACATCCGGCACCGCGCCGTCCGAGCCGGGCACCACCGGAATGCCCAGAACCTCGGCGGTGCGCTTGGCCTCGATCTTGTCGCCCATCATCCGGATGTGCTCGGCGCTCGGGCCGATGAAGCTGATGCCATGCTCTGCCAGGATCTCGGCGAAGCGTGCATTCTCGGCGAGGAATCCATAGCCAGGATGCACCGCCTCGGCCCCGGTGATCTCGCAGGCTGCCACGATCGCCGGAATGTTGAGATAGCTGTCGCGCGCCGAGGGCGGGCCGATGCAAACGCTTTCGTCGGCCAGCCGCACATGCATCGCATTGGCATCGGCGGTGGAGTGGACGGCCACGGTCGAGATGCCGAGCTCGCGACAGGCCCGCAGCACCCGAAGGGCGATCTCCCCGCGATTGGCTATCAAGATCTTGTCGAACATCACTCAATGATCATGAGCGGCTCGTCATATTCGACCGGTTGCGCATCCGCCACGATGATCTCCTTCACCCGGCCGGAGCTCGGGGCCGGGATCGGGTTCATCGTCTTCATCGCCTCGATGATGAGCAGCGTCTGCCCTTGCTTCACCTCCTGGCCGACCTCGACAAAGGTCTGCGCTCCGGGGGCAGGGGCGCGATAGGCGGTGCCGACCATCGGCGACCTGACGGTCCCCGGATGGATCTCGGCCGGGCGCGGCGCCGCCACATGAGTCGCCGCCTCGGCTGCATGGCTCCCGTGCGAGGCCGCCGCAATACCGACGCCTGCCTGGACGATTTGGATCGCCCGCGCCACCCGGACCCTGAGCCCTTCATGCTCGATCTCGATCTCGGACAGGCCGGTCTCGTTCAGGAGATCCGCCAGCTCGCGAATGATCTCCCGGTCGAAACCCTCGCGCTCCGAGTTGGCCTTGGCCTTCGACATCCTTCCATCCGTCACGGCGCACGCGGCGCGACAAGCGGGGCGATGGCCTGGAGAGCGAGTTCATACCCCAAGGGACCGAAACCGCAGATCACGCCAATGGCGAGTGGCGACACGAAACTCTTATGGCGAATGGGCTCGCGCTTGTACACATTGGAGAGATGGATCTCCACCAGCGGCACTGTGAGCATTTTCAGGGCATCATGCAGCGCCAGCGACGTATGGGTGTACGCGGCGGCGTTCAACACCACGCCTGATGCCTCCCGTCCGGCACGCTGGACCAGCGAAACGAGCTCGCCCTCGCCATTGGTCTGGGCGAACAGGATTGCGATGCCGAGCCGTTCCGCAGCGGCATGGCAGCGCTGCTCGATGCCGGCCAGCGTCTCGCTGCCATAGATGTCCACCTCGCGCGTTCCGAGGAGGTTCAGGTTTGGCCCGTTCAGGACGTGGACTGGTTTGGTCATCGGATCCGGTCTCGCGGCGGCAGCCATTCGGTTCGATGCATCAAGCTGCGATCGCTGCCGACTGCCATTGCCGGCTCACCCCTCAACAGGATTTGCAGCCGCCGGCCTCCTTGACCGCCGCCACCGCGCTGACCAGCCCATCATAGCCCGGGGCACCCGGTATCAGCGTCTGGTCGATGACGAAGGCAGGCGTGCCTTGAATGCTCAGCGCTTCGGCAAGCGCCTGGTTCTGGGCGATGATCTTCGCGACATCCGCGCTTTCCATGTCGGCCTTGAGCTTCGGAATGTCGAGGCCCACCGTCTTGGCGACGGCGAGCACCTTGGCCTCGTCGACCGTGCCGCGCTCGCGCATCAGCGCCAGGTGGAAATCCCAGTATTTGTTCTGGCGGCGGGCCGCAATGGAGGCCTTGGCGGCGGTGACCGAGCCCGGTCCGAGAATGGGAAACTCCTTGATGACCAGCCGCACGTCTTTGTCCTTGTCGAGCAGCTTCAGGACGTCGGGAAGCGAGTGGCGGCAATAGCCGCAATTGTAGTCGAAGAACTCGACGACGCTGATCTTTCCCTCCGGATTGCCGGCCACGTGATCGTCGGCCGAGCGGAAGATCTCCTTCGAGCGCGACGAGATCACCGACATTGCGGCCTGCTTCTCCGCCGCCTTCTCCTTCTTGTCGAGCGCATCGATGACTTCGCGCAGGACCTCGGGATGCTTGAGCAGATAGTCGCGCACCATGGTGCCGAACTTCTCCTCGGTGAGGCCGGTCTCGGCAGCGCTCAATGCCGCAAGGGAAGCCGCCGCCGTCAGCAACCCGAGACCGAGCGCGCCGGCGCGAAGAGTCCCACGAAGCGTCACCATGATCTCGTTATCTCCAAATCGTGACATCGCCGGCTTCATAGCGCTTTTGCCGGCCGCGCTCTATCGGTCTTTCTTGGTGTAGTTCAAAATGTCGTTAGCTTTCAACCACTCAGGACTGCCCTCGGCAAAGGATTTGAGGGCCCGCTGAGCCTTTTCGGTGGCGAGCTTCTTGTCGCCCTTGAGAGCCGCCGCCTCGGCCGTCGAAAGCTCCGCCAGTGCGATGTTGCCGAGCCGCGCCTGCGCCTGGGCCCGCAACAGGTGGACGCGCGACATGCCGGGCTCGGCGCGCTGCACCACTTTCAGCACCGCCAACGCCGCCTTGGCGTCTTCCGGCCGCTCCGTGCCGACCAGCGACTGAGCCAGCAGCAGGTTGATCAGCCCGTTGTTGGGCTGCAGCTGCACCGCTTGCCGGAGCGGCGCGATCGCTTCCGCCGGTCGCCCGCCCTCGAGCAGCGCCTGGCCCTTGAGTTCCCAGAAATAGGGATTCTTCGGCACTTCGGCGATCAGGCTTTCGATATCAGGGAGAGCGTTGGGCAGGTCGCCGATGCGGAAGGCTGCGATCGCCCTGGCATAGCGGGCGGGGAGCGTGCGGTCGCTCGGAGGATATTTCTGGTAGACCACCTGGGCCGAGTTCAGGAACCCGAACAGCTTGGCCTGCATCAACTCATGGCGCATCACCAAAGCCGGCGGGTCTGGCTTGTCGTAATAGGGGCTCTTCTTGACGATCTGCTCGAGCGTGCGAATGCGGTCGAGTGGCATCGGATGCGTCAGGGCATAGGGGCTGACATAGCGCGTCGAGGCAATCGATTGGTTGGCCAGAGTCTGGAACAGGTCGAGCATGCCCCTGCCGGACTGGCCGGTCCTTTGCAGGTAGTTGACGGCCGCTTGGTCGGCCGAGGCTTCCTGGGCGCGGGCATAGGCGAGCATGCCACGCTGCGCCATGCTCTGGCCGCCGAGGATCATCGCCTGGCCCGCCTGGCTGGCCGAGCTGCTCCCGGTCATCGCCGCCCCGACAACCGCCGCCGCGCCGAGCAGCGCGCCGACGATGGCCATGTTGCTCGCCTTGCCGAGCTCGTTGTTCATGCGGGCGAGGTGGCCGCCGGCAATATGGCCGGTTTCATGCGCCAGCACGCCGATCACCTCATTGGGCGATTTGGCCTGCTGCAGCAGGCCGGTGTGTATGAAGATGCGCTGGCCTTCCGCCACGAAGGCGTTGATGCTCGAGCTGTTGATCAGATAGACATGGACCGCGCCGGGCGCGAGGCCTGCCGCCCTGAAGACGTCGCGGGTATAGAGACGCATCAGGCCTTCGATCTCGGCATCGCGGATGAAGACCGGCTCGTCGTCGGCTCGGGCGGGAACCGGCAAAACCTCCAGCAGCATGGCCAGGGCGGCGGCGCCCGCCACCAATTTCCTCAGAAGATCGCTGGGCCTCATCTTCATGCTGATGCCAGCCTCTGTCGCCGTTAATTGCGGCGACACTGAGGAAATCTCGGGAGAAATGAGAAAGGGAAGTTCGACATCCGGCGTCAGGCATCAGGCAGTGGAAAACTCATGCCCCACCGCCCGCTGCCGATTTGCCGAATGCCTATCTTCGCCACCACCCGGCTTTTGGCGGACCGGAGACCACTGCAGTCTGCTGCGGCGGATTCCAGCGCTTCGACCCCTCCGACTCCTCCTCGGTAGGCACCGAAATATCGTCGATCGGAAAACGCGGGACCGGGGCATCCTCGGCCGCCGGGACGTCATTGTTCGCGACCAGCTCCTCGGCCGCGTATGCTTCCTCCGACACGGCTGCTTCCTCCGAAGCGGATCCACCCGCCGGCTCCACCGCCTGGGAGGCGGCCGTCTGGGGCGCCTCACTCGGCTCGCCGGCTTCGGCAACCTCGCTCGCCTCGGCCTGGCGGCGCTGGCGGCCACGGCCATCGCCCCGCTGGCGACGGCGCGGTTGCTTCGAAACGGGCGCCGCCGCTACCGGCACCTCGCCTTCGCCATCGCCATCGCCGGCGGCGACTTCCGCCTCGGCCGCAACGACCTCGGTCTCCTCCGTGCCCTCGGCGGCCAACGCGCCCTCGTCGCCGCCTTCGACGGCCGCTTCGCCCTCGTCGCGTTCGCGGGCCCGACGGCCGCCGCGCCGACCGCGCCGCCTCCGCCGCCGGCGACGCCGCTCGTCGTCCTCGGCACTGTCACCCTCGGCGCGGGCATCCGCATCGGCGGTCTCGGCCTCCTCTTCCTCCTCGGCAGCCTCTTCCTCCTCCGCCGCGTCGGCAACCGCCTGATCGGCCTTTGCCTGCTCGATCAGCGGGGTATCCATCCGCACTGCTTGGAGCCGCCGCACTGCCACCGCCCGCTCGCCGGCGCGCTCGATCACGCTTTCGGCAGTGCGGATATCGGCCGAAGGCACGATGAAGATCGAGATCCCGTAAGTGGCCTCGAGCACCAGCAGATTGTCGCGCTTCTCGTTGAAGATGTAGACCGCCACGTCGGGATGGCACTTGACCGTGAGATTCTCCGCCTTGCGCGACAGGAGATAGTCCTCGATCCCGCGCAGCACCGACAGCGCACAGCTGGCGACCGACCGCACCACCCCGCGGCCCTCGCAATGCGGGCAGGGCTTGGTCGATCCCTCGACCATTCCCTGGCGCAGCCGCTGGCGCGACATTTCGAGCAGGCCGAAATGGCTGATGCGCCCGACCTGGATGCGCGCCCGGTCGTTCTTCAGCGCCTCCTTGAGGCGCCGCTCGACCGAGCGGTTGTTGCGCTGCTCCTCCATGTCGATGAAGTCGATCACGATGAGCCCGGCAAGGTCGCGCAGGCGCAGCTGGCGGGCGATCTCGTCGGCCGCCTCGAGATTGGTCTTGAGCGCCGTGTCCTCGATATTGTGCTCGCGGGTGGCCTTGCCGGAATTGATGTCGATCGACACCAGTGCCTCGGTCTGGTTGATCACCAGATAACCGCCGGACGGCAGCGTGACCGTCGGGGAGAACAGCGAATCGAGCTGGCTCTCCATCTGGAAGCGCGAGAACAGCGGGCGCGTGTCCTTGTAGGCCTTCACGTTGCGCGCATGGCTCGGCATGAGCATCTTCATGAAGTCCTTGGCCTCGCGATAGCCATCGTCGCCCTCGACCAGCACCTCGTCGACATCCTTGGTATAGAGGTCGCGGATCGAGCGCTTGATCAGGCTGCCTTCCTCATAGACGAGGCTTGGCGCCACCGATTCGAGGGTCAGGTCGCGGACATTCTCCCAAAGGCGGATCAGATAGTCGAAATCGCGCTTGATCTCCGCCTTGGTGCGCTGCGCGCCGGCGGTGCGCACGATCAGTCCCATGCCTTCCGGAACCTCGATGTCGCGCGCCACCTCCTTGAGGCGGCGCCGGTCGGTCGAGTCGGTGATCTTGCGCGAGATGCCGCCGCCCCTCGCTGTGTTGGGCATCAGCACGCAATAGCGTCCGGCAAGCGACAGATAGGTGGTGAGCGCCGCGCCCTTGTTGCCCCGCTCCTCCTTCACGACCTGGACGAGAAGCACCTGGCGCCGCTTGATCACCTCCTGGATCTTGTAGGCGCGGCGCATCTGGCGGCGGCGTTGCGGCACCTCCTCCAGCGCATCCTCCGAGCCCACCGATTCGACCGAGCGCATCTCGGCCGTCTCCTCGACCGCCTCGATGCCTTCGCTCACCGGATGGGCCGGCGCCTCGTCCTCGCCGCCCTCGGCCGCTTCGTCGGCGGCGGGCCGGGACGACTGGACGCCTTCGGCGTCGGTCGCCCGGTCGGGGGCCTCGCCGGCCGCCTCGACGGGCTCGCCGGCCGCCTCGTCCTCTTCGGCGCTGTGGCGGGCTTCGTCGGCCTCCTCGCGCAGCAGCGCCTGCCGGTCGGCGACCGGAATCTGGTAATAGTCCGGATGGATTTCCGTGAAGGCGAGAAACCCGTGGCGGTTGCCGCCATAGTCGACGAACGCAGCCTGGAGCGAGGGTTCGACCCGCGTCACCTTGGCGAGGTAGATGTTCCCCTTCAGCTGCTTGCGCTGAGCGCTTTCATAATCGAATTCCTCGATGCGGTTGCCGCGCACAACCACAACGCGAGTTTCCTCGGCATGCGCGGCGTCGATAAGCATTCTTGAGCCCATATTGGCCTGTCCTTGGCGCAGCACGGCAACGACGATCCGGCCGGCCGCTGTCCGGGCTGATAGCCTGCGGATGCGCTGGCGCGTGCGCGATTATGGCGGGCCGATGCGGTGCCGCTGAACCGCCTTCCGGCGGTACGCTTCTGCCCCGGCGGGGCAGCGCGAACATTGATCAGCGATGGCATGGCCTAGCCGCTCTTTCCATGTGTCCGAAGGGTTTCTCCGGACGGTTCTAATCAGAGTGCACCGCCGTCCCGGGATGCCATCTGTCGTCGCGGCCGGTGGAGGGACATGATGCCCGGACCCCTAACCGGCGCGGAATTCCTCACCCGCGCACTCGTCGGGGCGATGCGGCCCCGAGTCGCGATGGTGCAAGCACGAGGTTGTATGCACTCCCATACGTCATTGCAAGTCTAACTCCCGCGCTGTGCGCGACAATCAACCATGAGTTAACCATCCGCACCCTACCTTGTCGGCTGCGGGCTTGTTTCTGCCCGAATCGGGGGGATCGCAACGGGGCAGGGTCGTTCGGTGGGGAAACGGGTACCAAGCACGCTGCTTCTCTTGAGCCTGCTCGCGATGGTGGCGGCCCTGGCAGCGTTTTCGCCCGTACTTGCCCGATCCGCCCGTCCGGCGAGCCCGCCGGCGGTGGTTGCCGCCCGCATCGCCGGCGATCAGATGCGCACCCGCTTCATTGCCGATCTCAATCAGGCGGTCGGCTTCAACGTGTATATCCTGGCGGACCCGTTCCGCGCCGTGGTCGACCTGCCGGACATCTCCTTTCGGCTTCCCCCCGGGATCGGCGCGGCGGGGCGCGGCCTGATCAGCGCCTATCGCTATGGCCGCATCGGCGACAAGCGGGCCCGCATCGTCATGGATCTCGCCGGTCCGGCGCTGATCCAGAAGTCCTTCCTCATCGACGCGCGCGAGGGCCAGCCGGCGCGCATGGTGGTCGACCTGGTGGCGACCGACCGGGTGACCTTCGCCCGCCTCAACCGCGGCGCCGGGCGTCCCGATGCCGGGGTTTCCGAGGAGGAGGGGACCGAGATCGCGCCGCGCCCGCGACCCAAGCCCGACGGCTCGCCGCCGCCGGCTCCGGAGCAGCCTGAGAAGGGCGAGAAGGATCGCGAGTCGCCGGGCCGAAAGGTCATCGTGCTCGATCCCGGCCATGGCGGCCTCGACCCCGGCGCGTCGAGCCGGTCCGGCACCCTGGAGAAGGATGTGGTTCTCGCCTTTGCCCGGGTGGTAAAGGAGAATCTCGAGGCCACCCAACGCTATAGCGTCTTCATGACCCGCGACAGCGACAGCTTCATCTCGCTGGGCGATCGTGTGCGCTTCGCCCGCCGCCAGCACGCCGATCTGATGATCGCCATCCATGCCGATGCGCTGCGCGGCCCGACGGTGCGCGGTGCAACCGTCTACACTCTATCCGAGAAGGCATCCGATGCCGAAGCTCAGGCGCTCGCCGAAAAGGAGAACGGCGTCGATATTCTGGCTGGCGTCGCCCATGGCGAGGACAGCGAGCAGATCGCCGGGATCCTGATCGACCTGACCCAGCGTGAGACCAAGAACAGCTCGGTATTCCTCGCCCGCCGACTGGTGCGCCAGCTCAAGCCGGTGACGTTGCTGACCGGCCATCCGCACCGCTCGGCCGGATTCCGTGTGCTCAAGGCCCCCGATGTGCCCTCGGTCCTGCTGGAACTCGGCTATCTCTCCAACCGGGCTGACGAGAAGCTCCTCCGCTCGAGCGAATGGCGCCGCAAGACGGCAAAGGCCATGGTCGGCGCCGTCGATTCCTATTTCGGCGAGCCCAATCCCGTTCCGCCGACCGAAAGTGCTGCGCGCTAGAGGCATTTCGGCGCCTGCCTTTTCGACCCTCGCCGCCCAATCGCCACATTCAGGCGATAGCCGATTCGCCAGCAGCGCGAGGGGCGCGAATCTTGGCGGTTCGCTTGGCGCGTCTGCAGGGTCAGGGTTGCTCGAGCGGCTCTTGATGCGAGGGGCGAGATGCGCCGCCGGCGAAACGGCTTTATCAGACTGCTTGGCGTCCTATTCACTTTCGGCTGCGTGGCCGTCCTCGCGGTCGCCGGCGCCGCCGGCTTCTTGATCTGGCAGGCCGCCGGCAGCCTGCCGGATTACAAGAATCTCGCCGACTACAAGCCCCCGGTGATGACCAGGGTGCATGGCGCCGACGGCTCGCTGCTGGAGGAGTTCGCCCGCGAGCGGCGGGTGTTCGTACCGGTTTCCGCCATGCCCGAGCGGCTGATCCAGGCTTTCCTGTCGGCCGAGGACAAGAACTTCTACCAGCATTCGGGAGTCGACTGGGCGGGCATTGGCCGGGCCCTGGTCCAGAACGTCCAGGGCATGATCGAAGGCAGCAACCGCCGCTTCATCGGCGCCTCGACGATCACCCAGCAGGTGACCAAGAACTTCCTCCTCACCTCGGAGCGCACATTCGATCGCAAGATCAAGGAAGCGCTGCTGGCTCAGCGGCTCGAGCGTGCCTTCACCAAGGAGCAGATCCTCGATCTCTACCTAAATCAGATCTTCCTTGGCGCCGGTTCCTATGGCGTGGCGGCGGCAGCGCTCAACTATTTCGGAAAGTCGCTGAGCGAGCTCGATATTGCGGAGATGGCTTATCTGGCGGCCCTGCCCAAGGCGCCGGCGAACTATCAGCCGGTGAAGAATCGCGAACGGGCGGTCGAGCGCCGCAACTGGGTGCTCGATCGGATGGCCGAGAACGGCTACATCACCAAGGAGGAGCATGACGAGGCCGTGGCGAAGCCCCTGGTCGTCACGGCGCGCCCGGTGGGGCCGCAGTCCTTTGCTGCCGAATCCTTCACCGAGGAAGTGCGCCGCGAGCTCACCGACCTCTATGGCGAGGACAAGCTCTATTCCGAAGGCTATTCGGTTCGCACCACGCTTGATCCGAGCCTCCAGATCGCCGCGCGGGTGGCGCTGGCGGCCGGCCTCCAGAAATTCGACCGAAGCCTGGGCTGGCGCGGACCGGTGACGCGGATCGACGTTCAGGGCGACTGGGCCAAGGCGCTGGCGGCGATACCCGTCCCGTCGGACGTCAATCCCTGGCGCCTCGCGGTGGTTCTCGAAGTCTCGCCAAGCGAGGCGACCGTGGGCCTCACCGGCGGAGTCAAGGGGGCGATTCCGCTCAAGCTGCTGAAATGGGCCCGCAGCGCCGGCGACGAGGCCGGCAAGCATGGTCCGGAGGTTAAGAAGGCCTCCGACGTGCTGGCCCCGGGCGATGTCGTCTATGTCGCGCCGGCAACCGAGGGGTCCGGCATTTTCCACCTCGTGCAGATGCCGGCGGTCGATGGCGCGCTCGTCGCCATGGATCCCCATACCGGCCGTGTTCTGGCCTTGGTCGGCGGCTTCTCCTACGCCCAGAGCCAGTTCAACCGCGCGGTCCAGGCGTTGCGCCAGCCGGGTTCGTCCATCAAGCCCTTTGTCTATGCGGCGGCCCTCGACAATGGCTACACGCCGTCATCGGTCGTCATGGATGCGCCGGTCGAGATCCGGCTCGAAAATGGCGAGATCTGGAAGCCTGAGAACTACACGAAGAAATTCTATGGCCCCTCGACGCTGCGGCTCGGCATCGAGAAGTCGCGCAATGCCATGACCGTCCGCCTGGCGCATGACCTCGGCATCCAGAAATTCTGCACGCTGGTCGAGCGGCTCGGCATCTACGACCGTCTTGCGCCGATGCCGGCCATGTCGCTCGGCGCCGGCGTCACCACCCTCCTCAAGATCACCACCGGCTATTCCATGCTGGCCAATGGCGGCAAGAAGATCGTCCCCTCGCTGATCGATCGCGTGCAGGACCGCTATGGGCACACCATCTTCCGCCACGACAAGCGCGAATGTGCCGGCTGCAATGCCCCGTCGTGGACGGACCAGCCCGAGCCGGAATTCATCGATCAGCGCGAGGAGGTCATCAATCCCTACACCGCCTATCAGATCACCTCGATGCTGGAGGGCGTGGTGCAGCGTGGCACCGGTCAGGCACTGAAGGCGGTCGGCAAGCCGGTGGCCGGCAAGACCGGCACGTCCAATGACGAGCGCGACGCCTGGTTCATCGGCTACACGCCGGACCTGACCGTCGGGGTCTATGTCGGCTTCGACAAGCCGCGGCCGATGGGCGAGCATGCCACCGGCGGCGAGCTGGCGGCGCCCATCGCCGCTGCCTTCATGCGCAATGCGCTGCGCGACAAGCCGGCGACGCCCTTCCGGGTGCCGGCCGGCATCCAGCTCATTCCGATCGACCCGCAAACCGGTCAGCGCGCCGCCTTCGGAGAGCCCAATGTGATTCTCGAGGCCTTCAAGCCCGGCGAGGGGCCGCCCCAGGACACCGTCGTCATCGGGGTGGGCGACGGCAGCGGCAATGCCTCGATCATCGAAGGCGGCTTGACGACCGGCACCGGCGGTCTTTATTGAGCCCTGGCGGTTGTCCTCCCCACTGATAGCTCCAAGCCCATGCGCACCGAGATCGCCAACCTGGTCGAAGAAATGAAGCAGTCCATCGGGCTGCTGAGGAGGCATCTTTGACTGGGACGACGCGCTGAGGCAGCTGGCCGAGCTCAATGCCCAGGCGGAGGATCCGGCGCTGTGGAACGATCCAGCCCGCGCCCAGGACGTCATGCGCCGCCGCCAGGAGCTCGATCAGCAGATCGCCACCGTGCGCCGGCTCGAGCGCTCGATCGATGAGAATGTCGAGCTGATCGAGCTCGGCGAGCTCGAGGGCGACCAGGCGATCGTGACCGACGCCGAGGCGGTGCTCCAGGCCATGCGGCCGGAGGTGGCGCGGCAGGAGCTGCTCACATTGCTGTCGGGCGAGGCCGACGGCTATGACAGCTATGTCGAGATCCATGCCGGGGCCGGCGGCACCGAGAGCCAGGACTGGGCCAGCATGTTGCTGCGCATGTATGTGCGCTGGGCCGAGGCGCACCGCTACAAGGTCGAGTTCATCGAGGAACACGCCGGCGAGGAGGCCGGTATCAAATCCGCGACCATCCTCGTCAAGGGCAACAGTGCCTATGGCTGGCTCAAGACCGAATCGGGCGTCCACCGGCTAGTGCGCATCTCGCCCTATGATGCCAATGCAAGGCGCCACACCTCCTTCGCCAGCGTCTGGGTATTCCCGGTCGTCGACGACAAGATCGATGTCGAGGTGAATGAGGCGGACTGCCGGATCGACACCTACCGGGCTTCAGGGGCCGGCGGCCAGCATGTCAACACCACCGACTCGGCGGTACGGATCACCCACCTGCCGACCGGCATCGTCGTTGCCTGCCAGAACGAGCGCTCGCAGCACAAGAATCGCGCGACCGCCTGGAACATGCTGAAGGCCAGGCTCTATGAGCTCGAGCTCCAGAAGCGGCAGGAAAAGATCGACGCCGCCAATGCCACCAAGACCGAAATCGGCTGGGGGCACCAGATCCGCTCCTATGTTCTGCAGCCCTATCAGCTGGTCAAGGATCTGCGGACCGGCACGACCAGCACCAACCCCTCGGCGGTGCTCGATGGCGATCTCGATGACTTCATGGCGGCAAGCCTGGCTCACCGGGTCCATGGCGGCGAGGTGGCCGATGTCGGGGATATCGAATAGGCGGTAGGCAGTAGGCGGTAGGGAAGAGCACCGCTCGCGGCCTACTGCCTGACGCCTACTGCCTATTTCCCTATTCAGCTGCCTTCGGCCCGCGCTGAGGCATTTCCACTGCGTGGAACCCGTCCTCGTCGATGACCCCGAATTGATGCGGTGGCGCCGGTGGCGGCGGTGCTGGCGGCGCGGTCATGGTGTGATAGGTGAGCTGCGGCTCCTCCGGCTCGCCATAATAGCCAGCCGCGATGGGCTCGGAGAGCGGATCCTCGGAGCGGCGGATCTTGCCGTCGATATAGGCGCCATTCTCGACCGACAGCGTCTCGTTGATGACGTCGCCTTCGACATGGCCGCCGGCCAGGATATGCACATGGATGCCGCGGATCGGCCCGATCACCCGGCCCCGCACCAGCACCTCCTCGGCATAGACCTCGCCATGGATCACGCCATTGGCATCGACGACGCATACCCGCGCCCGCACGTCGCCGTTGATCGTGCCGTCGATCTGGATCTCGCCATTGGTGACGAGATGCCCCTCGATGATCACCTCGCTCGAGATCGTGGTCGGACGACCCGACGTTCTCCGGCGCTGCCGACTTGGAGCGACGGAGTGATTGGCTTTGTTACGAAACCGATCGAATATCATACTAGACCTGCCCGTCTCGCCTCGGGATGCCTGGTCCATGTCGTTGCAGAGGCATGCTTCGGAAGCCGCCTGAACGCTCCGACCCACACCCGCCGACTGATTGTCGTCTTTCCCCAACAGACATTCAGGCCGATTCCATCCCCGAAGTCCATACCCAAACAAACACCAAAGCCTGCGATACCTCGCAAAATCGCGTCCAGCCCCGATAGTTCGACGCTCTTTGACCTCGAATCAGCACAAGAATGAGGCGGAAAAAGAACCGTCGAAAATTGTCAATCCAGTTTGCGTGCTGCTTCAAGAACTTCCGCTGCGTGCCCGGGCACCTTTACTTTCCGCCAAATCCGGGAAATCCGGCCTTTGCGATCGATCAGGAAAGTGGTGCGCTCCACCCCGAAATATTTCCTGCCATACATGCTCTTCTCGGCCCACACGCCATAGGTTTCGAGCATCCCGTGGTCCTCGTCCGAGGCGAGGCGGACGTCGAGATCGTGCTTCGCCTTGAATTTGTCGTGGCTTTTGGCACTGTCGGCGGAGACGCCGACCACATCCGTCGAGGCCGCGTCGAAGTCGAGCTTGAGCGCCGAGAAGTCCTTGGCTTCCTGGGTGCAGCCGCTGGTGTCGTCTTTCGGGTAGAAGTAGAGGACGAGGTTGCGCCCCCGGAAATCCCTCATGCGGATCTTCGATTCGCTGTCTCCCGACAGGGAAAAATCAGGTGCCGGCTGGCCAGCCTCCAGTGTGCTCATTGCTTGCCATCCTTTCGTCGCTTTGCGTGGGCCAATGTTCAATTCGCTTGATGAGAGTAAGGAGATAGCTCTAGCAGACATCCTACTGCCCGCTGCGCCGTTGGCATGGTTCATAACTGGTAAACCGAAATCAGGAAACATTGCCTTCGGGGCGCAGCAGCGGCAACCTTTCGCAGGGCAGTTGAAGTGGGGCATTGAGATTTGGCTCGCCGGGTCGGCAGGTACATAGCAGCAACCACGGTGATGCTCGCCAGCATCTGCGTCGTGATCGCTGCGGCCTTTTATTGGCGCTTGTTGCAAGGCCCGGTCGAGCTGGGCTTTTTGACCACCACGGTCCAGAGCCGAATCAGCCGGCTGCTGCCCGGCGTTCGGGCCGAGATCTCCGGCGTGGTGCTCGAGCGCGATTCCGAGTCGGGCGAGCCGCGGATCCGTCTGCGCGACATCAAGCTTCGTGACGAATTCGGCAACATGATCGCCGCCGCGCCGCGGGCCGCCGTCGGCGTGGAGGGGCGGGCATTGCTGGCCGGCGGCGTCAACCTGCGGCGGCTCGAGCTGATCGGACCCCGCATTCTCGTGCGGCGCAAGCTCGACGGATCCTTCCAGCTCGGCTTCGGCGATCCCGAAGCGGCACCGGGCACCGGCGGCAGCGGCAAGGGCGACCACCAGGGAGCGGTGCCGCCGCCCGTGGCGGTCGAGAATGCGCCCAATGCCATGGACGTCTTGATGACGCAGATGAACCCGCGCGGCGGCTCCGCCATGGCGGCGCTCGAGGCCGTTCATATCCGTCAGGCGTCGCTTTCGGTCTATGACGAGGCGAATCGCGCGGTTTGGTACGCCCCGCAGGCCAATCTCATTTTCAAGCGCGCCGACTATGGCTTCGTGCTGTTCACCGACGCTCGCATCTCGAGCGGCGCCGAGCCGTGGCGCACCGAGGTGGTCACCACCTACCGCTCGGAGAGCAAGACCTTCAATGTCAGTGCACGGATCTTCGATCTCGTGCCGGCCGATATCGCCGACGAGGTGTTCGCGCTGTCGCAGCTGGCGCAGGTCAAGCTGCCCTTGTCGGGCCATGCCGAGATCGAGTTCGCCGAAAGCGGCAAGATTCTTCGCGGCTCGGCCGAGCTGTCGGCAAAGGCCGGCCGCGTCGGGTTCCCGAATTATCTGGCCGATCCCATCCTTATCGACGAGGGCCTCATCCGCGTCGACTACGACCCCGCTTCGGGCGGGCTGGTGATCGGCAATTCGTCGCTTCTGGTCGACGGGCGCAAGGCCAGCCTCGCCGGCCGGGTCGATCCCCGGCGCGATGCCTCGGGCCGGCTCGAGGCCTATGCCGTCGCGCTCAATGCCAAGAACATCAATATGGACGCCTTTGCCGGCTCGCATGGCCTGTCGCTCGACAGCTTCGATTTCAAGGGCGTCGCCTCGATCGGCGAACGCCAGCTGGTCGTCGACGACCTGGTGATGATGTCGGGCAACACCGCCGTCAGGCTCAGGGGCAAGTTCATCGGCGGCCCGGAAGCGATCGGGGTGTACCTGGCCGGCCGGGCGCGCGATCTGCCGGAGCCGATGCTCAAGCATCTTTGGCCGGCCGTGGTGGCGCCGGGCGCGCGCAGCTGGTTCATGGAGAACGTCACCGGCGGGCGGATCTCCGAGGGCGAGTTCCGGATCGCGCTGCCCGGCGATGTCCTTGCGGCAGCATTCCGGCGGAAGCCCATTCCCGACGAGATGGTCGACATGCGCTTCACCGCCGAGAATGTCTCGGGCACCTATTTCAAGCCGCTGGCGCCGGTCTCCGGCGTCAGCCTCAAGGCGCGCTTGCGCGGCAACACTTTCGAGGTCGACACGACCGGCGGCGTGGTGACCCTGCCATCGGGCAAGAAGCTCACCGTCAAGAGCGGGTTGATGCGGGCGCGCGACCTCGCGCCGACCGTAACGCCGGCGAGCTTCGGCGTGGAGGCTCAGGGCTCGGTCGAGGCGCTGCGCGAGCTGATCAATTCGCCGCCATTCGAGCTGGCCACCAAGGCCGGGCTCGACGGCGTCCAGCTCAGCGGCAACGCCGCGGTGAAATTCGAGCTCGATGCCAAGCTCGGTCAGAACGTTCCGCCCGAGCCGCAGTTTCGCGCCATGACTCGGGTCGAGGATGCAAACTTCTCGGGCGCCGTTGAAGGCTTCGATTTCAGCGACGGCAAGATCGACATCGAGGTCGACGGCAATGGCGTGAAGGCGCATGGACCGGTGGTGGTCGGTGGTCAGGCCGCTTCGATCTCCTGGGCCCGCAGCTTCAACAGCACCGACAAGCGTGACGAGGTGATACTCGACGCAACCCTCGACGACATGGCGCGCCGCAAGCTCGGCTTCGACGTGTCGGGATTTGTCCAGGGCCCGATCAAGGCGCGCGTATCCGGCCTGATCGAAGGGCGCAAGCTCGTCAAGGCCGATATCGATGCCGATCTGTCGCGGGCCTATGCATTCCTCGATGTCATCGGCTGGTCGCGCCCGCCGGCCGCCAAGACTCAGGCCAGCCTCTCGATCGACCTGACATCGCCGAAAGGCATCCTTGTCAAGGATCTCAAGATTTCCGGCAAGGACCTCAAGATCCAGGGCAGCATGCGGATCGGCCCCGACGGCGGGATCCTCGAGGGCACGCTGCCGGTGGTCAATCTCGACGACCAGACCCAGATGGGTCTCGGGATCAAGACGGTCGACGGGGTCCTCAACCTCTCGATCACCGGCACGACCTTCGATGCGCGACGGCTGATCAGCCAGATGTTCATGTCGTCCGGTCCGCCGCCGACCGCCGGGATTCCGGTGACGGTCCAGGCGGCGGTCAATCGTGTCTATGCCAACCGTGGCGAGGTCATCGACAATCTGAACGGTCAGCTCGAGATCAACAAGGGCGTCGTCCAGCGTGCCGATTTGAGCGGGCAGTTCGCCAGCGGCGGGCCGGTGACGCTGAAGATCACGCCGGCCGCCCAGGGCATGCGCGAGATGCGGGTGGTGGGTCGCGATGCCGGCGCGGCGCTCCGGGCTTCCAACCTCTACTCCAAGGTAGCGGGCGGCAGCCTGGAATTTTCGGCGATCCTCGATGCCGGCGCGCAGTCCGGCATTCAGCGCGGGCTCCTGGTCATCCGCAATTTCGAGGTCCGCAACGAGGTGGCGCTGTCGAACATCAACGAGCAGGAGCGCGCCAAGCGGCCGAACGGTCCGCGCCGTGACGGGCTCGCCTTCTCGCGGCTGACCCTGCCGTTCTCGGCCGATCAGCGCTTTGTCAGGATCGGCGATGCGCTGGTGCAGGGGCCGGAGATGGGGGCGTCCGCCCAGGGCATCATTCGCAAGGTCGACGGACGCATGGATATCGGCGGCACCATCATCCCGGCCTATGCGCTGAACGCCGCCTTGAGCGAGGTTCCGGTGCTGGGCGAGGTGCTGATGGGCGGTCGCGGCCAGGGCGTGTTCGGGCTGAACTTCGCTCTCCAGGGCACCATGCAGGAGCCGCGCTTCGTGGTGAACCCGGTGTCGGCGATCGCCCCCGGATTTCTTCGTCACCTGTTCTCGATCGGCGGCGGGCAGACCAATCCCGACGGCACGCCGGTTGGTCCGCGCCGGCCGTTGCGCGACCCGCGGGGCTGAGCAGCTATCGCCCGACGCCGACTGCCTTTCCCCTGATCAGCACATGCTTCTTCCTTCCTGAGGACAGCTTGATCGCTCCCTGCTGGCCCAGCAGATCGACCGACAGGATCATTTGCGGGTCGCTGACGGTGACGTCGTTGACCTTGATGCCGCCGCCCTGGATGGCCCGCTTGGCCTCGCCGCGCGACCTGGCGAAGCCGACGGCCACGTTGGCATCCTGAATGTCGATGGGAAACTCGAGCATGAAGCTTGGCAGACCCTCGGCGCTCAAACCCTGCTCGAAGGCCTGGTGGGCCGTCTCCGCCGCCTGCCGGGCTGCCTCGCGCCCATGCAGCATTGCCGTCGCCTCCGTCGCCAGCACCTTCTTCGCCTCGTTGATTTCGCTGCCGCCCAGCGCCGCCAGTCGCGCGATCTCCGGCAGCGCCAGGGTGGTGAAGAGCTTGAGAAAGCGCCCGACATCGTCGTCTTCGGTGTTGCGCCAGAACTGCCAATAGTCATAGGGCGACAGCATGTCGGCATTGAGCCACACCGCCCCGGCCGCCGTCTTGCCCATCTTCGCGCCCGACGCCGTGGTCAGCAGCGGGCAGGTCAGGGCGTGGAGCTGCGGCGTGCCGAGGCGCCGGCCAAGCTCGATGCCGTTGACGATGTTGCCCCATTGGTCCGACCCGCCCATTTGCAGCATGCAGCCATGGCGCCGCGCCAGCTCGACGAAGTCGTAGGCCTGCAGGATCATGTAGTTGAACTCGATGAAGGACAGCTCCTGCTCGCGCTCGAGCCTGACCTTGATCGATTCCATGGCGAGCATGCGATTGACCGAGAAGTGCCGGCCGATATCGCGCAGGAAGCTGATGTAGTTGAGGGGGGTGAGCCACTCCGCATTGTCGACCATCAGCCCGTCGGAGCGACCCTCGCCGAAGGTGATGAATCGTGAAAAGGACTGCATGATCGAGCGCTTGTTGGCATCGATCTCCTCCACCGTCAGGATCTTGCGGGTCTCGTCGCGGCCCGACGGATCGCCCACCCGCGTCGTCCCGCCGCCCATCAGCGCGATCGGCTTGCCGCCGAATTGCTGCAGCCAATGCAGCATCATGATGGAGATCAGGCTACCGACGTGGAGCGACGGGGCGGTGCAGTCATAGCCCACATAGGCGACGACTTCGCCGGCCCGCGCCTTGGCGTCGAGCCCTTCCGGGTCGGAGCACTGGTAGATATAGCCGCGCTCGTCGAGCACGCGGAGGAAATCGGAACTGAACTTGCTCATTCTCGTGGTCCGGTGCAGTGTTGCCCGGCTTCTAGCAGAGAACCCAGCATGGCGGAACTCCTGACGGCACTCGGCGTGATGAGCGGCACCTCGATGGACGG
>JBEVJH010000081.1:0-3211 GCA_040510355.1 Aestuariivirgaceae bacterium
CCGGTGATCGAGCTCCTCTGGCAGGGTGTGTGGGACTATGTGCGGCATTTTCGCATGGACGTGATGATCGGCTGTGCCAGCCTGGAGGGGACCGATCCGAATGCGCTGGCGCTGCCTCTGAGCTTCCTCGCCGAGGCTTTCGCGGCGCCAGCGGCTTGGCGGGCGGCAGCGCTAGGCGACCGTCATATCGAGATGCGCCGCCTGCCGGCGCATGCCATCGACCGAAGGGCGGCGCTCAGATCGTTGCCGCCGCTCGTCAAAGGCTATTTGCGGCTTGGCTGCCATGTCGGCGAGGGTGCCGTCATCGATCGTCAGTTCGACACCATCGACGTGCTGATCATTCTTCCAGTCGCATCGATCAACAGCCGGTATTTTGCCCATTATGGCGCGCCGGAGGGCGAGCCGACGCGGCTCGGCGCCTGAATGGCTTGACCGGCGTCAAGCGTCCTGCTTCACCCTTGCGGGATGGGAGAGCGGGCAGAAAATCCGGCATCGGAGCGGCGGTCCGGCGATGCGGCTACGCCGATGATCGCCCAGTATCTCGAGATCAAAGCGGCCAATCCGGCCTCGCTCCTCTTCTACCGCATGGGGGATTTCTACGAACTCTTCTTCGATGATGCGGAGACGGCATCGCGGGCGCTCGGGATCGCCCTTACGAAACGCGGCAAGCATCTGGGGCAGGACATCCCGATGTGCGGGGTGCCGATCCATGCGGCGGGAGACTACCTCAACAAGCTGATCCGGCTCGGCCATCGCATCGCCGTCTGCGAGCAGACCGAGGATCCGGCGGAAGCGCGCAAGCGCGGCGGCAAGGCGGTGGTGCGGCGCGAGGTGGTGCGCCTGGTCACTGCCGGGACATTGACCGAGGACACGCTGCTGTCCGCCACCCGCAACAACTATCTCGCCGCGCTTGCCGAGATCCGCTCGGAGCCGTTGCTCGGCGTGGCCTGGGTCGACATCTCGACGGGCACATTCGCGGTGACCTCGGTCGATCCGCAGCTGCTGTCGAGCGAGATGGCACGTCTCGAGCCGAGCGAGATCATCATCGCGGACGCGACCGGGCCGCTCGGAGCGATGGCTGCCGAGCTGGCAAGGTCGGGGGCGGTGCTGACGCCGCTTCCGCCATCGCATTTCGACTCGGCAGCAGGCGAGGTGCGGCTCAAGCAGCATTTCGCGGTGCATGCACTTGAAGCGTTCGGCGCCTTTTCGCGGCCGGAGCTCGCTGCCGCCGGTGCGCTTCTCGACTATGTCAAGCTCACACAGGCCGGCCGTCTGCCGCTGCTCGAGGCACCGCGTCGACGGACGGCGGCCAGCCACATGCTGATCGATCAGGCCAGCCGGGCCAATCTTGAGATCGCGCGGTCGCTGTCCGGTTCGCGGCAGGGCAGCCTGATCGATGCGCTGGACCTGACCGCCACGCCGGCGGGGGCGCGGCTGCTTGCCGAGCGGCTTGCGGCGCCGTTGACCGACGCGAGCGAGATCGACGACCGGCTCGACGCGGTGACCTTGTTCTGCGAGGACCAGACACTGCGAAGGGACAGTCGGGCAGCGCTGGCGCGGGCGCCCGATATCCGCCGGCCTCTGGCGCGACTGTCGCTCGGTCGCGGCGGCCCGCGCGATCTCGCGGCGATCGGTGTGGCGATCGCCCGAGCCGGCGAGATCGCGCAGCGGCTCGGACGATCCCAGGGCCTTGCTCCCCTGCCGGGCGAGATCGAAGGCGCCCGTCTTGCCCTGGCGCACGATCTTTCGGCGTTGGCGCTCCTCATCGAACGGGCGCTTGGCGACGAGGTGCCGGCCATGGCGCGTGACGGCGGGTTCGTCAGAGAAGGCTTCGATGCCGAGATCGACGAGAGCCGGCGGCTGCGCGACGACAGCCGGCGGGTGATTGCCGGCCTCGAGAGCCGCTATGCCGAGATGGCGGCGCTCAAGTCGCTCAAGATCAAGCACAACAACGTGCTCGGCTATTTCATCGAGGTCAGTCAGCCGAATGGCCAGAAGCTGCTCGCTCCGCCGCTTGCCGCAACCTTCGTCCATCGCCAGACGATGGCCAACGTCATGCGGTTCACCACCGTGGAGCTGAGCGACCTCGACCAGCGCATCGTCCGGGCCGGCGAGAAAGTGCTGGCGCTCGAGCTGCAGGTGTTCTCCCGGCTGGTCGAGGCGGTGATCAGGGAAGGGGAAGCGCTGGAGGCCATGGCGTCGGCGCTCGCCACCATCGATGTCGCGCAAGGCCTGGCCGAGCGGGCAGTGTCGGGACGGTGGTGCCGGCCCAAGGTCGATTCATCGCTGAACTTTCGGATCGTCGGCGGTCGCCATCCGGTGGTCGAGGCGGCGCTCCGGCGCGACGGCGGCCAGAGCTTCGTCCCGAATGATTGCGACCTCAGCGCAGCGCCGGACAGCGCCGGCCGCCATGTCTGGCTGGTCACCGGGCCGAACATGGCCGGCAAATCGACCTTCCTGCGCCAGAACGCCTTGATTGCGATCCTCGCGCAGGCAGGCTCCTATGTGCCGGCGGAAGCTGCCCATATCGGCATTGCCGACCGGCTGTTCTCGCGGGTCGGCGCCGCCGACGACCTGGCACGCGGGCGTTCGACCTTCATGGTCGAGATGGTCGAGACGGCCGCCATCCTCAACCAGGCGGGAGAGCGATCGCTCGTCATCCTCGACGAGATCGGCCGCGGCACTGCCACCTTCGACGGGTTGTCGATCGCCTGGGCGGCAGTCGAGCATCTGCATGACGTCAATCGCTGCCGTGCCCTGTTCGCCACCCATTTCCACGAGCTGACGGCGCTGTCTGCACGTCTGCCGCATCTCGCCAATGTCACGGTCAAGGTCAAGGAATGGCAGGGCGAGGTGGTGTTCCTGCACGAGGTCGGGCCGGGCGCTGCCGATCGCTCCTACGGCATCCAGGTGGCGAAGCTGGCCGGGCTGCCGCGTCCGGTGATCGCCCGCGCCACGGCGATCCTGGCGGTGCTCGAGAAGAGCGAAAGGGGGCGGGCGGCGACGGTCCTGGTGGACGACCTGCCGCTGTTTGCCGCAGTTGCCTCCGAGCGGCAGGTCCCGGCCGGGGTGGAAGTGCCGAGGCCCGTCGAGGAACGGCTCGCCGCCATCAGGGCGGACGAGCTCACGCCGCGGCAGGCGCTGGAACTGATCTACGAGCTCAAGGCGCTGCTCGAAGCATGATGCCGGCTGAACCCTCCGCAAAGGCGGC
>JBEVJH010000082.1:0-18201 GCA_040510355.1 Aestuariivirgaceae bacterium
CTCGACATACAGCTTGGGAAGCTGTCGTTCTACCACTGAACTACGCCCGCTGGCTGCCGCGACAGCAACAGGTTGGGGAACCGCTGTCAAGCGTGGAGCTCAAGCGGCGTAGGGCCGGAAGTGCTTCGACAGCTTGAGTCCCTGGCGCTGGTAGTTCGAGCCGATACCCTGCCCGTAAACCCGCTGCGGCGGCTCGGTGAGCCGCTCATAGATCAGCCGACCGACGATCTGCCCGTGCTCCAGGATGAACGGCACCTCGTGCGAGCGCACCTCGAGAACCGCCCGGGCACCCTCGCCGCCGCCTGCCGCATGGCCGAAACCCGGATCGAAGAAGCCGGCATAGTGCACCCGGAACTCGCCCATCAACGGGTTGAACGGCACCATCTCCGCAGCATGATCGGGGGGCACCCGCACCGCCTCGCGCGAGGCCAGGATGTAGAACTGGTCGGGATCGAGGATCAGGCTTTGCGGCCGGAAGATCGGCTCCCAATAGTCCAGGACTTCGAGCGCTCCCACCGCATCGACATCGATCAGGCCGGAATGGCGGATGGCCCGATAGCCGATCGGCTGGCCGAGCTCCTGGCTCGTCAGGTCGACGCTGAGCGCGATGCCGTTGTCGATGTTCGGCTCCCCCGTGGTGACCAGCGGCTCCCGCTGTTGGAGCTCGCGGATCAGGGTATCGCCTGCCTCGAAAGCCCCGATCCGGAAACGGATCTGCGTCAGGCGCGAGCCCGGCCGGACCAGCACCGGGAAGGTACGCGGCGAGATCTCGGCAAACAGCGGACCCCCATAACCGGGCGGGATCTTGTCGAACTCGTTGGCATGATCGGCGATCACGCGGGTGAAGATGTCCAGCCGCCCGGTCGAGCTCTTGGGATTCGACAGGGCTGAAATGTCGCCGGGAAGGGCCAGTCGCTCCTCGAGCGGCACGATATAGACGCAGCCGGTCTCGAGAACCGCCCCTCCGGCGAGCGAGATCCGGTGGAGCTTGAGCGCCGCGAGCCGGCCTTCCACCGTGTTTGTGCGCCCCGGCAGGAAGGAGGCACGGACCCGATAAGCCTCTGCCCCGAGCCTGAGATCGAGGCTCGCGGGCTGAATCTGGCCGTCGGCGAACGGCTTGGTGCTGATGATCGCACCGTCTTCGCGAAGCCGCGCAATGGCATGCGCCGGGAGAATTCCGCCAGGCGCCGACGGGGTCATGGGCATCTCCTCGCCTGATCCTCCCACTATCTTGCATTCAATGCTTCCCGCCGCCAGCCCCATAAGACCGAATGCCTGTGGAAATCAGGAGTGGCGCTGGCTAGAGTCGTGCGCCGCAAGGGTCGATCGATGACGCAATACGAACGCACCACCAACGGAATTTCCGTGACCGTCGAACCGCAGTATCTCGATGACCGGTCGCGTCCCGATGAGGGCTATTTCGTCTGGGCCTATACGGTGACCATCGTCAACCATGGCGAGCGAACCGTGACCCTCAAGACCCGCTACTGGAAGATTGTCGACGCCCATGGGCGCGTGCAGGAGGTGCGCGGCGCCGGCGTCGTCGGCGAGCAGCCGACCCTCGAGCCCGGCGGCAGCTTCCGCTACACCTCCGGCGCGCCGCTTGGAACACCATCCGGCTTCATGTCCGGCGCTTACCAGATGGAGACCGAGGACGGCGAGCCGATCAATGTCGACATCCCGGCGTTCTCGCTCGATTCGCCCGACATGCCCCGCCCGATTCACTGAGTGGAGTCCCATGCCCGAGCCATCAACGACGCGCGAGCTGCTGCGCCAGCTCATCGCCTTCGATACCACCAGCCGCAACAGCAACGTGCCGTTGATCGCCTTTGTCGAGGACTATCTCGGCGCCCTCGGCGTCCCCTCCGTCCGGGTCGACTACCAGCCGGGAAAGACCAATCTCTGGGCGACCATCGGTCCCGACATTTCCGGCGGCATCGTGCTGTCGGGCCATACGGACGTGGTGCCGGTCGACGGCCAGGCCTGGACCACTGACCCCTTTTCGGCGGTCGAGCGCGTGGGGAACATCTACGGCCGCGGTGCCGCCGACATGAAGGGTTTTCTCGCCGCCTGCCTGGCACTGGTGCCGGAGTTTCTTGCCAAGCCGCTGAAGCGGCCGATCCACCTCGCCTTTTCCTGCGACGAGGAGGTCGGCTGCACCGGCGTGCGGCCGCTGATCGAGCGGATCGTCGCCGGCGATCTGCCGCGGCCATCGGCGGCGATCATCGGCGAGCCAACCTTGATGAAGGTCGTCAACGGCCACAAGAGCACGCTGAGCTTCATGACCGAGGTCGAGGGGCACGAGGCCCATTCGAGCCTTTCGCACCAGGGCGTCAATGCCATCATGGTTGCCGGCGAGCTCATCGGCGAGATCAACAGGATCGCCCGCGAGATGCGCGAGCGTGGTGATCCCACCGGCCGCTTCGACCCGCCCTACAGCACTGTCCACATTGGCACCGTCGCCGGCGGAACCGCCCGCAATATCGTGCCGCGCTGCTGCACCTTTCACTGGGAGACCCGCATCATCCCGGGACAACATCCCGACGAGATTCCTGACCGCATTGACCGGCTGGCCGACACTCTGCTGCCGGCCATGCATGCGGTCTCACCGGACACCGGGATCACGACCCGCCGCCGGAACGTGGTGCCGCCGCTGATGCCCGAGCCGGGCTCGCCGGCCGAGGCGCTGGCGCTGCAGCTGACCGGCGGCAACGACACCGGCGCCGTGTCCTACGGGACCGAGGCAGGCCTGTTTCAGGTCGCCGGCGTTCCGGCAGTGATCTGCGGACCGGGCTCGATCGAGCAGGCGCACAAGCCCGACGAGTTCGTTGCCGTGAGCGAGCTCGAGCGCTGCGAGGGGTTCCTGCGCCGGCTCGGCGAATACTGCACCCGGCCGGTTTGAGCGCTAGGACTTCTGCTTCGGCCTTTCCGGCGAGGCGGCAGTCGGCTCGTTCTTGGGCTTGCCATAGAGATCGCGCACGGCCTCGACCTCGGCTTGCTTGACCGCCGGTCCCCGCCGCCCGCGCCACCATCGCGCGCCGAACAGCAGCGCCACCGCCAGCAGCGCGACAAAGACGACGTCGATGATGAGAAAGGCCGGACCGCCCAGGTCGGTGATCATGCTGCCGTCCCTCTCTGGCTGCCGGGACCATCGTCGTAGAAGCGCCGTCCGGTCTCAGCCATGTGGCGGAGCAGCCGGGCAGGGCGGTAGCGCTCGCCGAGCTGCTGCTCGAAAGCGCTGCACCGCCGGACGAATGCGTCGACGCCCATCATGTCGATATAGGACAGCGGACCGCCGGTCCACGGTGCAAAGCCGAAGCCCAATATGGCACCGACATCGCCCTCCCGCGGGTCGGTGAGGACTCCTTCCTCGAAGCATCGCGCCGTTTCCAACGCCTGGATCAGCAGCAGCCGCTGCTTCAGCGTTTCGGCATCGAATTGCGAAGGAACGCCAGGCGGTGCAACCTCGGCGAGCCCGTCCCATAGCCGCTTGCGGCCGGATTCGGGATAGTCGTAAAAGCCGCGCCGATTCTTGCGACCGAACCGCTCGCGCCTCACCACCATCTCTTCGAGGATGCGGTCGATCGCCCGCGGCCGATAAGCCTCGCCAAGATCCGCTTTGGTTGCCTGCAGGATCTTCCAGCCGAGATCGAGCGCGATCTCGTCATTGAGGGAAAGCGGCCCGACCGGCATGCCGGCCATGCGACCGGCATTCTCGATCAGCGCCGGCGGTACGCCCTCCGCCAGCATCTCGCAGCCCTCCGCCAGATAGGTCATCACCACCCGCGAGGTGAAGAAGCCCCGCGAGTCGTTGACGACGATCGGGGTCTTGCCGATCTGGCGCACGAAGTCGATAGCCTTCGCCAAGGCCCGCTCGCCGGTCTCCCTGCCGCGGATGATCTCGACGAGCTGCATGCGGTCGACCGGCGAGAAGAAGTGGATGCCGATGAACTCCGTCGGGCGGCGGGTGAAGCCGGCAAGATCGGTGATGGGGAGCGTCGAGGTGTTGGAAGCGAGTATGGCGTCAGGCTTGAGCACTCGGTCGATGCCGGCCAGGATCTCCCGCTTCAGCTCCTTGTTCTCGAACACCGCCTCGATCACCAGATCGCACTCGCCAAGTGCCTGCAGATCGGCGCTCGCGCGTATCCGCCCGGCGACCGCCGCCGCATCCTCGCGGCTGGCCCGGCCCCTGCCGACCTCCTTCTCCATCAGCCCGGCAGAATGCGCCTTGCCCTTGTCCGCCGCCGGCTGGTCGCGGTCGATCAGCATCACCTCGATGCCGGCCCTGGCCGTCGCATGGGCAATGCCCGCCCCCATGAAGCCCGCGCCGACGATGCCAAGCCGCCGGACCGGCTCGAGCGCCAGGCCCTTGGGGCGCCGCACGCCCTGGGCGAGCGCGCCCATGGAGTAGTAGAGCGTCCTCAGCATCGGCAGCGCCTGGCTGTCCTTCAGCACATGGGTGAGCCAGCGCTCCTCGATCTTGAGGGCGGCCGTCATGGTCTTCACCAGGAGGCCCTCATAGACGGCGTGCAGAACCGCGCGCCGCGCCTGATAATTGTCGAACGTATCCTTCCGGTAGACCGCGTTCGCGACCGGCCACAGCATCATCCCGCGCGCCGAATAGACATCGCCGCCGGGCAGCCGGTATCCCTTCTCGTCGAACGGCTGCACGCCGCGCCCGCCCGCGATGATCCACGCCTGTGCCCGTTTGAGCGCCCCGCCGTCGGGCACCACCTCGTCGACGAGCCCGAGCTTCTGGGCCTCCGCTGGCTCGACCGACCGCCCCTGCAGCATCAGTTTCAGGGCGGCCTCGGCGCCGATCAACCGAGGCAGCCGCTGCGTGCCTCCGGCGCCTGGCATGAGCCCGATCGTCACCTGCGGCAGGCCGAGCCGGTTCTCCGGATGGTTCTCGATGATGCGGCGGTGGCAGGCGAGGATGAGCTCGAGACCGAAGCCGAGCGCGGCACCATTGATTGCCGCGACCACCGGCTTCCCTTGCGTTTCCAGCCGTCGATAGAGTCGCGACAGCCGTCCCGCGCGCTCGGCAAGGCGCCGCGTCGCCTCTTCAGCGCCACGCCGCCCCGCCTCGGCCCGATAGTCGACGATCAGTCTCTCGAAGATCCGCGGATCGGCACCCATGCAGAGCTTTCCGTCCGCGCCGGTGATCACCGCACCCTTGATCGCATTGTCGCTGCCGATCCGCTCGACCAGCCGCTCCAGCGCCTCGATGGTGCCCTCGTCGATCAGCGGCAGCGTGCCGTCGGGTGCCTGGAGGGTGATCACGGCGACGCCGTCGGGGCCGACCGTGCAGCTCAGATTTCGCAATGTCATGACGAAGCTCTCAATATGCGTCGCCGGAGCGGTTGGTGTAACGCTCGCCGACATCGTCGGCGACGAACATCAGATCGATGTCCGGATAATGACAGCGCTCGCGCGACGCCCGTGTTCCAACCACCAGGAAGGTCGCATCGCGGCTCGTCCGATTGATCAGATGATGGCCGTTGGCGACGCCCGCCGGAAACGCTGCCGCATCGCCGGTGGCCATCGCCGTCTCGCCGTTCGATTCGATCAGCACCAGCTCGCCTTCGAGCATGTAGACGAATTCGTCCTCCGCTTCGTGCCAATGGCGCTGCGACGAGGCGGCGCCCGGCTCGAGGCGCACCAGCTTGACGCCGAATTGCGTCAACCCACCAGCTTCGCCCACCGGCCTGGAGTGGCGTCCGATCACCAGGTCGCGAAACGGGGCGGGATAGCCCGATCCGCTGGTCTCCGTCACCCCGCTGAGGTCGATCTTCGGCATCAGACCCTCTCGATGATTGTTGCAGTTCCCATTCCCGCCCCGATGCACAGCGTGACCAGCGCCGAGCCGAGATTGCGCCGCTCGAGCTCGTCCAGCACCGTGCCGAGAATGATTGCGCCGGTGGCGCCGAGCGGATGCCCCATGGCAATGGAACCGCCCGCCACATTCACCTTGTCGAGATCGAGCTCGAGATCCTGGACATAGCGCAGCACCACCGCGGCGAACGCCTCGTTGATCTCGTAGAGGTCGATGTCCTGAAGGGTCATGCCGGCGCGCTTCAGCACCTTGCGGGTGACGTCGGCTGGCCCCGTCAGCATGATCGAGGGCTCCGACCCGATATTGGCGAAGGCGCGGATGCGCGCTCGCGGTCGCAGACCGGCGCGTTTGCCGCCTTCCTCCGAGCCGAGAAGCACTGCCGCGGCCCCGTCGACGATGCCTGAGGAATTGCCCGCATGATGGACATGGTCGATCGCCTCGATCTCGGGATAGCGCTGGATCGCCACCTGGTCGAACCCGTAGGTCTCGCCGAGCTCGCTGAAGGACGGCTTCAGCGCGCCGAGCGACTGCATCGTGGTGTCCGGCCGCATATGCTCGTCGCGATCAAGCAGGACGAGCCCGTTCTGATCGATGACCGGCACCAGCGACCCGAGGAAATGCCCGCTTGCCCAGGACTGCCCCGCGCGCCTCTGGCTCAGCACCGCGTAATTGTCGACATCGCTGCGCGAGAAGCCGTATTTGGTGGCGATGAGATCGGCGGAGATGCCCTGTGGCACGTAATAGGCCTTGAGCGCCAGCGTCGGGTCCGCCGGCCAGGCGCCGCCCGAGGCGCCGAGCCCAACCCGGCTCATCGACTCGACGCCGCCGCCGATCGTCATCGAATTCTGTCCCGCCATCACCTGCGAGGCCGCGAGATTGACCGCATCGAGGCCGGAGGCACAGAAACGGTTCACCTGAATTCCCGGCACCCTCTGGTCGAAGCCGGCATTGAGCGCCGCCGCGCGCGCGATGTCGCCTCCCGCCTCGCCCACTGGATCGACGCAGCCGAGCACCACATCGTCGACCGCCGCGATGTCGAGCTCGCTCCGGTCGCGGATGGCGCTCAGCGCCTGCGTCGCCAGCTCGAGCGAGGTGACGGTATGCAGCGCCCCATCGGGCTTGCCGCGGCCGCGCGGCGTGCGAACATGGTCGAATATGAAGCAGTCGGTCATCGAGGAGGCCCTCACAAGCTGCGGGCGATCACAAGTTTCATGATCTCGTTGGTCCCACCATAGATGCGCTCCACCCTGGCGTCGCGATACATCCGGGCGATCGGGAACTCGTTCATATAGCCATAGCCGCCGAACAGCTGCAGGCAGCGATCGATGATCGTGCACTGCAGGTCGGTGAGCCGGTATTTCGCCATCGATGCGGTGGTGGTGTCGAGACCGCCGGCGAGATGGCGCTCGATGCAATGGTCGATGAACACCCGCGCCATCACCGCCTCGGTCTTGCATTCGGCGAGCTCGAACTGGCTGTTCTGGAAGTCGATGATGCGCTGGCCGAAAGCCTTGCGCTCCTTGACGTAGGAGAGCGTCACCGCCAGCGCCCGCTCGATCCGCGCCATCGCATAGATCGCGATCAGCAGCCGCTCCTGCGGCAGCTGCTGCATCAGCTGGATGAAGCCCTGGCCCTCCTCCGGGCCGAGCAGGGCATCCGCACGCACCCTGACGTCGTCGAAGAACAGCTCCGAAGTGTCGTTCGCCTTCAGCCCGATCTTGTCGAGTTTGGCGCCGCGCCGAAAACCTTCGACCTCGCCGGGCTCGATGACGAACAGCGAGATTCCCTTGGCGCCCTTGCTCGCATCGGTCTTGGTGACGGTGACGATGAGATCGGCCGTCGCGCCGTTGGTGATGAAGGTCTTGGCGCCGCGGATCACATAATGGTTGCCGTCGCGTCGCGCCTGCGTCCTGACATTCTGCAAATCCGAGCCGCCCGACGGCTCGGTCATGGCGATCGCGCCGATCGACTCCCCCGAGACCAGCTTCGGCAGCCAGCGCTGCTTCTGCTCTTCCGAGCCGTAATGGACGATGTAGGGGATGACGATCGCATTGTGCAGCGGACCGCCCCAGCCATCGATGCCGGCGCGGTTGGCCTCGAAGGTGATCACCGCATCATGGGCGAAGCTGCCGCCCGGTCCGCCATAGGCCTCCGGCACCTCGGCCCCGAGCAGCCCCAGCGCTCCCGCCTTCAGCCAGGTCTCGCGGTCGACCTGCCCTTGCTTCTCCCAGCGCTCATATTGCGGCTGGCATTCGGTCTCGAAGAACCGGCGCGACTGCTCCGCCAGCATGTCGAGTTCCTCGGTCATCCACGATGGTTTCGGCAGACCGAGGACCGACATTCGCAGACCTTACTTCCGATTGGCTTACCGCGCTGCCGTTTTGAGGGGCTGCGCCATCTCGCGTTCCTTCAGCATGCCCTCGACGATATGGCAAGTTCGCTCGAGTTCGGCAATCGCCAGCTCGATCTCGTGGCGCTGCTCCTTCAACCCGACAAGCCGGTCCTTGAGCTTGGTCGATGCGACGCGCAGCTGGGTGAGCTGGCCGTCCTTGAGATTGTAGAGGTCGAGCATCTCCTTGATTTCTTCCAGCGCGAAGCCGACCCGCTTGCCGCGCAGGATCAGCTGGAGTCGGGCACGGTCCCGATAGCTGAACAACCGCGTCCAGCCGCGCCGCGCCGGCGCCAGCAGTCCCTTTTGCTCGTAGAACCGCAAGGTCCGCGGCGTCACGTTGAACTCCCGGCACAGGTCGGTGATCGAATAGGTCCGGTCACGACCGGGCCGGTCCTGAATGTCGTTTTTCATCTTGTCCCTGTCGATTGGCGGAAGGCGTGACGATCCTGCTGGTCCGTCGCGCCTTACAGCGCATGGTTGGATCGATGACGCTGGCGTCATCCTTTGTGACGGTCATGCGACGTTCCCGCGCAGATTTCAAGCCCCTTTGGGGGGCCACTTAACGGAATGTTTACCAAACCCCTTAACCAATTGACCAACAGCGCAGCGGTGAAAAATCGCCGCAATGCGAGTCGCTGCTGCGCGCTGCAGGTCGGGGGACTTGACATGGAAAGACAGCTCGGATGAAGCCGGGAATCCCGTGGAGCGTGAAGGGCATCGACGCGGAAACCCGCGAAGCCGCCAAGGAAGCTGCACGCCGGGCCGGAATGACGCTCGGCGCCTGGCTCAATGCAGTCATTCTCGACCAGTCCGAGGATGACGATCCGCCGCAGCCGCTGCCCGTGTCACGGCGCCGCATGCCGTCTCCGGCGGTCTCGCGCCGGCATCCGGGCGACCCCGGGCAGGCGGTGGAATCCGGCGAGATTGCCGAACGGCTCGACAGCCTTGCCGACAAGCTCAACGCCCTCACCGAGGGCGAGCGGGACACCGCGGTCGACCGCTTCATGGCGAGCCCGCGCGAGCAGGCCAGAGCGCCCGATCAGACGGTCCGCGCCGTTCTCGACCGGCTCGTCCGTCACGAGCAGCGCACCGGCGACACGATCGAGCAGATTCTAAGCCGCATCGACGGGCTTGGCCGCGAGCTGGCCGAGCTGGCCGAAGAAGCGGCGCGGCCTGGCCCGCGGAAGTCCGAGCCGGCCCATGCCGCCCTCGAGCTGGCATTGCGCAACATCGTCGACCATCTCGAGATCAGCGAGCGGCGCACCCGCGATGCCCTGCGCGGCCTGCATCAGCGTCTCGGCGACCTCAGCCAGCGCGCCCTCGCCCCGCCCGAGCTGGAGCGGCTCGTCGCGCTCGAGCGCCGGATCGACGGAATCGATCTCGGCCTGCGCCAGACCCTCGAGCAGCAGCATCTGCTGCAGGAGGCGATCCACGGACTTGGCGCAAGCGACAGTCCGCAGGGCCAGATGCTCGACGCCCTGCATCGCCAGATTGCCCAGTTCACCGAGCGCGTCGTCGGTGTCGAGAGTCGCGTCGGTCATCTGGCGGCGCTGGAAAATGCCATGGGCCAGCTCTACCGCGCCTTGGAGGACGGCCGCGCCGAGATGTCGACCGTGGCCGAGAAGGTCGCGGCGCGCGTCGCCCATGAAGTCTTCACCCAATATCCCGCGATTGCGGCGCCTTCCCCCGAGCTCCAGGCCCTGCAGGAGGGGCTCGAGGCGGTCCGCGCCACCGGTGCCGAGGCGGACCGACGCAGCCGCGAGACACTGGCGGCCGTTCATGAGACTCTCGAGCAGGTCATCGCCAAGCTTGCCGAGCTCGAAGCCCGAGGCCCGGCGGCGGAACCGGCACCGGGCATTGCCATGCCGCAGCCTGCCGCAAAGCCGTCACCGCCGGCCGAGTCCGCCTTGATTCCACCGGAGCCGACGATCGCACGAACGACGACCTGGCAGCAGGCGGTCAGGGCCCATCTGGCAGCGCAGGTCCAGCCCCAGCCCGCCGCGCCGCTTGCCGATTTCCGTTTGCCGCCGCTTGCCGGCTGGCCGGAGAGACAGTCCTCGCCGCATGAAGGCTTCAGCACCGAGCCTGTGGAGCCGGGCGATCCGGCGCCGCGCGCCGACAATGTGCAGGGCGTCAACATGCGACATGACTTCATCGCCGCCGCCCGGCGCGCGGCGATGGCAGCCCAGCCGGCTGTCGCAGGCCGCCGCACCCGCCATGAAGGATTCCCGCACCTGCTTTCCCGCTTGCGCATCATGCGGGACAGGGCCAGCGCCGAGCTGGCCGGCGATGCCGCGACGCCCGTGTCGGGCATGCGCCGCCGTCTGCTGATTGCCGGGCTCGTGCTCCTCGCCATGGCCTCGGCCTATGCCATCGGAACCCGCGAGCTGGCGCTTCGCAAGACCGCGCCCTCGGCTGCGGCGCCTGCCGTCGGAACCGTAGCGCCAGCGCCCGCGGCGACGTCGCCATCCGTGCCGATGCCGCCATTGCCCGGACCGAAGCGTCCCGAGCCGGATCGTCCGCCGACGACCCCCGGAAAGACCGCGGCCTTCGAGATGCTGGACACGATCGCCACCGCCTCGGTGTCGAGGGCGCCCGCCCTGACCGACCTGATCGGCATCGATAAGGCTCCGGCAGGAATGACCGACGCCCTGTGGCAGGCCGCCATATCCGGCGACCGCGAAGCAGCCTTCGTCGTGGCGAGCAGGTTTCTCGATGGCCGCGATGTCGGCAAGGACGAGGCGGCGGCAGCCCGCTGGCTCGAGCGCGCGGCCGCCAAGGGCCTTGCCCCGGCGCAATACCGCCTGGCGACGCTCTATGAGCGCGGCACCGGGGTCGCGCGTGACCCGGCGAGGGCCGGCCGCCTCTACGAGCAGGCAGCAGCGCAGGGCAATGTCCGCGCCATGCACAATCTCGCCGTCTTGCTGTCCGCCTCGAGCGGCAATGCCGTCGACATGCGGACAGCCGCACGATGGTTCAGGGAGGCAGCCCTGCAAGGCTTGAAGGACAGCCAGTTCAATCTGGCGATCCTGCATGAGCGCGGCCTCGGGGTGGCCCGCAGCGCGAAAGAGGCGATCTATTGGTATGCCTTGGCTGCCGATCAGGGCGACGCCGATGCCAAGGTCAGGGTCGAGCTGCTGCGGGCGACGCTGCCGCGCCGCGATGGCGACGAGGCGGTTCGCCGCGCCGCCGCCTTCCGCCCCCGGGAGCAGCTCCGTGATGCCAATATCGTCTCTGTCTCCAACCCGGACTGGGTTCTCGAGTCGGAGACCCCGGCGATGGGCGCCCCGATTGGACCGTTGGGCGAGAGCGAGATGATCTGGCAAACCAAGACGCTCCTCTCCCGCCGCGGCTTCGATATCGGCGATGTCGACACCATGATGGACGGCCGCACCGCCAACGCCATCAGGCTCTTTCAGCTGCGGCGCGGTCTGCCGGTGAACGGCATCGCGTCGCGCGACCTCCTCGGGCAATTGCAGGATTCCGACGATGCTTGACGCCTCGGAAGTATCAGCTAAAAGCGCGATGATGGAGACCATTCCGCGCGCCGCGCTCTGGCTTGGGGTTGCCGGGGCGCTGCCGTTCTGGATTGCCGCCCTTTCGTTCTTCACCGGCATCGGCATGACTGAGGGCCAGTCGCTCGCCGTGGCTTTGGCCTATGGCGGGCTTATGCTGTCCTTCCTCGGCGGCATCCGGTGGGGCGTCGCGCTTGGTGCGCCCGATGAGCGGCAGCGCGCCCGCGCGATGATCGGCGGGGCGATGCCGGTGCTGGCGGGTCTAGCCGCCTTTTTTCTCGCGCCGCCGATCGGCCTGTCGCTGATCATCATCGCCCTGTTCGTGCAGGCGCTGGCCGATGTGATGAGCGCCGATCGCGGCGCATTGCCGGGCTGGTTTGGCCGCCTGCGGGCCCTTCTCACCGTGCTCGCGGTCATCCCGGTGATTTTCATCCTCACCGGGATCCTTGCCGGCTGACTCACGAGATTCGATCGGACGGGAAGACGTGAATGGCCCGTCCGCCGATCATCCAGACGCGAAAGCGCCGTTCCGGGAACAGCACGCCGAACGGTGCCGACAGCACACTGAGCCCCCCGGTGTAGGCTCCGAACGCCGGCATCACCAGCCGCCCGCCATCGCCGATGAAGCATTTGCGCCGGAGGTTGCGGCCCCGCCGGTTGATCTGAGCGACCGGATGAAGATGACCGGCGATCTCCCATGTCGCGCCAGCCCGGGGCTCGTGCCGGAGCATCACCGGGCCAAGGGCGATCTCCTCGGCGATGCGACCGCCAAGGCTCGCCGGCAGGGCCCGATCGTGATTGCCGGTGATCCACATCACGTCCGTTGCACTGGCGAGCGTGGCGATGGCTGCCCGATCGACCTCGTCGAGCCGGTCGGGGCCGGCGCGGTCGTGGAAGGAATCGCCGAGTGCCAGCAGCCGCTCCGGGCGGTGCCGCTCGATCGCCTCCATCAACGTCCTGAGCGTCGAGCGCGTGTCATAGGGCGGCAGGTGGACACCCCGCCGCGCCCCGCTCGATCCCTTCTCGAAATGCAGGTCCGCGACCAGCAGCGCCCGGTAGTCCGGGGCATAGAGGGCGCCGCTGAGATCCGCCAGGAGCTCGAGGCTTCCGACCCGGATGCGGGCCGGCTCAGAGGAGCCGCATGGCTTCGTCGATGAGTTCGTTGGCGGCTTCTTCGAGAAGGGCGTCATCCGCCTCGCCATAAACGGGTTCGCGTCCGATCTCAAGCATCACCGGCACCGCCAGGGGTGACACCGCATCGAGCGGCTGGTGAATGATCCGCCCGCGGATCCGCGCCAGCAGCTGCGCCAGCCGACCGAGGTCGATGAGCCCGGTCGCCGCATCGTCGAACGCCGCCTTGAGCAGAATATGGTCGGGCTCGTGGCTCCTCAGCACGTCATAGATGAGATCGGAGGAGAAGGTGGTCTGCCGGCCGGTCTTCTCTTGTCCGGGCGAGCGGCGCTCGATCAGGCCGGCGATGATCGCGACATTGCGGAAGGTCCGCTTCATCAGATGCGACTCCTCGAGCCAGGCTTCGAGATCGTCGCCCAGCATGTCCTGGTCGAACAGCCCCTGAAGCGACAGCCGGCCTGTCTCGATCATCAACGACAGATCGCGCACCGCCCACACCGAGAGCGCATAATCGCTGGCGACGAACCCCATCGGCTGCATCCCCATGCGCTCGAGCCGCCGCGTCACCAGCATGCCGAGAGTCTGGTGCGCCAGCCGTCCCTCGAACGGATAGCACACGAGATGGTGCCGGCTGCCCCGCGGAAAGGTTTCGACCAGCATCTCCTCCTGGCGCGGCAGCCGCGATTTCCAGCGCTGCACGCTGAGCCAGTTGCGCACCTGCGGCGGCAGATGTCCCCAGCTCAGCGGATCCGCCAGCATGCCGCGGACCCGCCCGGCTATATAGGTCGACAACGGGAACCTGCTGCCGAGATAGGAGGGCACCATCGGGTCGCTGGCGCTCGACCGGCTGGCCATCGCATTGAGCCCGTCGAGTCCCTCGAAGCGCAACACCTCGCCGGCGAACAGAAATGTATCGCCCGGCTTCAGCTGTTCGATGAACCACTCCTCGACCTCGCCGAGCACCCGCCCGCCGACCAGCGCGCTTGCCCCTTCGAGCCCGCCGCGCCGTCGACGCACCAGCCGCACCTTGACCATCTCGGCGGCAACGATCGTTCCGACATTCAGGCGATATTGCTGGGCCAGTCGCGGATGAGCGAGCCTCAAGCGTCCATCGGCGAGCGGTTTGAGCTTGGCATAGCGGTCATAGCTCTTGAGCGCATAGCCACCGGTCGACACGAAGGCGACAGCCTTGTCGAACAGCGCCCTTTCGAGCCTGCGGTAGGCGGCGCTGCCCTTGACCTCGGCGTAAAGCGCATCGGGATGGAAAGGCGCCGCACAGGCCGCACCGAGAATATGCTGGCACAGCACGTCGAGCTTGAGCTCGGCCGGCCCCTCGGTGTCCTGCGCGCCCTCGATCACCGCCGCCCGCGCCGCCTCGCATTCCAGCACCTCGAAGCGGTTGGCCGGCACCAGCAATGCGCGCGAGGGCTCCTCTAGCCGATGATTGGCGCGGCCGATCCGTTGCAGGATGCGGCTCGACCCCTTCGGCGCGCCGACATTGATGACGAGATCGACCTCGCCCCAGTCGATGCCGAGGTCGAGCGTCGAGGTCGAGACGACGGCGCGCAGCGTTCCTGCCGCCATCGCTGCCTCGACCTTGCGTCGCTGCGTTGCATCCAGCGATCCGTGATGCAGCGCGATCGGCAACGCCGCCTCGTTCACCATCCACAATTGCTGGAAGATGGTCTCCGCCTGCGAGCGCGTATTGACGAAGACGAGCGTCATGCGCGCCCGCTCGATCGCCCGATAGATGTCGCCGATGCTGTGCCGCGCCGAATGGCCGGCCCACGGGATGCGCTGGTCGGTATCCAGAATGGCGATCTCGGGCACGGCGCCGCTGCCGCCTTCGACCAGCGCCGCCAGCGCCTCCACCCCTTCATCGTCGCCTTGCGGCTCGATCCAGGCGCGCAGCCCATCGACATCCGCGACGGTTGCGGAAAGGCCGATCCGGCGGTGGTCGGGAGCAAGCGTCCGGAGCCGCGCCAGGCCGAGCGACAGCAGGGCCCCGCGCTTCGAGGCGGCAAGCGCATGCAGCTCGTCGATGATGACCCGCCTGAGCGTTCCGAACAGGCGCGGCGCCTCCGGCATGGAGATCAGGAGCGCCACTTGCTCGGGCGTGGTGATGAGGATGTCCGGTGGACGGTGGCGCTGGCGCTGCCGCTTGGCCGGCGGCGTGTCGCCGGTCCGCGTCTCGACGTTGATATCGAGATCCATCTCGCGGACCGGCCGCTCGAGATTGCGGGCGATATCGACCGCCAGCGCCTTGAGCGGCGACACATAGAGCGTGTGCAGCCCGTGTCCGCCATCGTCCTTCAGCTCGCTGAGCGACGGCAGGAAGCTCGCCAAGGTCTTGCCGCCGCCGGTGGGTGCGATCAGCAGCACCGACCGGCCCTCCTGCGCCTTGACGAATACATCGACCTGATGCTGTCGCGGCGTCCAGCCGCGCATCGCGAACCAGTCGCGCACGAACTGCGGCAGCTTCGGTTGAGTCTCCCCTCCCGCGAGCGGGGAGGGGACAGTGTCTTTGCGTGACGAGAGCTTCAACGGCTCGGTCAATGAACCTACTTCTTCGCCTTGGCTGCCTTGCGCGGCTTTGCCGCGGCCTTGCGTCCGCGTGTTGCCGTCTTGCTTGCCTTGCGCGCACCGGCCGCTTTCTTCGCCGGCCGTCTTCCCTTGGTTTCGTCCTGTCCGAGGGCTGAGGCTGCGAGAGCCTTGATCTGCGCCATGGTTGCCTTGCCTGTCCGCAACGCCTTCGAGGCGATTTCGGAAATCTTGTCGGTGGTCTGCTTAGCCATTGTTGACTCCATTGAGCGGGGTTGACCGTGCTCAATGTAACATCAGCAAGGCCGGAACCGATAGCGATGTTGCAGCAACGACTCGCAGAAGTCGTTAACGCTCATCCTGTCTTGGCGAGTGGCCGCTGCACATTTCCCACGAGCGCATTCAGCTCGGCTTCGACTTCGCGCGCACGTGACAGGCCGGTGTGCTGCGCCAGCGTGATTGCGCGGGCCTTCGCCGCGATCACGCTCGCCTCGTTCTCGCCGAGCTCGGTCAGGACACGGATCACGTCGCGCGAATGATCGGCCACGATGATCGCCTTGCCTTCCGGAAAGAACCGATCGAGCCCGGCCCAGCGGTCGCTGATCAGCGGGGTGCCGCACGCTGCTGCCTCGAACAGCCGCACGCTCGGCGAATGGCCTGCCACCACCATGTCGGAGCGGGTGACGTTGAGGGTGAACCGCATCGAACTGTAGAAGCCAGGATGGTCGACCGGTGCGACATGCTCGCGGCGCTCGACATTGCCCGGCCAATCGATATTGCGGGGATATTGCGCCCCTGCCACCACGAAGCGGAGCATCGGCAGCTGCCGCGCCGGTGCCAGTAGCAGGCGCTCGAGCGCCGGCTGGCGATCGGCGCTGTAAGTCCCGAGATAGCCGAGGTCATAGCCGATCGGCACCTTCACCGGCCGATAGAGATCGGGGTCGACCATGCAATGCAGCGCCACCGCCCGGCGCGCCCCGAACTCGCGTTCGAGCCGCTTGAGGCTTGGTCCGGAGGTGAAAGAGAAATAGAGGTCGAGCTGCGGCACCAGCGCCGGCACGAGATGTTCATCGCCGCCCTTGGCAAGTGAGGCGAGCGTGACCGGCGTGTCGATGTCGTAGAATGCCACGATGCCGTTGGCGATGTCCCGCACGAGCCGGATCGCCACCGCTCCTTCCGGTACATAGGAGCCGATCACCACCGCATCGGCAGCCGCGATGCCCGGTCCATGACGGTGCACGAGCTCCGTCATCGAGCGGTAGAATTCGAGGCGGCAGAAATTGGCGCTGGTGAGGTCGCGATGCCCCGCATACCACGGCACGTCGCGTTCGAGAAACGTCACCTCATGCCCGAGTTGATGGAGGCCCTTGAGCAGCGCCCGATAGGTGGTGGCATGTCCATTGCCCCAGGACGAGCTGAAGGATAGGCCGAGAAAGATCAGCTTCATGCTGCAGCCTCGCTGCGTTTGCCGCGCAACAGCCTGCGGAACAGGGCATCGGCCTCGATCGCACGCTGCTCATAGGTGTGCTCGCGCAGAACCCGCGCCCGCGCCCGCTGACCGATGGCCTGCGCCGTCGCCGGCGTGAGCGCCCTGAGCCACTCGACGACCTCCTGGCCGTTGCTGGCGACCAGCACCTCCTCGCCGGGCTCGAGGAAAGCTTCGATGCCGTCGAAGGCGTCGGTGATGATGCAGCTGGCCGCGCCGGCGGCCTCGAAGACGCGGGTCGCCGGCGCGTGGCCATTGGCCGCCATGCTGGCACGATTGATGTTCAGCACCGCGCCGGCGCTGGAATTGAGCGCATTGTGGTCGCGGGTCGGCACATGGCCGAGCAGCCTGACATTGGACGGCAGTTTTTTTCCCTCCCAGCCCGCGCCGCCGAGCAGGAAGCTCAGCTTCGGTGCGTTGCGCGCCGGCGCGATGAAGAATTCCTCCACGCGCGCCTCTCGGTCCGGCAGCCGGTTGCCGAGGAACACGAGATGCGCCCGATAGCGCTGATCGGCTGGCACCGGATGATGGGTCTCGGGATCGAGCCCGTTGTAGATCGGTTGCGCCAGCCGTGCGCCCAGCGCCTGATAGGCCGCGACGACCTTCGGGCCGCCCCCATAGGTCAGGACGGCATCGAGCTCCTTGAGCTTGGCTTTGAGCGGCAGGCCGGGGTTCGCTGCAAGCTCGGCCAGTGTCGCCGGCGCATCGACGTCCCAGAAGATCCGCAAGGCATCGTCGCGGGCGGTTGCCATCGCGGCGGCCAGCAGCTCATCGTCGAAGACACCGACCCCGCTCGCCTTCACCACGATCTCGGCATGACGGGCGCATGCGGTCACCCGCTGCACCCCCTCGATGGTTGCCGGATAGACCACGACGCGACACCAGGGCGGCGGGTCGATGTCGCGGTTCTTCTGGCGATCATAGGCGTCGGGTTCATAGAAGGTGACTTCGTAGCCGAGCCCCGCCAACGCCCTGATGATGCCGCGATAATAGGTTGCCGCCCCGTTCCAATAGGACGATGTCAGGCTCGATCCATAAAAGGCGATCCTCATGCCGCGACCTGCCGCGATGCCGGCGCACCCAGCCCCGCCACGATTGCCAGCAACTCCTCCACGCGATGATGGCAGCTATGCCGCTTGAGGACTTGCTCGCGGCCGCCGGCGGCGAGCGCCTGGCGCATCGGCTCGTCCGCCATCAGCTGCCTGAGCTGTCTTTCCATGTCCTCGCCGTCCTTCGCGACCAGGAAATCGGATCCCGGTCGGAACAGCCCCTCGCTGTCGCTCCATGGCGCCGAGACGAG
>JBEVJH010000083.1:0-8782 GCA_040510355.1 Aestuariivirgaceae bacterium
TTGGGGTGAATGTTGGGGTGCGCCAACAAACCTTCACAGTTTATGCAATTAGTTCAGTATGTTAGCTCGTTTGTGGGGCGGATGAGGGGTCCGCCCGTCGGGACAATGCAGTTGGCGATGAGGAGGCGAAGGAATCCGACACCGTCGAGTCGCCGATCCTGCAGCACGCCTCATAGGAGAGTTAAACGCTCGGCCGCAGACGGTGCATTCGTTTGACATTCCCGCGTAGCGCCTCATCTGCGACCATCGTACTGTCCCTGGCAAAGGCCCCCTCATCCGCCCCTCCGGGGCACCTTCTCCCCCGCTTCGCGGGGGCGAAGGGAGTAAGGGGGGCGGGCGCACATGCGCGCGAACTAAGGGTCCGAACCCTAGTACTGCCTACTGCCTATCAGCCGAGCATCGTCGCGGCGGCCCACCAGCCTTCCGCCCGCAAGCGCTGCCCTGCCGCCTCGGCCGCTTCGGGATCCTCGAAGAGGCCGAAGCAGGTGGCGCCCGAGCCGGACATGCGCGCGAGCCGGCAGCCGGACGATGCTGCAAGATGATCCAGCACCATGCCGATCACCGGCACCAGCATGACCGCCACCGGTTGAAGGTCGTTGCGACAGGCGGTGAGCCAGGCGAGGACGTCGCCCTCACGCTGCGGTATGGGCCCGAGCGCTGCCTGACCCGGGGTGAGTGCGAGCTCGCGGAACACCTCGGCCGTCGCCACTGCGACACCCGGATTGACCAGCAGTGCCGGCAGCGCCGGCATATCGGTCAAGGGCTCGATCCGTTCGCCGATCCCTGTCATGCGGCAGGTTTTGCCATAAAGGCAGACCGGCACGTCGGCGCCGAGCGTCAATGCAAGAGGGGCGAGGTCGATCTCCTCTTGCGCGATGCCGGAAACTGCCAGAAGGCCTCGAATCGCTGCCGCGGCATCGGCCGACCCGCCACCGATGCCCGATGCCACCGGCAGGTTCTTGTCGAGCCTGAGCCGCGCCGGGCGGATGCGTCCCGGCAGCAGCTGCGCAAGCGCCCTGGCCGCGCGCAGCACCAGATTGTCCGACCCGCTGCCGAGCGCGCCGGCAAAGGGTCCCTCAATATCGAGCGACCAGTCCGCCGCTGGCGTGATCGTCAGCCTGTCGGCAAGGTCGGCAAACGCCACGATCGAATCGAGATCGTGGTAGCCATCGGCGCGACGGCCTCGGATATGCAGCGCCAGATTGACCTTGGCCCGCGCCGCCTCGACGCTCATCCCGACACGGCTGAGCCTACAGCTTCCGCTGATTGTCGCCGCTGGCCGCCGGCGGGGCCTTTGGCAGGTCGCCGAGGCCCTCGCTGATCTTGCGCTGGATATTCGCCAGATCCTTGGGCTCGGGTTTGTTGTCCTTGGCATGCTGCCACTGGAACTTCGCCTCGAGACGTCGCCCGACCCGCCAGAGCGCATCGCCGAAATGATCGTTGATCACCGGATCCTCCGGGCGCAGTTCGACGGCCCGCTCGAGCTGCTTCACCGCTTCCTCGTAATCGCCGAGCTTGTAATAGGCCCAACCGAGGCTGTCGACGATATAGCCGTCATTGGGACGCAGCTCGACCGCCTTCTTCACCATCTCCAGCGCCTCGGAGAGGTTCTTGCCCTTGTCGATGAGCGAATAGCCGAGATAGTTCAGAACTTGCGGCTGCTCGGGCTCGAATTCGAGCGCCTTGCGGAAATCCGCCTCGGCCTTCTCCCACGCACCGGCGCGCTCATAGGAGATGCCGCGGAAATAGAGCAGCGACCATTGCTTCTTGCCGAAGGAGGAGCCAAGCGCCGCAATGGCGTTTGTGTAGGCGTCTGCTGCCTCGGCCCATTTCTCATGCGATCGCAGGACGTTGCCGAGCGACAGCTGGGCATCGTAATTGCCTGGCTCACGCTCCACCAGCTTGCGCAGCTCCTCGATTGCCTCGTCGCTCTTGCCCAGCGCATCGAGATTGGTGGCGATCTGGATCTCGGCGCTCGCCCTCAGCACCGAGGTCTCCTTGACCTTCTCATAGACCTCGATCGCCAGGTCGTGACGCTGGATATCCTCGTAGATCTCGCCGAGCAGCGTGCGTGCCACGGCGAAGTCCGGCTTGAGCATCAGTGCCAGCTGCGCATAGACGAGCGCAATGTCGATGCTCTGCTCGTCCGACAGCGCGCTCGCCAAGCTGAACAGCGCTTCCGCCGCGCCGTCGCTGGCCGAGCCGACGAACGGTCGCGGCTGCTGGCCGGCATTCAGCTGATCGAGCTGCTCGCGCACCAGCGGATTGCGCTGCGACACCGCCAGGAATTGCCCATAGACCTTGCGCGCCTCGTCCTTGTTGCCCTGGCGCTCGAGAAAATTCCCATAGGCCTGCACCACCCGCAGCGAGACCCCTGCCTTCTCATAGGCCGTGCGGTAGCGCCCGCTCGCACCCGTTTCCGACCGCAGCAGATCGGCGATCAACGCCGCATGAAACAGCTTGAAATTGACGAACGCCTCCTGTTTGTCGAGCACGTCGAGCGCTCGCATGGCCTCGGGAAATTTGCCTTCTGCCGCAAACACCCAGGCATTGAGCAGTCCCGAGGTCAATTCGCCGACCGGGGTGAACGCCGCCTTCGAGAAGTGGTCGCGCGCCACCTTGTAGTTCTTCTCTCGGAAGGCCTTGAGGCCGAGCACGATGCGCGCCATCCGATGCTGCGGATTGAACTTCGCAACCTGCTCCGCCAGGAGCTCGGCGCGCTGCATGTTGCCCGCCCCGAGATCGAGCACGAATGCGCGCTCGATCAACACCGGATTGCCGGGGTCGACCTCGAGAGCCCGCTGGAAATAGAGCGCGGCGATCGCGTTGTCGCGTTGCTTGCCGGCGAAGCGCCCAGCCAGGTAGCTGCCCGACAGCGACGCTTGGGAGATCACCTGATCGGCCCCTCCCTGGGTTGCGAACGCCGGCGCCGCCGCGCCGATGGAGAGCGAGATGCCGATCGGTAATGCGGACAGAAGCTTCAGCGCGCGTGTCATGCAGTGTCCTGTCGATATGGCCGTCAATCGGTCGTTGATATCGCGGCGACGTGCGCCGAATTTGCGGCTTTTTAGGGCCGCCCGCAAGCTTTCAAGGCCAGTTGTGACCAGGAACGAGCGGTGGTCACTGGGTCGGGATGTTATCCGGAATAGGCGGCAGCGGCGGAACGTCGGATGACCCCGTCGCCGGTGCTGGCGCGCTTTCCGCCGCGGCCTGTTTGGCTGCCGGCAGGAAGGTCGTGTCGATCAGCTCCCGCATCACGGGTTCGATGCGCGCTTCGCCGAACCGCTTGGCGAGCGTTCGCGCCATCTCGTCGAAGGGAGCCCGGCAGTCGCCCTCGGTGGCGCGGATCAGGAGATCGGCCCAAGTCCCGTCCTTGTTGCGCTGGGCCTCCCGCGACGCATAGGAAGCGACGCAGTCGCGGAAATTGAACACCACCGGGTTGCCCTGGCGCTGCCACCAGGTCGCCTCGCCGCCGGCCGCCGCATCCTCGCTGCTGAGCGCCGCCATCTGCTGGCCGCCGCTTTCCTTGATCTCCGCCGGGCTGATCGAGCCGACGGCGGAGTCCGACGCCGCTTGTGGCGTGCCATCTTGCACTGCGGGATTGACCGGCTTCGGGCGCGGCTCGGGCACGGTGTCGCGCGCCCGGTCGGCCTGACGGACCGCGGTTGCGCGGGCCGCGCTCTGGCGATCCTTCGACCGAGGGCGCTTGGCGCTTCGGCGCTTGCTTCGGGTCGGCTTTTCAACCTTGGTTTCCGCCTGCGACGTCGCCGGCACCGCCCCGGTTGCCGTCGTTTCGCTGCTTCGTGCGCGGCGCACCTTGCGGCGGGTCGGCTTCACCGGTTCGGGGGTCGCAGCTGCCGTTTCGACCCGCACTGCCGCCGGCTCTGCCGAAACCTGCGCGTCGGTACCCTGCCCGGCACCCGCCGGGGTCGACTCGCCCCGCCACCAGCTCAGCATGGAGCTCGACCAGCTCGGCGAACTCGAGGCTGCCGGAACGACCTGACTCCCCGGAACGATCCGCGTGGGTCCGCTGCCCTGGGCCGCACCGGCGGCTGTGTCGCGGGTTTGCTTCGCCTGGGCCGCACGGGTTGCTGCCGCACGTCGATACGCCTTTTGCCGTTGGAGTTGCGCAGCTCGCTCGCCGGTCGGCTGCATATTGACGAGCGGCGGCGCCGTCTCGGCCAGCGCCGGGGCGACAAGCCCCGCCGTGAGCAGAACGACGGCAATATACGCGCGCATGACGCCCTCTTTCTTCTGATGCTTTACGCTCAGGAAGACTGTGGGAACCCCGAAGATGCGTTCGCGAGACTCAATGCTTCCCCAACACTCACTTTTCCTCAAGACGCGGCGACACAATGGTGGAAATTGGGCTATTCACAGGCAATCACCATCTGATTGTAGCAACCATAAGGCGATGTTGCCTTTTGGCATCACATGTTGGGGTAGTTCGGCCCTTCACCTCCCTGCGGCACCTCCCAAACGATGTTCTGGGGCGGATCTTTGATGTCGCAGGTCTTACAATGCACACAGTTTTGGTGATTGATCTGAAAGCGCTTTCCGCCGGTGGTGTCTTCCAGGACTTCATAAACCCCGGCCGGGCAGTAGAGCTGCGCCGGCTCGTCATACAAGGGCAGGTTGCGGGATATCGGGATGGTCGGGTCCTTGAGCCTGAGATGGACCGGTTCGTCCTCCTCGTGATTGGTGGCCGAAAAAGCCACATTCGTCAGCCTGTCGAAAGAGATCACGTTGTCTGGTCGTGGATAGTCGATCCGGCTGGCGTTGCGGGCTTCGACCAGGGTCGCATGATCGGGCTTTCCATGGTTCAGGGTACCGAAAAGCGATAGCCCGAAAAGCTCATTCGTCCACATGTCGAGCCCTCCGGCAGCAAGCCCGCCATAGAGCCCGAGCTTCGACCATAACGGCTTGACATTACGGACCTTCTCGAGGTCGCGACGGATCCACGATTCTTCATAGGCGGTCTGATATTCCGTGAGCTCGTCGCCGGAGCGGCCGGCCTGAATGGCGGCAAATGCGCTCTCCGCTGCCAGCATCCCCGATTTCATCGCATTGTGGGAGCCTTTGATCCGCGGAACATTCACGAAACCCGCCGCACAGCCGATCAGGGCGCCACCGGGAAAGTAGAGTCGCGGCACCGACTGGAGCCCGCCCTCGGTGATCGCACGGGCCCCATAGGCGATGCGACGGCCGCCTTCCAGCACCGGCTTGATCAGCGGATGGTGCTTGAACCGTTGGAATTCCATATAGGGGTAGAGATAGGGGTTCGCGTAGTTGAGATGGACCACGAAACCGACCGACACCAGATTGTCCTCGAGATGATACATGAAGGAGCCGCCGCCGGTGTCCTGCCCGAGCGGCCATCCGAGCGTATGCGTGACCTGACCGAGGCGATGGGCTTCCGGCCTGACCTCCCACAGTTCTTTCATTCCCAGCCCGAATTTCTGCGGTTGGCGGTCCTTGGCGAGCTCAAAGCGGTCGATGATGCGCCGGGCGAGCGAGCCCCGTGCGCCTTCGGCGATCAGCACATATTTCCCGATCAGCTCCATTCCGGGCTGGTAATCGGGCTTCGGCTGACCCTGCCGGTCGAGCCCGAACACGCCTGCGACAACCCCGCGTACCGCGCCATTGTCGGCGAGCACCAGGTCCGAGCAGGCAAAGCCGGGATAGATCTCGACCCCGAGCGCCTCTGCCTCCTTGGCGAGCCACCGGCAGACATTGCCGAGCGAAACCGCGTAATTGCCGTGATTGCTCATGAGCCGCGGCAGGAGAACGTTGGGAATGCGCAGCGAACCCTTGGAGCTCAGCATGAAGAACCGGTCGTCGCTGACCTCGGCCTTGAGCGGCGCGCCCCGCTCCCGCCAGTCGGGAATGAGCTCGTTCAACGCGATGGGGTCGATCACCGCCCCGGAGAGGATGTGAGCACCGATTTCCGACCCCTTTTCCAGCACGCAGACAGCAATCTCGGTGCCCGCCGCGGCCGCCAGCTGCTTGAGGCGAATGGCCGCCGCGAGACCTGCCGGGCCACCGCCGACGATCACCACGTCAAATTCCATCGACTCGCGCTCAACCTGTTGCACTTCCATAGTGTCCCATCGCCTGTTGGCTCGACCTTGATCGCGCCTGTTATAGTGACTGTCGCTGTCGAGACAATTGCCCGATTGCGGCAAAAGCGTCCTGCCCGACGCCATGGGGCGGTGGCGGCATGACCCAATCCGGAATTGATGCGATGAGCCGTTTCGACGCGCTCGCCCTGCTGCGGTGGTTGATCGACATGGGGGCCGACGAGGCGACCGGTCCTGTCGCGGTTGATCGCTTCGCGGAAGCGGCGCGAACGAATTCGGGCGCACCGCTTCGGGCCCCGCCGCCCGAGTCCACCGCCCCTGCCGCCCTTCGACCTCCGGCTGCCGCACCGCCGCGTCCGCAACTCGGTGGCTCTGCCGGCGACGCGATCGCCCTGGCTGCGGCCTGCAACAGTTTCACCGAGATTGCGGCAGCCCTGGCCGCCTTCGATGCTTGCCCCTTGAGGCGCACCGCCACCAATCTCGTCTATCTCGACGGCAACCCCGAGGCGCGCCTGTTGTTCATCGGCGAGGCGCCGGGACGCGAGGAGGATCTGACGGGTAAGCCTTTCGTTGGGCGTTCCGGTCAACTTCTCAATAAGATGCTGGCGGCGATCGGCCTGGCGCGCAGCGCCGCCGAGCCAGCGCGGAGCGTCCTCATCACCAATCTGATCTTCTGGCGGCCGCCCGGGAACCGCAAGCCGACTGAAGCCGAAACGCTGATGTGCCTGCCGTTTGTCCGCCGCACCATCGAGCTGGCGCGTCCGCGCGCCATCGTCTGCCTCGGCGCCACCCCGGCCCAGCGGCTCAGTGGCACCACCGAGGGCATTCTGGCGCTCAGGGGCAAATGGCGCCAGCACCGCTCGCAGGACGGCTCCTCGATTCCGCTCCTGCCGACTCTGCACCCCGCTTATCTGCTGCGGCAGCCGGCCCAGAAGCGCCTTGCCTGGCGCGACTTCCTGACACTGAGCGCGAGCCTCGATCCTAAGCGAGAATCGACTTGATGACTGAACCTCGGGACAACGCCGTGCCCGATGCGCGGCCCTTCATTCCGGTGCGGATCGCCGTGATGACCATCTCCGACACGCGCACGCTCGAGACCGATCGCTCCGGCCAGGTGATCTCGGAGCTCATCGCCGCCGCCGGCCATCAGCTGTCGGGGCGAACGATCGTCAAGGATGACATCGGCCAGATCCGCCGCGTTGCCCGCAATTGGCTGAAGCGCGACGATATCGACGTCATCCTGTCCACCGGCGGCACCGGGCTGACGGGACGCGACGTCACGGTCGAAGCCTTCCGATTCCTGTTCGAGAAGGAAATCGAGGGCTTCTCGGTCGCCTTCCATATGGTGTCCTGGCCGAAGATCGGGCCCTCGACCGTGCAGTCGCGCGCCACTGCCGGCGTTGCCAAGGGCAAATTCATCTTCTGTCTGCCCGGTTCGCCGGGAGCCTGCCGCGACGCTTGGGAAGGCATCCTCAAGGCCCAGCTCGATTACCGTCACCTCCCCTGCAACTTCATCGAGATCATGCCGCGCCTCGAGGAACACCTGCAGCGCCGCAAGAGCTGAGGAACATTTAAGTTCTTGATTTGTTCTCATGGGTGCCCTACCTTCATCCCCATGGTCACCGTCCACAACCAGATCAGGCCTTCGCTCGGCTTCGAGAACGACACCACCGAGGCGGTGCGCCTCGCCGCCAAGCTGGCGCGCGGCCGGGGCGCGCGGTCGAACGGCTCGGGCCGCTACGAGGCGCTGTCGCGGCACATCGAGGACGATGGCTGGGAACGTCTCGAGGAGCTGCCTCCCCTCAAGACGACGGTCATTCCAGAGCAGCCCAAGGCCATCCTGACCCGCAACAGCTCTCCCGACATTTCCTTCGACCGCTCGATCAACCCCTATCGCGGTTGCGAACATGGCTGCAGCTATTGCTACGCCAGGCCTACCCACGCCTATATGGGGCTCTCCCCCGGTCTCGATTTCGAGACCAAGCTGTTCACCAAGCTGAATGTCGCGGAGCTTCTGCGCGACGAGCTCTCCGACCCTGCCTATCAGCCGCAAACGATCGCGCTCGGCGCCAACACCGACCCCTATCAGCCGATCGAGCGGCAATATCGTATCACCCGCCAGGTCCTCGAGGTCCTCGCCGAGTTCAACCACCCGGTCGGCATCGTCACCAAGAGCGCCTTGGTGGTGCGCGATCTCGACATTCTGCAGGAGATGGCGAAGAAGCGGCTGGTCAAGGTCGCCGTTTCGGTGACCACCCTCGACCCGAAGCTCGCCCGCGCCATGGAGCCGCGGGCGGCGACACCCGGCAAGCGGCTCGAAGCGCTGGGGCTGCTGGCCGCCGCCGGCGTGCCCACCACCGTCATGGTGGCACCGATCATCCCGGCCCTCAACGACAGCGAGATCGAGAAGGTCCTCGCTGCGGCCTTCGCCGCCGGCACCCGCGAGGCCGGTTATGTGCTGCTCCGCCTCCCCCTCGAGGTGAAGGCGATCTTCAGCGAATGGCTGGCAGCGGCGCGCCCCGATCGGGCCGCCCACGTGCTGTCGCTGATCCGCCAGACCCGCGACGGCAAGGAGAACGACTCGACTTTCGGCCGCCGCATGACCGGCACCGGACCCTATGCCTGGACGATCGGACGCCGCTTCGAGCTCGCCTGCTCGCGGCTCGGCATCAATCGCCACAAGACCAGGCTCGCGACCGACG
>JBEVJH010000084.1:0-6745 GCA_040510355.1 Aestuariivirgaceae bacterium
CCGGGCTGACGAACTGGGAATCCCGGAACGGATCGCGCAGGGCGTAGGGTAGTTGCACGCGCTGCATGCTGATCTCCTCGCTGTTCAGCCACTGGATGAACAGATAGGCGGCGTCCTTGTTCTTGCTGGTCGAGGCGACCGAGAGCGCGAAGCCGGCGGCAAGCTCGGGATGGCCGCCCGGCGGCAGGGCGTAGCCGACCTTGCCGGCGATCGTCGATTTCGGCACCCAGTTCAGCGCCTCCTCGTCCTTGCCGTAGCCGGCGGCCCAGCGGCCGTAAGGCGGCCAGGAGATGGTCATGGCCGTCTGGCCGGCCAGGAAGGCGGCGAGGTTCTCGGTGAAGCCGAACTGCTCGACGCCCGGCGGCATGAACTTGTTCTCGTTGCGCATGTCGGTGAACACCTTGACGCCGACGTCGCTGTTGATCGTCGCCTTCATGGTGTCGGCATTGAAGAACTTGCCGCCCTCGTTGCGGAAGCGCTCCTGGAACATCAGCTGGGCATAGGGCGGCTGGCGGAAGAAGGCCGCCCCATAGGTGGCGGGCTGCAGCTTGTCGGTCAGGAATTGGCCGACCTCGTCAAACTCGGCCCAGGTCTTGGGCACCGCCAGCTCGCGGTTGAACTTGGCCTTGAACTCCTCCTTGATCTTGGGATCCTCGAAGATGTCCTTGCGATAGTAGAAGACAAAGACGTCGCCATCGTCGGGGAAGCCGTAGATCTTGTCGTTCACCTTCATCTGGTTGTCGCGATAGGTCGGCGCGATCTTCTGGAGCTCGTCGTTGTAGCCGTATTTCTCGACATAGGGGTCGAGGTTCTCCAGCGCGCCGGCCTGGGCGAGGTCGGGCATCCAGGACGGAATGACGTTGAGCGCGTCATAGGCGCCGGTGCCGGCGCGGTATTCCTGCATGATCTTGGTGAACATCTCGGCAGTGGCAACCTCGATCACCTTGACCTTGATGCCGGTGAGCTTCTCCCATTTGGGACCCGAGTAGTTCAGCGGGTCGAGCGCCTGAAGACCGGCCTCCCAGACGATGGTGATCGTCTGGCCCTTGTATTGCTGCGCCTCCTTCACGGCGCGCTCGGCGGCGCTTTCGGCATGCGCGCCGGTCGCGCCCGAGACGGCCAAGGCAGTCACGGCGAGCATCGATGCCCATTTCGCAAGCAAACTCATCGGCTACTCCTCCCTGTGGTCCCCGGTCTATCCGCCATGAGCGGCCTGAAGCCGCCCGAGGCGTCGTTTGAAACGATCGTCGTCCAGCACGGCGCGGTTGACCACGCCGCGCGGCACCCGGCCATGCTGGATGTCGAGCACAGCGCGGATGTCGGCGGCACCGTTGCCGGCGAAGCACTGGTCGGTCCAGCACAGAGCGTGCGGCGTCACGATGACATTGTCGAGCTTGAGCAGCGGCTCGTCGGCCGGCGGCGGCTCGACCTCGAAGACATCGAGTCCGGCGCCGGCGATGCGGCGCTCCACGAGCGCCGTCGTCAGGGCCTGCTGGTCGACGATCGGCCCGCGCGCGGTGTTGATGAGGAAGGCGGTGGGCTTCATCAGGGCGAGCCGGCGGGCATTCACCAGATGGCGGGTGTCGTCGGTCAGCGGGCAGTTCACCGTCAGCACGTCGCTCCGCCGGAAGACCTCGTCGAGATCGACGAGCTCGACCCCCAATTCGCGCGCCGCCGGCGGCGTAGCGAACGGATCATGGGCGATGAAGCTCATGTCGAAGGGCCTGGCGAGCCGGAACAGCTCGGCGCCGATATTGCCGATGCCGAGCGAGCCCAGGGTGCGGCCGACCAGGCCGTAGCCCATATGCTGGGCGCGGCGGTTGAAGCCGTCCGGTCCCTCGCGGGTCAGGCGGTCCTTGACGGTGAGCTTGCCGGTCAGCGCCAGCATCAGGGCGATGATCGAAACCGCGACCGGTCGACGCACCCCGTCCGGGGTGATCACCAGCGGGATGGCGGCGCGGGTCAGGGCATCGACGGCGACATTGTCGTAGCCGACCCCGAAACGGGCGACGACGGCGAGGCGGCCGCCGGGGGGAATGCTGTCGGCGGTGAAGCGCGGGGTCAGCAGGATGAGGGCGTCGACATCGGCGAGTTGGTCGGCCCGCAGGCGGTCGGCCGGCGCGAGATAGCTCACCTCGACACCGGGCGCGGCGAGCAGCGGCGCGAGGTCGAAGTCGGGAAAGAGCGGCGCACCGTCGCTCTTCCGAAAATCCGCCGAGAGCGCCACCCGGAACGGTGCCATCGTGGCTCAAGCCTTTCCGCAACCCGCCCGCAGCCTGGCGAGCGCCGCCGCCAGCGCGTCGTGCAGCACCCAGACATCGCCGGAATAGCAGATGAAGTCGAAGCCGATGGCGTTGACCTCGATCCCCTGCTCGACGGTCGGCACCAGCCGCCCCAGCGCGCGGCCGTGGCGGCGGGCGGCGGTCACCACGCGCTCGATGGCGCCCGTGAACTTGGGATGGTCGAACTGCCCGGGTATGCCGAGCGACACCGACAGGTCGAAATGGCCGACCCAGAGCAGGTCGACGCCGTCGATCGCCGCGATGGCATCGGCGTTCTCGACGCCCTCGGCGGTCTCGATCTGGCAGACGAAGGTGGTGCGCTCATTGGCGCGGCCGAATTTGTCGGCGACGGTGCCCGGGCGGTAATTGTCATGGGCGATCTGGAGCGCCACGCCGCGCGCGCCCTGCGGGTGGTACTTCATGGCGGCGATGATGCGGCGGACCTCCTCGGGGGTGCCGACCATCGGCAGCATCAACCCCTCGGCGCCGGCGTCGCAGGCGCGGGCAATGTGGTGGTAGTCCTTGGAGGGCACCCGGACGATGACCGGCAGCGCCGCCGCCTCGAAATAGCGGATGGCGCTCTTGACCGTCTCGATCGAGAAGCCGGAATGCTCCATGTCGAATATGACGAACTCGCAGCCGGCCGATTTGAGGATATGGCCGATGCCCGGCGTGGCGAATTCGACGATGAAATGCCCGAACTTCGGCTCGCGCGTCCGGGTCAGCGCCTTGAGGCCCTGGCCGCTCACAGCTTCCTCCCGATCTCGCTCCGCTCGATGGCGGAATTCTTGGTCGGGACAGCATAGCAAGGGGTGGGGCGGCGTCAATCTTTAGGCAGGCAGTAGGCAGGTGGGCAGTTGGGTACTGGCTACTGCCTATTGCCTACCTGCCTATTTCGCCGTTGCCCGCCGCCGCGCCAGCTCCTTCCAGGCTTCGTTGCGCTCTTCGATCAGCCGGCCGATATGATCGACCCGCATGCGCTCGCGGTTTTCGAAATGATCGTGACGGCATCCCAGATGGCAGGGCGGCGCCAGGCTTGCGAGCTTGGATTCGAGCTGGGAGACGATGGCGCCCAGGCGCTCGACATCGGCCCGCAACACGTCGCGTTCGAGGAGCAGCTGCGCCAGGTTCTGCTCGGCGAGATCGATAATCTTGTTCATTTCGACACCAACTCACTGACTCGCGAAAAAACTGCACGAGAACCGTCGGATGATCCAGCGGGATGCGGTGCCGCGGAGTCGTTTGCCGGGCGAGTGTGTCGATTTGGCCAAAGGGGTGGCAGATCTTGAGCAAAATGCGTCAGCTGAAAATCTTGTCGCCCTGCTCGTCGATCAGCTGGCGGCCCTTGGCGATCGCCGCGTCGGCGGCGGCGTCGCGGCTGGTGAAGCGGTCGGCGCGGATGAAGGCGTGCTCCTGGCGGCCCTCGGCGGTCGCCCGCGAGATCGTGCCGGCGAGCTGATACTGGCCGTCCTCCAGATAGGGCTTGGCGGCGATGAGGAAGCCCTTGTGCTCGACCTCCTTGGCGACCGCCGGCGCCTCGCCGCGCGCCTTTCCCCAGCCGAACAGGTTTTTCAAGAACGACACCGGATGACCTCCATGGCCCGGTCGGATCGAAGGAACACCTTATAAATCAGTCTTTCCGGCAAGTCACACGGTTCCCGGCGAGCGGCAAGGTGATCTCGATCCGGCTCGGCTTGCCGCGGGCCGGCGCCCATCGCGCAATGCCGCCGTGATTGCCGGCGATCTGGCGGACGAGGGTCAGGCCAAGGCCGGTGCCGCGGCCGGACCTCCCGCCGGAGCCGCCGCGATAGAAGGGCGAGAAGATGAGCTCGCGCTCGCTCTCCGAGACACCCGGCCCGTGGTCCGCCACGGCGAGCGACGCCAGTCCGTCCCGCTGGCCGACCGTGATCTCGATCGGCAGCCTGCCATAGCGTTGGGCATTGTCGAGCAGGTTGCGCAGCATGCGCTGCAACAGGCCGCGGTCGCCGTAGACGGTCACCGAGTTGCCCTCGAAGGTGCAGTCGTCATAGCGCGAACCCTCCTCGGCGGCGAGGGCCAGGAGATCGATCTCCTCATCCGCCCGGTTCACCGCCTGGGCATCGAGCCGGCTCGACAGCAGGATCTCGTCGATCAGCCGGTCGAGCTCGGCAATGTCGCCGAGGAGATCGGTCTTGCCGCGACCGTAAACGCCCTCGAGCATCCACTCGACGCCGAAGCGGATGCGCGAAAGGGGGGTGCGCAGCTCGTGGGAGGTGTTGGCGAGGAGGAGCTTGTGGGCCCTGACCAGCTCCTCGATGCGGCCGGCGGCGCGGTTGAAGCTGGCGGCGAGGCGGGCGACCTCGTCCCTGCCCTCGACCTCGACGCGGGCGGAGAGATCGCCGGAGCCGAGCTGCTCGACCCCCTGCTGCAGCCGTTCGAGCCGGCCGGTCAGGCGGCGCACCACCGGATAGGCGCAGAGCGCCACCGCGAGCGCGATGCCGCCGAGAAAGACGATGAGGCGCAGCACCGGGCGGTGCGGCGGGATCGACGGACGGGCGACGATCCAGCGGCTGTCGGGGAGCTTGATCGCCCAAGCGGCGCCGTCGGGGCCATAGATCCAGCCATGGGACTGGCGGGCGGGCGGCACCGGCACCGGCCGGCCGGCCGTGGCGACTGCGTGGCGGGCGCTGTCGAACAGACCGAGATCGATGTCGAGCCGGTCATGCAGGCTGGCGATCGCCTGCTGCTGCGCCGCCGCGCCGGCGCTGGCTGCGGGCAGTTGCGCGGCCATCAGCTCGCCAGCGATCTCGAAGGCGCGCGAGGATGGGGTGTCGTTCGGCCCGAGGCGCCACAGCAGGCCGGCGACCAGCACCACCAGCACCAGGCTGGCAATGATGGTCAGATAGAGCTGGTGGTAGAGCCGCCGCATCGTCCTGGTCAATCCTGAGCCTTGGCGAAGACATAGCCGACGCTGCGGATGGTGATGACGCGGCGGGGCTTCCTGTGGTCGTCCTCGATGGCGGCGCGGATGCGCGAGATGTGGACATCGATCGAGCGGTCGAAGGCCTCGAGCGGCTCGTTCTTCATGATGTCCATCAGCGCCTCGCGGGTCATGACGCGGCCGGCGCGGCGGGCCAGGGCGAGGAGCAGGCCGAATTGGTGGCTGGTGAGCGGCCGCGGCTCGCCGTCGAGGCGGATTTCGCGGGCGTTGCAGTCGATCTCGAGCCGGCCGAAGCGAAGGATGCTTTCGGGGACGGCCCGGCCGCGCCGCAGAATGGCGCGCAGCCGCGCCAGCAATTCGCGCGGCTCGAAGGGCTTCGGCAGATAGTCGTCGGCGCCCATCTCGAGGCCGACGACCCGGTCCATGGCGTCGCCGCGCGCCGTCAGCATGAGGATCGGAACGTTGCCGCGCTGGCGCAGCTGGCGGCAGACGTCGTTCCCGTCCATGTCGGGCAGCATCAGGTCGAGCACGACGATGTCGAAGCTGTCGGTCGCATGCATCTGGAGCCCGGCGGCGCCGTTGGCGGCCCGCGAGACGCGAAAGCCGGACTGGCCGAGATAGTCGGACACCATCCCGGCCAGCCGGCCGTCATCCTCGATGAGCAGGATGCGGTCGTTCACGTGTCTGGCGTCATCCGCGATGCCATGGACGCCAGAAAGCCCTGCGCTCGCGCCATTCGTCAAGCTTCTCCTCGAACTTGCGGCGCTGCTCGACGCTCAGGACATCGGCCGAATCCGCCAACCCTTGAGCGATGCGGCGGCTGGCGGCATCGATATTGGCCATCTGCTCGGAGCGGAGCTGCTCGATGGCGGCGCGGTCGATGGTCGGCGCGGTGAGCAGATCGCGGACCCGCTCGCGGGCCGATTTGATCTTCTCGCGCAGCGGGACGAGATCCTTCACGGTGGCCTTCATGATGGCGCGCAGCTTGTCGGTCTGCTCGTTGGTGGCATCGACCTCGATGGCGATATGGCGCACCATGCGGTCGGCCCGGTCCTCGGCCTTGGCCGGGTCGAAATCATGGCCGCCCATGAAATGGACCGGCATCGCTGCGCTGTTGTAGTCGCTCACCGCACTGCCGGCGGCCGCCCCGGTCAATGCCGCAGCGAGCGCGATGGTCGGCAGGATCAGCCAGCTCCTTGCGCCCTTCGGCGACGGCCGCGTCGCATCGGGCGCAGAAACGCGGTCGAGATGATCGTTCATGGTGCTCTCCTTCGGTTGAGGCAATCAAGGAAGGAGATCCCGCTCAGCGATGTCCTGCCGTTCTCCGAATTGTAAAGATGTGTGAAGAAGGCGGCAGTCGGCAGATCGGCAGTAGGCAGTGAGCGGAGCTCTTCCCCACTGCCTACTGCCCCAGGTGGCACCCGGGCGTGCGGCGGCCGGCGAGATATTCGTCGATGATCTGGCGGTAGCGGGTCGGTCCGAAGCTCGGGAAGTGGCCGCCATGGACGACCTCGACGGGAAGCCGGCGCAGCATCGCCATGGT
>JBEVJH010000085.1:0-4889 GCA_040510355.1 Aestuariivirgaceae bacterium
TTGTTGAACTCCGCCGCATCGAGCAACCCGCGGTCCATCGCCGCGACGATTTCGCCACCCGGCAGAGCGTTGACGGCGGCGCCAAGCCCGGTGAACACGTCGATCGAGATGCCGACGGTGCGGAATTTGAGGCCGTTGAAATCCTCCGGCTTGGTGACCGGCTTCTTGTACCAGCCGAGCGGCTGGGTCGGCATCGGGCCATAGGGGAAGGACACCACATTGGCGCCGATCGACTCATAGAGCTTCGCCAGAAGTTCCTTGCCGCCACCATATTTATGCCAGGCCAGCAGCATGTTGGCATCCATGCCGAAGCCCGGACCCGATCCCCAAAGCGCCAGCGCATTCTGCTTGCCGTAATGATAGGCCAGCACCCCGTGGCCGCCATCGAGCGTGCCCTTGGAGACCGCCTCAAGCAGACCGAAGGCCGGCACCACCGCTCCGGCCGGCAGCACCTCGATCTTGAGGTCGCCGCCGGTCATCTCGTTGACCTTCTTGGCATAATCTAGAGCAAATTCATGGAAAATGTCCTTCGACGGCCAGGTGCTCTGGAAGCGGAAACTGGTCGGTCCCTGGGCCTTGACCACGGCAGGGGCGCTGACCGCGGCAGCCGCCGCGACTGCCGCCCCGCTCAGCACAAGTTTGCGGCGGGTCGTCTTCGGGGATTGCGATTTCTGAGACATTTGAGGTTTCCTCCTGGGGGTTTTTTTGATCATGATGGCCGAACGCCAAACTCCTGGCAATGCTCAGACGACTTGCGCCTTGACCTCGCCGATCCCCGCGACATGGCCGTGCATCCGATCGCCGCGCTTGACCGCGCCGACGCCGGCCGGGGTGCCCGACATGATCGCGTCGCCGGGAGCGAGCTCGAACAGGCCGGACAGATAGGAAATCATCTCCGGCACCTTCCAGATCAGCTGGTTGAGGTCCCCTTCCTGGCGCAGCTCGCCATTGACCTTGAGCCAGATGGCGCCCGTGTCCGGATGGCCGATTTCGGCCGCGCGCACCAGGGTCGAGCAAGGCGCCGATTTCTCGAAGGCCTTGCCCACCTCCCAGGGCCGCCCGTGCTTCTTGCACTCGGCCTGAAGGTCTCGTCGCGTCATGTCGAGGCCGACCCCATAGCCGAACACGCAGGCGAGCGCCCGGTCGAGCGGGATGTCGCGCCCGCCCTTGGCGAGGGCGACCACCATCTCGATTTCGTGATGGACGTCATCGGAGCGCTCGGGATAGGGGAAATCGCCACCGTCGATGACGAGGTTGTCGGGGTTCTTCTGGAAGAAGAACGGTGCTTCACGATCCGGATTGCCGCCCATCTCGATGGCATGCGCCGCATAGTTGCGCCCCACGCAATAGACCCGGTGGACCGGAAAGACGGCAGTGGTGCCCTTGACCCTGAGAAAGGCCTGTGGCGGGGGCGCGATCACATACTCCGTTGCAGGCATGGTGTCTCCTTGCTTGAGCGGCTTAGGTCCGGGAGGCGGCGTAGTACTCCACCCGGCGTTCGAGCCAGGCGAGTGCCTCGTTGAGCGTGAAGGCGAAGGCGAAGATGACGAACAGCAGCGCCCAGAAATGCTCCATCAGGAAGCGCGACGAATAGAGCTCGAACAGCCGCCCGAAACCGACGATCGAGACCAGCAGCTGGCCGATCACCACGCCCTTGACGGCACGGATCATGCCGAGCCTGATGCCCGAAAGAATCTCCGGCAGCGCCGCCCAGATATAGATCTTGCTGAAGGCTTGCAGCCGGCTGGCGCCGAAGCTCCTCGCCATCTCGACGAGGGAGGGCGGGATGCTGCGCACGCCGGCGCGCGTGTCGAGCACGATGATCCAGATGGCGAACAGCACCACGGTGAGGATGATCGTCGTCTCGCCGAGGCCGAACAGCACCATGATCACCGGGACGAGCGCCGACAATGGCGCCGAGATGAACATGTTCACCCAAGGCAGCAGGATGCGGTCGGCGAGCTCCGATCGCCCCATCGCCACCCCGATCGGAATCCCGACCAATATGGCAATCGCATTGCCGATCGCGAATGTCTTGGCGGTGATCGCCAGGGCTGCGAGAAAGGTCGGGGTCGGGACGATCTCGACGATCCTGGCGAAGATCCCCGAGAGCGGCGGAATGACGAAGCTGGCGCCGCTTCGCCCGGCGATCTCCCACAGGATCGCCCAGATGACGAGCGAGGCGAAGAGTGGAACCCTGAACCCGCCGATGGTCATTGCTCACTCGATATAGCGCTTGAGGCCTTGCCAGATTGCCTCGACGGTATCGAGATAGGCCTGGCTTCGGCGAATCTGCTCGGGATCGCCGCCGCGATCGATCGCCGGGACGATGATCTCCGAAACGCGGCTTGGCCGCTTCGACAGCAGCACGATGCGATCCGACACATAGACCGCCTCCTCGATCGAATGCGTCACGAAGATGAAGGTCTTGCGCTCCTGCGCCACCAGCCGCAGGAGATCCTCCTGGAACTTGCGCCGGGTCTGCTCGTCCACCGCCGAGAACGGCTCGTCCATCAGCAGCACCTTGGCATTGACGGCAAGCGCCCGCGCCAGCCCGACCCGCTGCCGCATGCCGCCCGACAGCGCATGCGGATAGGCCTCCTCGAAACCCTTGAGGCCGACCTCGGCGATGTATTTCTGCGCCACCCGCTCGCGTTCAGCCTTGGCAACCCCGCGCAGCTCGAGGCCGAAACCGACATTGCGCATCACATTTGCCCAGGGCATCAGGGCGAAGTCCTGGAACACGAACGCCCGCTCGGGCCCCGGGCCGGTGACCTTCCTCCCCGCGACCTTCACGCTGCCGCTGGTCGGCGCGATCAGCCCGGCAATGATCTTGAGCAGTGTGGTCTTGCCGCAGCCGGAGGGTCCGAGCAGCGTCGTCAGCTGACCTTCCGGAAAATCGAGACCGATGTCGTTGAGCGCCTCGACGCCGCCATCATAGATCTTGGAAACGCCCCGGACCTCGACGGCGGCTGCGGCAGCGTCGGCATGGTGGCTCGCTCTCGCCGTCATGCGGCTGCCCTCTTCTCCGGCCGGAACAGCGTGAGCTCGATCCATTCCAGCGCTTCGATGAACAGGATCGATACCGCAATGATGGCAAAGATCGCCGCGTACATCTTGGGATATTCCGCAATCGATTGATTGTAGGTGATGATGTCGCCGATCCCGGTCGGCGTGATCAGCAGCTCGGCGAGGATGACGCCGATGAAGCCACTCGCAGCGCCGAGCCGCAGGCCGGCGAAGATGACCGGTGCCGCCGACGGCAGGATGATCCTGGTGATCAGATCGAGCCGTGAGGCCTGGAACGACCGGCCCATTTCGACCAGCGAGGTCGGCGTATGACGAATGGCGTTCAGCGAGTTCAACACGATCACCGGCATCGCCATCATGCAGACCGTCACCACCTTGGCCAGAAGTCCGATGCCATAGGCGAAGGTGATGATCGGAATGAGCGCCGCCATCGGCGCCGCCTGGGCGATGATGAAGAGCGGCGCGCCGAGCCATTCGGCAAAGCGATTGAGGCCCATCAGCACGCCGAGGCCGACCCCCGCGACCACCGAGGCGGCGAGCCCGATCACCAGCGGCTCGAGCGTGATGGCGAACGCTTTCGCGAGACTCCCGTCGCGGATCATGTCCCAAAGTGCCGCCATGGTTTCCACGAAAGTCGGAAAAGCCGGGCTGATCGGCACCCGCCCGGCATATTCCCAGGCGGCGCACACCACCGCGACCGAGGCGAGGCGCAGCACCAGCGGGTGCTTCACGAGCCACTGCGCGGCGCTCGGTTGACGCGTGCTGACCGAGGATTCGGCGATCGTCGCCATTGCGCCTCCGGCCGCCCCTCCCCGCTTGCGGGAAGGGGCCGAGGGGGTTGGGAAGTGCCGGCGCTTGCTAGCTGCCCAGCGCCTTCTTTGCGGCGTCGAGAGGACCGGTGTCCCAATATTGATCGGTCTTGAAGTCACCCGGCGTTCCCTGGAGCTGTCCAGCCTCGACATAGAACTGGAAGTCCGACTGGGCCACCGCGCTCACGTCCTCGAGCGGAGCGTAGACTCCCTCCTTCACCGCCTCGGTGTAGAACGGCACCACCTCGTCGAGCACTTCCTTCGGCTGGTCGGCGAGCAGCTTGCGCTTCACCCGCTCCTCTTCGATGACCGTCGGCTTCGCCTTCATCTCGCGATAGAGCTTGAGCAGCTCCTCGACGATGATGTTCGCCTGGTCCTTGTGATCGGTGAGCCACTTCTCGCTGGCGAACACCAATTCGTCGCTCGCCGGGTTCTGGACGCCGGGCAGCACATGGAAGCGATCGCCCGCCTTGGCCATCAGGGTGTTCTTGTTGGCGAGATCGACGACCGTCGCCTTGATCTGCCCGTTCATCATCGCGATGATCCGGTTTTCCGAGCCCGGCACATAGCTGCGGTCGCCGAAGGTGATCCCTTCGCGCTTGGCGATGATGTTGCCGATGGCCTCGGTGCCGGTGCCGCGGGCGTGGAAGGTGATGGGCTTGCCGTCGAGATCCTTCCAGGTCTTGTACTCGATCGAGGCGACCGGGAAGAAGATGAGCCGCGACATCTGATAGATGATCTTGAGCGGCACCTTGGTCTTCTGGATCACCGAATAGGGGGTGCCGACGCCGAGATCGGCCTGGCCATTGACGATGGCCTGGATCGCCAGCTCTTCCTTGGCGAAGGACGTGAGCTCGTAATCGACGCCGCGATCCTTGGCGCGCTCGAGCGCGACCACGAAGGCAAGCGTCTCCACCGAGACCACGTCGCCCAGCGCCACCCTCACCTTGTCGGCCGCGTTTGCCGCGACCGCGAAGGACAGGATGGCGGCGGCGGCCAATGCGCCGACGATCGGCCTGACGAACACTGTCATCAATTCCTCCCTGAAGC
>JBEVJH010000086.1:0-6265 GCA_040510355.1 Aestuariivirgaceae bacterium
GTGAAGGCCAGGCCCGTGAAGGCGGCGATGCGCTTGGCGACCTCCTCGGCGAACCCCTTCGGCGCGTTGAGGCCGGTGCCGACGGCAGTGCCGCCCTGCGCCAGCTCCATCAGCATCGGCAGCGTCTGCTCGATCCGCACGATGCCGTTCTCGATCTGCTGGGCATAGCCTGAGAATTCCTGGCCGAGCGTCATCGGCGTCGCATCCTGGGTGTGGGTGCGGCCGATCTTGATGATATGCGTCCACGCTTTCGCCTTCGCCGCCAGCGCCAGATGCAGGTGCCTGAGCGCCGGCAGGAGATCGCCGACCACCTGCTGCGCGGCGGCGATATGCATCGCCGACGGATAGGTGTCATTCGACGACTGGCTCATATTGACATGATCATTGGGGTGGATCGGCTCCTTGCTGCCGAGCGTGCCCCCGAGCATCTCGCTCGCCCGGTTGGCGATCACCTCATTGGCGTTCATGTTGGTCTGGGTGCCCGACCCGGTCTGCCACACCGCCAGCGGAAAGTGCTGGTCGAGCCTGCCTTCGGCGACCTCGCGCGCCGCCGCGCGGATCGGCTCGCCAAGCTCAGGCTTGAGCCGCCCGAGCGCCATGTTGGTCTCGGCCGATGCGAGCTTGATGACGCCCAGCGCATGGATGATCGGCAGCGGCTGCTTCTCCCAGCCGATCTTGAAATTGCCGAGCGAGCGCTGCGTCTGGGCGCCCCAATAGCGGTCGGCCGGCACCTCGATGGGGCCGAAGCTGTCGGTCTCGATGCGCGTCTTGGTCATTGCAGGTCTTTCCACCAGAATGCGCCGGTCCAGGCGCGCTTGCCCGCACCGTCGATCAGCACCACGCGGAACCACGGGCTCTTGTTGCGCAGGAGCCAGCCCTCCTCGAGCTTTGTCACGTCGACCACCGTCTGCGTCACCGCCCGGCCATGCCGCGTCACCGCGCGGGAGTTGCCGCACACCACGGCCACCACGTCGACCGGCGACGACACCACCGTGAGCTCGTTCCCCGTCAGCGACAGCGCGTGGATCTCCGGTCCCTGGCTCGCATAATAGCGCCCCTGTTTCAAGGCATCGACCAGCGCCTCGGGCTCGAGGCTCTCGGCCTTGACCTGGACCCAGCCGCCGAAGAAGTCGTTGACCTTGAAATGCGCATCGTCGGTGGCGAAGGCCGAGAGGCGGGCATCTTCGTTGACCATCTGGTCGTAGAGATACCAGCCTTCGCCGCGGTCGGTCTCGACGGCACAGCCATGATTGTAGATCTCGACCGCATGCGCCGATTTCAGCGCCCGCGCATCCTCCATGGTGAGTTGCGACCACGACGGATGGGCGATGCCCACAAAGGCGCCGGCCTCCGCCGCCCGCCTGGCGAGCGCCGGGCCGTCCTCGTCCGGTCCGCATGGCGCGAAGTCGAGCGGCAGCCCGGCCGCAACGATGTGCCAAAGCTCGCCCACCGCCGTCTCCGGCGCATGCAGCTCGGCCCCGATGATCGTGGTGAAGCGGTTGGACCGCATGCCGCGCGTGTCGGCGATCGGCCAGTCATAGCGGTCGATGAAATGATCCGACAACATCATGAAATCATAACCGGCATCCTTATAAGCCTCGACGACGCGGTCGGGCGGCAGCGCGCCGTCGGACAGGGTCGAATGAGTATGGAGATTGCCGCGCCAGAATCGTCCGCCGAGCGAAAAGGGTGAGAGGTCGGTCATGATGCGCTTAGGTCCTGGTCCTGCCTGCCGATCGGGACCGGCAAAGCACTGTCACGTGTGATCGTCAACTGCAAGCAATGTTCGGATTGGAGCGAATGACGCTCCTCTCTTTGGTTGCATAAGGTTGCACTAACGGCATGATAACTAACAAAAATTTGACCGGAGCATCGGAATTTGAGACCGTAACTGACCCGCGAGCAATTGCGATGGAGTTTGCAATGAACCACGCCGACATCGTTCAACTGATTTTCACGCTTTTTCTCGGCGTCTTGCTGGGCCTGGTTGCGGCCAACCTTGCCGTCATCGTCGCAAGTCTGTCCCGGCATGAGGAGGTTGCAAGATCCATCAAGAGGTCCCTCTCCAACTACCTTTGGCTCTTGCGCATGGGAGGTGATGGCGATCGCGGACACCGGCTCCCAAGCAAGCACGCTTGAAGTGCTCCATCGATGGAACTGCTAACTCTGTCTGGGTTTCTACATGCCTTAGATGGAATCCCGCCTTTCTTCTATTGGGGTGTGGTGGGAAGTCTCTCGGCAGAGGTGGCTTCAGCCCTGAAGGAGTGTAAATATCTCGGTGGTATCTGTCCGCCGCTCTATAAGAGCAAATTCTATCTTGGCGTTCGTGTTCTTGTCGCCATCGCCGCGGGGGTATTTCCGATAGCACTTGATGCCCAAAATGCGCTTACGGCATTCTATCTCGGAATAAGCGCGCCGGTCGCTCTGGATCGGCTCTCGCGAGGGCTGCAGATCGACACCAATACTCTATCGAGGTCATCCTGACGCGATATGCGCGAGGCAAATCTTGCGGCTGAATCGCGAGTTCTCATCAAAGAGAGTTTCTTTCTGGTGGTGCTGAAATCGGTGACAGGCTTTGCTGTCACTGGCGTGACCTGCCTTGGATTGGTTTGTGCGGTCGTCGGTTCGCAACCGATTGCATGGGCCGCCTACGGAGCTGCTCTCGCCGGAGGTTTCGTGGGGTATTTCCTTGCTCGAGCCGATGGTCGCTAAGCAACCGCCCGGCGCGACCTCGTCCAGCTTATGACGGTCGGGACCACCAGGGCGGCCAGCGCCACCGCCAGGATCGCCGCCGAGAGCGGCTGTGTCACGAAAACCGAGAGATCGCCCTGGCTGATCGACAGCGCGCGGCGGAAATGTGCTTCCGCCATCGGTCCGAGGATCAGCCCGATCACGCATGGCGCCACCGGCAGGTCCGTGCGCCGCATGATGAAGCCGAGCGCCCCGAAGATCGCCAGCAGAACGAGATCGAAGGTCGAGCCGTTGAGGCTGTAGACCCCGAGCGTCGAGAACACCAGGATCGCCCCATAGAGCAGGTGCTGCGGGATCGACAGGAGGCGCACCCACAGCCCGACCAGCGGCAGGTTGAGCACCAGCAGCATGACATTGCCGATATAGAGCGAGGCGATCAGCCCCCACACCAGCGTGCTCTCCTGCTGGAACAGCAACGGCCCTGGCTGCAGCCCATATTGCTGAAAGGCGGCGAGCAGGATGGCGGCGGTCGCCGAGGTCGGCAGCCCGAGCGTCAGGAGCGGCACCAGCACCCCGGCGACCGCGGCATTGTTGGCGGCCTCCGGTCCCGCCACGCCCTCGATCGCGCCATGGCCGAACTCCTCCGGATTGCGGGCCAGCCGCTTCTCCGTCACATAGGAAAGGAAGGTCGGGATCTCGGTGCCGCCGGCCGGCAGCGCGCCGAACGGAAAACCGATCGCCGTGCCGCGCAGCCATGGCAGCCATGAGCGCGACCATTCCTCCTTCGTCATCATCAGCGATCCCTTGACCGCCTCGATTCGCGCCTCGCGCAAGTCGGGCCGCGATGCGATGAAAAGCGCCTCGCCGACCGCGAAGAGGCCGACCGCCACGATCACCACATCGATGCCGTTCAGGAGATTCGGGAACCCGAGAGTGAACCGCGCCTGGCCGGTCAGGCTGTCGATCCCGACAAGCCCGATGGCGAGGCCGAGAAACAGGCTTGCCAGGCCCTTCACCCGCGACTCGCCGAGAAAGGCCGAGATGGTGACGAAGGCGAGCATGATCAGCGAGAAATATTCCGCCGGCCCGAAGCGGATGGCGAGCTTGACGATCAGCGGCGCCAGAAAGGTGAGAAGGACCGTGCCGATGGTGCCGGCGACGAACGAGCCGATCGCCGCCGTCGCCAGCGCGGCCGCGCCGCGGCCCTGGCGCGCCATGAGATTGCCTTCGACCGCCGTGACGATCGAGCCGGACTCGCCGGGCGTGTTGAGCAGGATCGATGTCGTCGAGGAGCCATACATGGCGCCGTAATAGAGACCGGCGAACATGATGAAGGCGGAGTCGGGGGTGAGCGTGCTGGTGACCGGCAGCAGGAGCGCGATGGTCAGCGCCGGCCCGATGCCGGGCAGGATGCCGACGAGCGTGCCGAGCGTCACCCCGACAAAGGCCCAGCCGAGATTGGCCAGCGTCAGCGCCGTCGAAAATCCGGCGAGCAGATGCTGCAGCGTCGTCATCGCCAGAGCCCCGCCAGGAGCCCGGGCAGATTGAGATTGAGCCCGTAGCGGAACAGCAGATAGGCGCCGATCGACAGCGCCGCGCCGACCAGCGCGTCCCACAGCGCCGATCGGCTGCCGAAGCCGCGGGCGACGCAGAAGAACAGCACGGTTGAGGCGATGATGAAGCCGGCGGGCTTGAACAGCAGCCAGTCGGCGATGAGGCCGGCAAAGATCCACGCCACCGGCCGCCATTCGGTCTTGACCTCATGGCCGGACGGCGGCGGAGCCGCGAGCCCCGCCCAGGCCATCAGGCTGCCAGTGACGATGAGCCCGGCCGACACCAGCCACGGCACGAAGGTCGGGCCGACCTTGGCATAAAGCGGCTGGACGTCGACCCGCGCTGTCGCAACCGCAAAGGCGAGCCCGAGAAGGGCGATGCCGATGCCGACGATCGCGTCGGCCGAGAGGCGAAGGGTGCGCACCTACTGCACGAGGCCGATCGACTTCAGCGTCTCGGCAATCCGCGCGTTCTCCTCCTTGAGATAGGCCGCAAAAGCGTCACCCGAGAGATAAAGGTCCATCCAGCCCTTGTCGCTCAGCGTTTGCTTCCATTCGTTGCTCTTTGCCATCTGGTCGACCAGCGTGATCAGCCCCTGCTTCTTGGCATCGTCGAGCTCGGGCGGCCCGAACACGCCGCGCCAATTGCTGAGCGACACATCGATCCCCTGTTCCTTGATTGTCGGAATGTCGACGCCCGAAATCCGCTCGGGCGCCGAGATGGCGATCGCCCTGAGCTCGCCGGACTGGATCTGGCCGAGCCATTCGCCAATGCCCGACACGCCGACCGTGACATGGCCGCCGAGGATCGCCGCCAGCGCCTCGCCGCCGCCGGAGAACGGCACGTAATTGACCTTGGAGCCGTCGACCCCGGTGGCCTTGGCGATCATCGCCGCCAGGATGTGGTCGGTGCCGCCGGCCGAGCCGCCGCCCCACGACACCGATCCCGGATCGGCCTTGAGCTTGCTGACGATGTCGGCGAGCGACTTGATCTCGGAGCTGGCCGGAACCACCAGCACCTCATATTCGCCGGTCAGGCGTGCCACCGGCGCGGTCTGGTCGAGATTGACCGGCGATTTGTTGGTGAGAATGCTGCCGACCATGACGAGGCCCGACACCATCAGCACGTCGCCCCGCCCGGAATATTTGTCGGCGAGCTGCGCCAGCCCCACCGTGCCGCCGGCGCCGGCGATGTTCTCGACCGTCACCGGGGTGGCGAGGTTGGTGCCCTGCAGCACCGTCTCCATGGCGCGGGCGGTCTGGTCCCAGCCGCCGCCGGGCTTGGCTGGCGCCACGATGGTCAGCGCCTCGGCGGCATCGGCACGGGGTGCTGTCAACACGGTTGCGGCAAGCGCGGCGACGAGTCCGGCGGCAATGAGCCGGCAGCTGAAACGGCGTCTGTCCATGATCGATCCTTCCACTCGCATGGCCGAAGCATACACAATGGCCGGGCCGCGCAAGAAGGCTTTTAGGCAGTAGGCATTAGGGGCAGTAGGCAGTAGGGAAGAGCTCGCTCACTGCCTATTTGCCGACTGCCTACTGCCTCACTTCCTGCCTCACTTCTTCCGGAACTGGTCGAGCGACACGATTTTCTCGGGTCCGCGCTCGGTCTTTCCGTCCTCGGCCGCGGCCGGAGCATTGCTCGCCTCTGTGGGCGCCGGCGCCGGCGCTGCCTCGAGCAGGGCCTCGCGCTGGTCGGCCGGGATCTCCTCGAATTGCAGCCCGAACTGCACCGAGGGATCGAAGAACCCCTTCACCGCGTCGAAGGAGATCGACAGCTTTTCCGGAATGTTGTCGAAGGAGAGATCGACCTCGAAATGCCGTTCATGCACCGCCAAATTCCAGAACTGGTGCTGCAGCACGATGGTCATCTCGTTGGGATATTTGCGCCGGAGCCGGTCCGACAGCTTCACCCCTTCATGCCGGTTGTTGATGGCGATGAAGAAATGGTGGTCCCCGGGAAGCCCGGTCCGCGCCGCCCTGATCAGGGCCAGCCGGACAACCCGCCTCAATGCCTCCTG
>JBEVJH010000087.1:0-4500 GCA_040510355.1 Aestuariivirgaceae bacterium
CCGCTGTTCTGCCGCGGCATCGGGCCGTTTCGCTGGGCGGCGCTCTCCGGCAATCCGGGGGACATCTACCGCACCGACCAGCGGGTCAAGGAGCTCATCCCGGACGACCCCCACCTCCATCACTGGCTCGACATGGCGCGCGAGAGGATCGCCTTCCAGGGCCTGCCGGCGCGCATCTGCTGGGTCGGTCTCGGGCAGCGTCACCGGCTCGGCCTCGCCTTCAACGAGATGGTGCGGCGGGGCGAGCTCGAGGCGCCGGTGGTGATCGGGCGCGACCACCTCGATTCCGGCTCGGTGGCGAGCCCCAACCGGGAGACCGAGGCGATGCTCGACGGCTCGGATGCGGTGTCGGACTGGCCGCTGCTCAATGCGCTGCTCAACACCGCATCGGGCGCGACCTGGGTGTCGATCCATCATGGCGGCGGGGTCGGGATCGGCTATTCCCAGCATGCCGGCATGGTGGTCGTGTGCGACGGCAGCGCGGCGGCCGACCGGCGTCTCGAGCGGGTGCTGTGGAACGATCCGGCGAGCGGTGTGATGCGCCACGCCGATGCCGGCTATGAGATCGCCCGCCAGGCGGCCCGCGAAAACGGGCTTAAACTGCCAAGCCTTCAGTCGTGAGTGTCCAGGGAGATTGCGGAATGGGTCGGTTAGCAGGCAAGACGGCGATCGTGACAGCGGCGGCGGCAGGCATCGGGCGGGCTTCGGCGCTCGCATTGGCGCGCGAAGGTGCCAGGGTGTTCGCCGCCGATATCGACGAGAAGGGGCTGGCGGGGCTCGCGGATGCGAGCGACGCCATCGAGACAGTGGCCCTCGATGTCACGGATGCCGGAAAGGTCAGCGCGATGGCCGACCGGACCGGCCCGGTGGACGTTCTCGTCAACTGCTCCGGTTTCGTTCATCACGGCACGATCCTCGAGGTCAGCGACAGCGACTGGGACTTCTCCTTCGACCTCAATGTCCGGGCGCATTTCCGGATGATCCGAGCCTATCTTCCGGCGATGCTCGAGCGCGGCGGCGGCTCGATCGTCAACATCGCCTCGGTGGTCTCGACCATCAAGGGAGCGCCCAATCGCTTCCTCTATGGCGCCACCAAGGGGGCGGTCATTGCGCTCACCAAGCAGCTCGCCGCCGATTATGTCAGCCGCGGCATCCGCGCCAACGCGGTGTGCCCGGGAACCGTCGAGACCCCGAGCCTGCTGGCGCGGATGCGGGCGCGGGGCGACTACGACAGGTCGCGGGCCGAGTTCCTGGCGCGCCAGCCGACCGGACGGCTGGGGCAGCCCGAGGAGATCGCCGCCCTCGTCACCTATCTGGCAAGCGACGAGGCGATTTTCGTCACCGGGCAGGCCTTTATCATCGACGGCGGCTGGACGATCTGATCCGGCATTGTCTATGATCGCGGAAAATGAACAAGAAGACGGGAGTTCGCGCGGTGGATGCGCCAGTGGGAACCTCGCCCGCGATCGATGTCGAGCGGGTCTCGAAGAACTTTGGCTCAGGCGAGGACCAGGTTCTCGCCCTTGATGACGTCAGCGTGGCGATCCGCAAGAACGAGTTCTTCACGCTGCTCGGCCCGTCCGGCTGCGGCAAAACCACGCTGCTCCGGTTGATCGCCGGCTTCGAGCATCCGACCCGCGGGCGCATCCTGCTCGAGGGAGCGGACATCTCGCCGCTGCCGCCCTATCGGCGGCCGGTCAACACGGTGTTCCAGAATTATGCGCTGTTTCCGCATCTGACGGTGGCCGGCAACATCGCCTTCGGCCTTGAAATGCTGGGTCGGCCGCGGCCCGAGATCGATCAGACGGTCCAGGCGATGCTGGCGCTCGTCAAGATGCGCGAGCTCAAGAACCGCCGCACCAGCCAGATCTCCGGCGGCCAGCAGCAGCGGGTGGCGCTGGCACGGGCGCTGGCGCCGCGCCCCAAGGTGCTGCTGCTCGACGAGCCGCTGTCGGCGCTCGACCTCAAGCTGCGCAAGGAGATGCAGATCGAGCTGAAGCGGCTGCAGCACGAGACCGGAATCACCTTCGTGTTCGTCACCCATGACCAGGAGGAGGCGCTCACCATGTCGGACCGGATCGCGGTGATGAGCGGCGGGCGCATCCTGCAGATCGGATCGCCGCGCGACATCTACGATCATCCGGCGGAGCGGTTCGTCGCCAATTTCATCGGCGACACGAACTTTCTCGAAGCCGAATGGCTCGGCGCGAGCAATGGCACCGGCACGGTCCGGCTGGCCTCGGGCGCGGTGGTCGAGGCCTCGCCGCCGATGGGTGCGACGCCGTCGGGCAAGGTCACCATCGTGGTCCGCCCGGAGCATGCCGAGCTCACGCGGGACGTGGCGGCGGCACCGCTGCAGGGAGTCGTCGAGAATGTGGTCTATTTCGGCACCGACACGCATTATCACGTGACGCTGCCGGAGGGCCGCGAGTTCATCGTCCGCCGGCAGAACCGAAGAGGCGGCGGGGCCAGCTTCGAGCCGGGGATGCCGGCCGGCATCGTCTTCGCCGATGCGGCGGCGCAGATCCTGAGGGATTGATCGATGTCGCTCAGCCATGCAGCCCTCGGCGAGCTTGGCGATGCAAAGCCAGCCGCCGGCGCGGCGGAACTGGAAAGACGGGCGATGCGGGTCCGCTTCGGGCTGCTTGCTCCCGCGTTGGCGATCCTGCTGTTTGCGGCAATCGGTCCGCTCTTCATCGTGCTCGTCTATTCGTTCCTCACCCCCGGTCCCTATGGCGGGGTGTTGTGGTCGCCGTCACTCGAAGGGTGGTTCCGGGTCCTCTTCCAACGGGACATTTTCGACGACAGCATCAATTTTCAGGATGCGCATCTGTCGATCCTGTGGCGGTCGGTCAAGCTTTCCGGCGCGACCACGATCCTTGCCCTGATCGTCGGCTTTCCCACCGCCTATTTCATCGCCACGCGGCCGGAGCGCAGCCGCAACGCCTGGCTTTTCCTGATCACCATTCCGTTCTGGACCAATCTGCTGATCCGGACCTTCGCGATCCAGGAGGTGATCCGCAATGAGGGGCTGATCAACGCCGTCCTGCTGAAATTCGGCCTGATCGCGCGGCCGCTGCAGCTCATGTTCACCGACGGGGCGATTCTCGCCGGCATGCTCTATGTCTATCTGCCCCTGATGGTGCTGCCGCTCTACGCCAGCATGGAGAAGCTGGATTTCCGGCTGATCGAGGCGGGCTACGATCTCTATGCCAACCGCTTCCAGGTGCTGCGGCGGGTCATCATCCCGCTGGTCAAGCCCGGAATCATCGCCGGCTCGATCCTGGTGTTCATTCCCTCGCTCGGCGCCTATGTGACGCCGCGGGTGCTCGGCGGCGGCAAGAACATGATGCTCGGCAATCTGATCGAGCTGCAATTCGGCCAGGGGCGGAACTGGCCGCTGGGCTCGGCGCTGTCGATGACGCTGCTCGCCATCGTGATGGCGGCGCTGCTCGTCTATGTGCGCTTCGCGGCAAAGTCGGACACGAGCGGCCATGGCTGAGGCGCATGCGAGCACCGGCCGGGCATTCTCGGTGCGCCGTCAGACCGGCTTCACGACGATCGCGATCCTGTGCTTCATCACGCTCTATCTGCCGATCGCCACCCTCGTGGTCTATTCCTTCAATGCCGGCGTCTCGATCGCGATCTGGGACGGCTTCTCCTGGCGCTGGTATCACTCGGCCTGGGCCAACGACCAGGCCCGCGATGCGGCAACGCGCTCGCTGGTGATCGCGAGCTTCGCGGCGGTGATCGCCACCACCGTCGCCACCATGGCGGCGCTCGCCACGACCCGCACCCGCCCCTATCGCGGGCTCACCGCCGTCTATGCGATGATCAACACGCCGCTGATGGTGCCGGAGATCGTCACCGGGGTGGCGCTCCTCATCTTCTTCGCGATGATCAAGGTGGCGACCGGCTATTCCGGCCTCGCCTATCTGATCGCGGCGCATTCGGCCTTCTGCATCCCCTTCGCGTATCTGCCGATCCGGGCGCGGCTCGAAAGCATGGACCTGTCGCTGGAGCGGGCGGCGGCCGATCTCTACGCGACGCCATGGATGACGTTCCGGCGGATCACCCTGCCGCTGTTGTGGCCCGGAATCATCGCCGGCATCATGCTCGCCTTCGTGATCTCGCTCGACGACGTGGTGATCACCGAGCTCGTGAAGTCGGGCGGCCAGGATACCTTGCCGACCTATATGCTGGGGCAATTCAGACGGGTGATGACGCCCGAGATGAACGCGATCTCGACAGTCTTTCTGGCGATTTCGATCGCTCTTGTGACAGTATTCTTCTTTCTCAATCGTCGACGCACCTAGAGAACAACTCACTCAGGGAGGTTAGGTAATGAAGTGGACACTCACGATCGCGGCCTTGAGCATCGCCGCCTATGCGGGCGCCCCGGCCGCGCTGGCCGCGGGGCCGCACAAAATAAACACCAGGGGCACAAATACGAGCCCGGCGCGGAACAAGAAGTTCGAGGCCACCCACAACGGCACCGTG
>JBEVJH010000088.1:0-2644 GCA_040510355.1 Aestuariivirgaceae bacterium
GTTCGGCCTTTCGCAGCGTCGTGCGGAGGGTCAGGACGGCATCGGACATGGGAAAACTCCTTCGGATCGAGGACGGGACGCGGGTCGCCACCGTCGAGCACAGATCCTAGGGTTTCCACCTAATTGATGGAAATTGCGTTCCTGAATGGCCGCATCACCGCGGCGCATGCCCGGAAAGGGGTCGGATCAGCCCTGTTCGACCCATCGCGCGATCGCCTGACCCACCTCCGTCGTCGACGCCTTGCCGCCCAGGTCGCCGGTGCGCGGCCCCGAGACCAGCGAGCGCTCGAGCGCGGCCACGATCGCATCGTGCGCCGCGCGATGCGCCGCGGCGTCCGCGCCCGGCTTGCCACCGAGGAAATCGAGCATCAGCGCGCCCGACCAGATCTGCGCGATCGGGTTGGCGATGCCCTTGCCGGCGATGTCCGGCGCCGAGCCGTGCACCGGCTCGAACAGCGACGGAAACCTCCGCTCCGGATTGATGTTGCCCGACGGCGCGATGCCGATCGTTCCGGTGCAGGCCGGCCCCAGGTCGGACAGGATGTCGCCGAACAGGTTCGAGGCCACGACGACGTCGAAGCGGTCGGGATTGAGCACGAAATGGGCGCACAGAATGTCGATGTGGTACTTGTCCCAGCGCACCTGCGGATAGGCCTTGGCCATCTCCTCCACCCGCTGGTCCCAATAGGGCATGGTGATCGATATGCCGTTGGACTTGGTGGCCGAGGTCAGATGCCGGGCGTCGCGCCGCTTCGCCAGCTCGAAGGCGTAGCGGAGCACCCGGTCGATGCCGACCCGGCTCATCACGGTCTCCTGGATGACGATCTCGCGCTCGGTGCCGCCATACATCGTCCCGCCCACGGAAGAGTATTCACCCTCGGTGTTCTCGCGCACCACGAGGAAATCGATGTCGCCGGGTCGGCGGTCCGAGAGCGGCGAGCGCACGCCCGGCATCAGGCGGACCGGCCTGAGGTTCACATACTGGTCGAACTCGCGGCGGAACTTCAGCAGAGAGCCCCAGAGCGAGACGTGGTCCGGCACCGTGTCCGGCCAGCCGACGGCCCCGAAATAGATCGCATCGTAGCCGCCGATCCTCTGCTTCCAGTCGTCGGGCATCATCGCGCCATGCTCGAGATAATAATCGCAGGACGCGAAGTCGAACGTGTCGAACGCCATCGGGATCGCAAATCGCTCGGCCGCCTCCATCACCACGCGCACGCCCTCCGGCATCACCTCCTTGCCGATGCCGTCTCCGGGGATCACCGCGATCTTCAGGGCTTCGGTTCCCATGGCTCTTCCTCCCACGCCGGCCACGGCGCAGGCGGGACCATAGAGGTCCCATCCCAGAATTGTCAATTACAGACTGTTGACAATTTACAGAATGGGATTATGCCTAGCCTCCGCATGGAGGAACCGCGATGTCGCAGAGCCAGTCCGCCGAGCCCGACCGCACCCTGATGACCGGTTTCCGCTACGAGCGGGTGAAGACCGAAGGCGCCGAGATCAACGTCGCGATCGGCGGCAACGGCCCGCCTCTGCTTCTCCTGCACGGCAACCCGCTGACCCATGTGAGCTGGCACCGGGTCGCCCCGCAGCTGGCCGAGCGTTTCACCGTCGTCGCCCCGGATTTGCGCGGCTATGGGGACAGCTCGAAGCCGGACGGCGGCGAGGACCATGCCGCCTACACTTTCCGCGCCATGGCGAAGGACAATGCCGAGGTGATGTCGCATTTCGGCTTCGACGCCTTCCAGGTCGCCGGTCACGACCGCGGCGCCCGCGCCGCCTTCCGCCTGGCGCTCGACTTCCCGGAGCGTGTCGAGCGCCTCGCCTCGCTCGACATCGTGCCGACTCACCATGTGCTGACGCATGTCAGCCTGGGCTGGGGGCTGGAGGCCTATCACTGGTTCTTCATGGCGCAGAAGGCGCCGTTTCCCGAGCGCCTGATCGGCGCCGATCTCGCCTATTACATCGACTACAAGCTCAACAAGAAGGGCGTCGGCCTGTCGATCTTCAGCCCCCGGGCGATGGCCGAGTACAAGCGCTGCACCACCGCCGAGCAGATCCACGCCGTCTGCGAGGACTACCGCGCCACGGTCACCCTCGACCTGGCGATGGACAGCGCCGATTTCGGCGTCAAGGCGATCGCCTGCCCGGTGCTGGCGCTATGGGGCTCCAACAGCCATTGCGGCCGCCACTTCAAGCCGCTGGAGGCCTGGGCACCGTGGGCGCCGGACCTTCGCGGTTGGGCGATCCCGACCGGCCACTATCCGGCCGAGGAGCGGCCCGACCTGATCCATGGGGCCTTCGCCGAATTCTTCGGCGGCCGCGAGCCGCAACGGCTCTCCGCCTAGTCTATGCCCGCGCCATCGCCTGCAGGATGCCGCGCGTCATGTCGGCGGTGCCGCCGGTGCCGCGGATATCGCGGGTGCGCGTCTCCGGGTCGGCGAGCGCTGCGCCGATGCCGGTCTCGATGAGGGCTGCGCATTCGACCGCTTCGCCGATGCCCCGGTTGTGGCCCAGCCACTCGACCAGCATGCGCGCGGACTCGATCATGGCGAACGGGTTGGCGATGCCCTTGCCGGCGATGTCGGGGGCCGAGCCGTGGGTGGCCTGCGCCATGGCGATCGCCCCCTCGCCGATGCAC
>JBEVJH010000089.1:0-19858 GCA_040510355.1 Aestuariivirgaceae bacterium
CGCTATGACATGCCGCAATTCCGCACCCTGTTCCTCGCCGGCGAGCGCGCCGACACCGATACCGTCAAATGGGCCGAGGCCATGCTCGATGTGCCGGTGGTCGACCATTGGTGGCAGACCGAGAGCGGCTGGCCGATGGCGGCCAATCCGGTCGGGCTCGGCATGCTGCCGGTGAAATATGGCTCGGTGAGCCTGCCGATGCCCGGCTACGACATCGCCATTTTGGGCAATGACGGCCGGCCGGTGCCGCCCGGCACGCTCGGCGCCATCGCCGTGAAGCTGCCGCTGCCGCCCGGCTGCCTGCCCACCCTGTGGAATGCCGACGAGCGCTTCCGCCAGAGCTATCTGTCGCGCTTTCCCGGGTATTACGAGACCGCCGACGCCGGCTATCGCGACGAGGATGGCTATCTCTTCGTCATGGCGCGCACCGACGACATCATCAATGTCGCCGGCCACCGCCTGTCGACCGGCGCAATGGAAGAGGTGCTCGCCTCCCATCCCGATGTCGCCGAATGTGCCGTGCTCGGCATCAAGGACGCCATCAAGGGCCAGGTGCCGCTCGGCCTCGTCGTGCTCAAGGCCGGCGTCAACCGGGACTGTGGCTTGATCGAGTCGGAATGCGTTCAACGGGTGCGCGAGGCGATCGGTGCCGTTGCAGCGCTCAAGACGGTGATCACCATCAAGCGGCTGCCCAAGACGCGATCCGGCAAGATTCTTCGCGGAACCATGCGCCGCATCGCCGATGGCGAGCCGTGGAAGCTGCCGGCGACCATCGACGACCCTGCCATTCTGGATGAAATTTCCGAAGCCATGATGGCTCGCGGCATCGCACAGAGATGAGTTACCAGAATGATAAGGAGAGCATGACATGACATCGCTTGAAGGCCGGGTTGCACTGATCACCGGTGGCGGCAACGGCATTGGCCGCGCCTGTGCCGAGCGCTTCGCCCGCGATGGCGCCAAGGTGGCGGTCGCCGATATCAACGGCGCCGAGGGCCAGGCGGTGGCCCATGGCTTGCGCGATGCCGGCCACGAGGCCGTGTTCCTTCAATGCGATGTCGCCAAGAGCGCCGAGGTGCGGGCCACCGTCGAGCGCACCGTCGAGGCTTTTGGCGCCGTCGACATCCTCGTCAACAACGCCGCCACCATCAAGGGCATCGACTTCCTGGAGATCTCCGAGGAGGATTTCGATGCCGTGCTGAACGTCAATCTGCGCGGCGCCTTTCTGATGGCCCAAGCGGTCGCACGCCAGATCGTCGCGCAGGTCAAGGCGGGGCGGAAGCCGGGCAGCGTCATCAACATGTCCTCGGTCAACGCCGTCTTCGCCATTGCCAATCAGGTGCCCTATTCGGTGTCGAAGGGCGGCCTCAACCAGTTGACCAAGGTGATGGCGCTGTCGCTCGCCGAATATGGCATCCGGGTGAACGCCATCGGTCCCGGCTCGATCAACACCCGGATTCTGAAGGCGGTGATGATCGACGAGGCGGCGCGCGGCAGGATTCTGTCGCGGACCCCGCTCGGGCGCATCGGCGAGCCGGAGGAGATCGCCTCGATCGCCGCCTTCCTCGCCTCCGACGATGCAAGCTACATCACCGGCCAGACCATCTACGCCGATGGCGGCCGGATGCCGCTCAATTACACGGTGCCGGTGAAGGGATAGGCAGAAGCGAATAGCCAATAGCGAATAGCGAATAGTGTGCGGGCAGTGCTCGTCACTGCTATTCGTTATTCGCTATTCGCTATTCGCTACCTACCCGACTTCAATCACCTTGCCCGTGAGCCCGCCTTCGACGCTCTTCACATAGGCCTTGGCCGCCCGCGCCGCCGGCACCGTCTCATGTCCCGGGAACCAGGCGCCGAGCTTCTCGAACGACTCGTCGAGCAGCGCCGGGCTCACCACGTTGATCCGCAGGCCCCGCGGCAGCTCGATCGCCGCGCTGAGCGCAAATCCCGCAAGGGCCGCATTCACCGTCGCCGCATTGGCTCCGGCGCGGATCGGATCGCGGTCGAGGATGCCGCTGGTCAACGTGAAGGAGCCATTGTCGTTGACATGCGGGATGCCGGCGAGCACCAGATCGACCTGCCCCATGAGCTTGTTGGCGAGGCCGGACATGAACTGGTCATGGGTCATGTCGACCAGCGGTCCGAAATGGACGTGCCCGGCGGCCGACACCACGGCATCGACCTTGCCGATCTTGGCGTAGAGCGCATCGATCGACCGGCGATCGCCGATATCGACATGGACGTCGCCGCTCTTCCGTCCCGCCTTGATGACCTCGTGGCGCCCGCTCAGCGCTGCCGTGACGGCCCGGCCGATGGTGCCCTCGGCACCGACGATGAGTATGCGCATCAGGATTCCTCCTCGCCCTCGGGCTTCAACGGCTTCAATCGCGCAAAAACCGACTCCGGATTATAATTCGGCTCGGCGCCGCCACGCTCCTCGCTTTCCTCCTCGGGCGCTGGCGCCTGCGGCTCGCGCAGCGCCTCGGCGGCAGGCAGCAGCGTGTTGATGGCGCCGGACTCGACCGTGGCGCTGCCCGATTTCCGGGCCGCCCGGCGCACCGCAAGATCGAGCTCGAGCTGGGTGCACAGGCCGAGCGTCACCGGGTCGACCGGCTTGATGTTGACCGAGTTCCAATGCGTCCGGTCGCGGATCGACTGGATGGTCGGCTTCGTCGTTCCCACGAGCTTCATGATGGCGGCGTCCGGCAGCTCCGGATGATTGCGCAGCAGCCAGGCGATGGCATCGGGCCGGTCCTGGCGCCGCGACACCGGCGTGTAGCGCGGTCCCCGCCGGCTTTTCGGCGTCGGAATCGACACCTTCGACTCGTGAAGCTTCAAGCGATAGTTGGAATCCGCCTCTCCCTTGGCGATCTCGTCGCGGTTGAGCTGCCCGGAGGTCACCGGGTCGAGGCCCTTGATTCCCTGGGCCACGTCGCCATCGGCGATCCCTTTCACCTCCAGCTCGTGGAGATGGCAGAAATCGGCGATTTGCCGAAAGCTCAATCCGGTGTTCTCGACCAGCCAGACGGCGGTCGCCTTGGGCATCAATGGGGCGTTGGACATGCTTTCACTCCTTCAGAACCTCAGGTTCCGACGGCACAATGATGGTTACTTAGGGGGTAGGGTTAGGATATAGGCGGAACCGCCGTCGCGTTCAATCGCCATCAGGTGGTGAGCACGATCTTGCCGATATGGGCGTTGCTCTCCATCAGCGCATGGGCGGCTGCTGCCTCCCGCATCGGGAATGTCCGGTAGATTTCCGGCTTGATCGTGCCGTTTTCGATCAGCGGCCAGATTTTCTCCTCCAATGCCCGGGCGATCTCGGCCTTGTCGGCGACGCTGCGGATGCGCAGCGTCGAGCCGGTGAGCGTCAGCCGCTTCAACATCATCGGCAGGAGGTCGACCTCGGTCTTGGAGCCCTCCAGAAAGGCGATGTTGACGATCCGCCCGTCGCGGGCGGCGACTGCGATGTTGCGCTGGATATAGCCGCCGCCGACCATGTCGAGAATGACATCGGCGCCCCTGCCGTCGGTCGCCTGCTTGACGATTTCGACGAAGTCGTCCTCGCGATAGTTGATCGCCCGTTCGGCACCGAGCGCCTCGCAGGCCCGGCATTTCGCGGCCGATCCCGCGGTGGCGAACACCCGCGCTCCCTTGGCCCGCGCCATCTGGATCGCTGTCGTGCCGATGCCGGAGGATCCGCCATGGACGAGAAACACCTCGCCGGCCTTGAGCTGCCCGCGCTCGAACACATTGGCCCACACCGTGAAGAACGTCTCCGGGATGCCGGCCGCCTCGACCGCCGAGAGGCCTTGCGGCACCGGCAGCGCATTGTCCTCATGGACGACGCAATATTCGGCATAGCCGCCGCCCGCGACCAGCGCGCACACCCAGTCGCCCGGAAGGTAGCGCCTGACGCCGGGTCCGACCTGCGCCACCCAGCCGGCGACCTCGAGCCCGGGGGTCGCCGGGGCACCGGGCGGCGGCGGGTAGCCGCCCTTGCGCTGCAGCACATCCGGGCGGTTGATGCCGGCCGCCTCGACATGCACCAGGATTTCGCGTTCCCCCGGTGCCGGCACCGGTAGATCTGTCGCGACCAGCACGTCCGGCCCACCCGGCTCGGTGATGGCGATTGCCGTCATGGTCTCGGGGACTGAGCTTGTCATTGCGGTCTACCTTGTGGTCGCGGAATCGGCTTGATGGTCTAGCCGGGCGGGCGCAGTGTTGGCAATGACAGCGAAGGTGAGCAGTGCGATGGACCGCGACGACGACAGGCCGGTGAAGAAACCGCAAATTCCGATCGGGGAGGACCTCGCGCTTCTTTCGGTGGACGAGCTCCATTGGCGAATCGGTGTGCTGCGCCAGGAGATCATGCGCCTCGAAGCTGCCATCACGGCGAAACAAGCAAGTCGCTCGGCGGCGGATTCCGTGTTCAAACTGTGACCTTGGTAAGAACTGTTAACCTTTTGGTAAGAGGTGGCGAATAATTTGGTAACCGTATCCAGTCGTCTGGATTCGCGAGTGGCTCCTGTCCACTCTGTTTGACGCCTCCCTGTTAGACTCCAGAGCCGCAAGCGCGGCTCTCTTTTTTTGGCAACCTTCTTGCACTCCGATCAGTGAACCAATTCCGACGTGTCATATTGACCGCCGTCGGGGCTGTGTTCATCATGGATTCCACGAAGGGCAGGCCGGAACCACGGGTCCGGGGTGAGAGGTAGCGTATGTCGAAGGTGGGGCAGGGGCCGGCCTTGCAGAGGCCGGTGAATTTTCTGGCGCGGTTCGCCGCGTCGCCCCAATTCCACAAGGTCTTCTGCGACGGCATGGCACTGGTCGAGGAGACCGCCAACTATCTCGACGGTCCGGGGCGCCAGGACGCCCGCGGCCTCGACCGCCATGGCGCCATCGCCTATGCCACCGAGAGCATGCGCCTCACCACGCGGCTGATGCAGCTCGCCTCATGGCTGCTGCTCCAGCGGGCGGTGAGCCAGGGTGAGTTGACCGACGAGGCGGCGGCTGCCGAGAAGCACCGCATCAATCTCGGCGAGATCGGCGCCGGGGCGCCGGTGCAGGGCAGCGACCAGCTTCCCCCCGCGCTCCAGCTGCTGGTTCAGCGCAGCCTGCACCTGCACTTTCGCATCTTGCGGCTGGACCGGCTGACGGTTGACGGCCGCCCGCCGGCGGCCGGGACCGCCAACCCGGTGGCCAGTCAGGTCGACCACTTGCAGCAGGTGTTCGTCAAGTCGCGCTGAGCAACGCCGCGCAAAAGCCTAGCCTTTCTTGTCCGGCTCCTTCGGGCTCTTGTCGCCTTTGTCGCTCTTGTCGAGAAACCCGAACTTGTTCTTGAACCGGCTCAGCCGCCCGCCGCGGTCGACCAGCTTCTGGTCGCCGCCGGTCCACGCCGGATGCGATTTCGGATCGATGTCGAGAGAGAGCGTGTCGCCGGCCTTCCCCCAGGTCGAGCGGGTCACGAAGGTCGTTCCGTCGGTCATCACCACATTGATGCTGTGATATTCGGGATGCGTATTGCCTTTCATGGCGGCTCCGGCGGCTGGCAGCATTTCGGGATGCGGCTCTATAGCCGAGCCGGTCGGGTGGTGCAAGACTTGGCGGTCCGGGGCTTTCGGCGCTAAAGGACGGGAATGACCGGGCGTTTCCGATCGATGTCGGGAGGTTTTGGCCGGCGGGCCGGTCCGAGCCGCCCGACCTCCCGCGACCTCAAGCCGTTGGCGTCCCTGCTGCCGCTGGTGTTCCGCTACCGCGGACGGCTGGCGATGGCATTGCTGTCGTTGATTGCCGCGACGGCAGCAACCCTGGTCGTTCCGGTGGCGGTGCGGCGCATCATCGATCACGGCTTCTCCGACGCCCATCCTGGCTTCATCGATCAATATTTCGCCGTCATGCTCCTGGTCGTCGCCGTGCTGGCGGTGGCGAGCGCTTCGCGTTTCTACTTCGTCAGCTGGCTTGGCGAGCGCGCCGTCGCCGACCTGCGCGACAAGGTGTTCTCGCATCTGCTGGCGCTCAGCCCCGGCTTCTACGATACCGCCATGACCGGCGAGGTGATGTCGCGCCTCACCGCCGACACCTTGCAGATCAAGTCGATGTTCAGCGCTTCGGCATCGATCGCGCTGCGCAATTCGTTGATGCTCATCGGCGCCATCGCCATGATGCTGGTGACGAGCCTCAGGCTGTCCGGCCTCGTGCTCCTCACGATCCCGCTGATCGTGCTGCCACTGGTGCTGTTCGGTCGCGAGGTCAGGCGGCTGTCGCGCGAGGCCCAGGATGCGCTCGCCGGCTCGGCCGCCCTGGCTCAGGAATCGCTCGCCAACATTCAAGCCGTGCAGGCCGCCGGTCAGGAACTGCGCTTCCGCCGACAATTCGCCGATGCGACCGAGCGCGCCTTCCGCGCCGCCCGCGGCCGCACCTTTTCGCGTGCCCTGTTGACCGGCGCCGTCATCTTCATCGCCTCGGGTGCCGTGGTCGGCATTCTCTGGCTCGGCGCGCAGGATGTCCTCACCGGTCGGCTGACCGGCGGCACGCTGAGTCAGTTCGTCATCTATGCGGCGCTTGCCGCTTCCTCGCTCGGTTCGCTGTCGGAAGTGTGGGGCGAGGTTCAGCTGTCGGCCGGAGCGGCCGAGCGCCTGCTCGAGCTGACCGCAACCGAGCCGGCGATCCGCGCGCCGGCTGATCCGCGACCGCTTCCCGAGCCGCCGCGCGGCGCGGTGGCGTTCCGCGAGGTGCATTTTTCCTATCCGAGCCGACCTGGCCATTCCGCCTTGAATGGCCTGTCATTCGCCGTCGCACCGGGCGAGCGGGTGGCCATTGTCGGCCCCTCCGGCGCCGGCAAGACCACCATCTTCAATCTGCTGCTGCGCTTTTATGACGTCGATCAGGGCGCCGTCCTGGTCGATGGCGTCGATGTCAGGAATGCCCGGCCCGCCGACATCCGTTCGCGCATCGCGCTCGTGCCGCAGGATGTCCAGCTGTTCTCGGCGACGATTCTCGACAACATCCGCTTCGCCCGCCCCGACACGAGCGAGGAGGAGGTGCTGCGAGCGGCCGCGGCAGCCCGCGTCACCGATTTTGCTGAGCGGCTGCCTCAGGGCTTCGCCACCATGGTGGGCGAGCGCGGCATCACGCTCTCGGGCGGCCAGCGCCAGCGCATCGCCATCGCCCGTGCGCTGCTGCGCGATCCCCCGGTGCTGCTGCTCGACGAGGCGACGAGCGCGCTTGATGCCGAGAGCGAGAAGCTGGTGCAGGCAGCGCTGGAGAAGCTGATGCGCGGCCGCACCACCCTGGTCATCGCCCACCGCCTGGCAACGGTCCGCGATGCCGACCGCATCTTGGTGCTCGACCATGGCCACCTCAGCGCCGAGGGCAGCCACGACCTCCTGATGAGCGACGACGGCCTCTACCGCCGCCTCGCCCGGCTGCAATTCCAGGCGGCCTGAAGGGAGGCAGTAGGTAGAACTCCCGTCACTGCCCAATGCCTATCTGCCTAACTGCCTCAGCGCTCGGTGAGCTTCAGCTCGATCCGGCGGTTGCGCGTCTTGACCTCTTCGCTGTCGCCCTGCTCGATCGGCTGAAACTCGCCGAAGCCCGCCGCCACCAGCCGGTTCGGCGACACCCCCTGGGCGACCAGCTCCTTCACCACCGCAATGGCGCGCGCCGCCGACAGCTCCCAGTTCGACGAGAAAGCCGTGGTCTGGATCGGATCGGTGTCGGTGTGACCGTCGACCCTAAGCACCCAGGCGATGTCCTGCGGGATCTCGCCCTCGAGCTCCCGCATCGCCTGCGCCAGCTTGTCGAGCTCGAGCCGCCCCGCCGGATTGATCTCCGCCGAGCCCTTGGGAAACAGCACCTCCGACTGGAACACGAAGCGGTCGCCGACCACCCTGATGTCCGAGCGCTGCGACAGGATCTGCCGCAGCCTGCCGAAGAACTCCGACCGATAGCGGGCCAGCTCCTGGACCCGCTGCGCCAGCGCCACATTGAGCCGCCGACCGAGATCGGCGATCTGCGTCTTCGAATCCTGGTCGCGCGATTCCGCCGCCTCCAGTGCCTCATTGAGCGCCGCGATCTGTCGGCGCAGCGCGGCGATCTGCTGATTGAGCAGCTCGATCCGCGCCATCGCCTCGGAAGAAATCTTGCGCTCGGATTCGAGCTGACCGCGCAGGCCGGTGATCGTCGAGCTCTCGGTCGATTGCTTCTCGCTGAAGCTGTCGACCAACCCCTGCAGCTTGCTGTTGTCGGTGCGCGCCGTCTGGAGGTCGTCGGTGAGCGCCGCCAGCGATGTCTCGAGCTCGGTCTTGGTCGACTTCTCGAGCGCCAGGAGCTGCGTCAGCTCGGCGATCTGCGCCTTGAGCCGCGACAGCACTGTGTCCCTGCCGCTGATCTCCCGCGACAGCAGGAACTGGGTGATCATGAACACCGACATGAGGAAGGTGATGACCAGCAACAGCTGCGCCATGGCATCGACGAAGCCTGGCCAGTAATAGGCATCCTCGCGTCCCTGGCGCCGGCCGATCGAGCGGGCCATCGCTTATTCGTCCTTCGGTTTCGACTGCTTGAGCGCCTGGCGCAGGGCGGCCGCCGAGCTTTCCCGCGGCGCCGGCGCCGGGGCCGGCATGGCCGTCCGCGGCTCGGGCGGCGTCAGCCGGGCGATGATCCGGCGGAACTCGGCGTTCTGCTCCGACTGGGTCTGCGCCCACTGCCTGACGATCCGCTGCTCCTCCCGCATCTGCTGCACCAGCGACTGCACCGCATCGGCCAGTCGCGCCATCGCTTCGGGATCGCTGTCCGCCGCCGTCTGACCGCCGCCCGAATCCGACAGGGCCTCGTCGAGCGTCCGGTTCATCCGCTCGATTCCCTGCTGCAGGTCGCGAAGGTCGAGGCGAAGATATTGCGGCACCGCGAACTGCGATTGCCCGCCCGCCGCAATGTCGGTGATCGACGACAGCCAGTCCTCGAGCTCGTTGTAGAACCGGTTCTGCGCCTGGCTCGCCTGCAGGTCGAGGAAGCCGAGCACCAGCGAGCCGGCAAGGCCGAACAGCGAAGACGAGAACGACGTGCCCATGCCGGCGAGCGGCGCCTCCAGGCCGCGCTTCAGCTCCTCGAACACCGAGCCCGACTGCGAATTGATGTCGAGCGAGCGGATCGCCGTGCTGACCGACTGCACCGTCTCGAGCAGGCCCCAGAAAGTGCCGAGCAGGCCGAGAAAGATCAGGAGCCCGATGAGATAACGCGAGATGTCGCGCGATTCGTCGAGCCGCGACGCCAGCGAATCGAGCAGCGACCGCATGGTCAGCGGCGACAGCACGGTCGGGCCCTGACGATCGCGGAGCAGGGTCGCCATCGGTGCCAGCAGACTGGGGCTGTAGGGAATTTCGAGGCCGGGATCGGCGATCCGGAAATGATTGACCCAGTTCACCTCGGGGAACAACCGCCACACCATCCGGAAGGAATAGATCATGCCGATCAGAAGCAGCGCGACGATGGTTCCGTTGAGGCCGACATTATGCTGAAATGCCTCGCGAATCGTCGGGAAGAGGATCGCCGCCAGGATCCCCACCAGAACGATGAACACCATCATCCGCACCATATAGACGCGCGGCAGGTCCAGGACGTGCGTGTCGCTACCTCGATTCATAGGGCGCTCCCGGCTCCCGATCAGGTTTGCCGCGCAGGATGACGCAATCGCACCCCCGTGTCACGCCCGGGGCAGCCCTTTTGCGGCCGTTAATCAACTGCGCGATTCCGCGGTTTCGTCGGGCGGGACGGCACGTTTGGCCACGGCCAGCTCCTGCGCAATCTGCGGATAAAGCTCGCTATTTGCCGCCATGATGTCGCCGGTCGCGAGCACATCCGCCGCCCCGTCGATGTCTCCCACCATGCCACCCGCCTCGCGGACGATCACGATGCCGGCAGCGATGTCCCACGCTTTGAGCCCGCGTTCCCAGTAACCGTCGAATCGCCCGGCTGCAACAAAGGCGAGATCGAGGGCCGCGGCGCCAAATCGCCGGATCCCCGCCGCCTTGGCCTGGACCTGGGCGAGCTCGCGCCGAAACTGCCCATGATCGCCGCGCCCGAGATGGGGGATGCCGCAGGCGATCACCGCTTCCTGGAGGTCGCGCCGCGCCGCCACCCGCATTCGCCGCCGGTCGTTGAAATAGGCGCCGCGGCCGCGCTCGGCGGCGAACAGCTCGTCGGTGATCGGATTGTAGATGATGCCGGCGATCAGCTCATTGGCCCTGAGGAGGCCGATCGAAATGGCGAAATGCGGGATTCCATGGATGAAGTTCGTCGTGCCGTCGATCGGATCGACGATCCAGCAATGGCTGCTGTCGGCCCCCTCGGTGCGCCCGGTTTCCTCCATCAGGAAGCTCCATTGCGGTCTTGCCTTCAGGAGCTCCTCGTGAATCGTCTGCTCGGCCCGGCGGTCCGACCGGGTCACGAAATTTGCCGGCCCTTTCTGCGATACTTGCAGGCTTTCGACCTCGCCGAAATCGCGGCGGATCGCCCGCGACGCCTTGCGGGCGGCGTTGATCATGACGGTGAGGAGCGGCGAAGCTGGCATCGCAGGGCGTCTTTGCGAGGGTTGGCGAGCGCTCCGTTTAGCAAGCCGCCGCGCCGATGGATAGCCCTACTGTTTGATCCGCCGCGGCCCGAATTTGGGCGCCGCCGAGGAGGTGACCACGGTGGGCGCCACCGGCTTGAATTCTTTGGCCTGCTCCTCGGCCTTTTCACGGTCTTCCGGGGAGAGCTTGTCGAGCAGCTGGTCGAGCTCCGGGTCGGCCTTGCCGCCACCCCGCGCCAACAGATGCCACTTGGCGGCCTCGACCTCGTCGAGCGGCACTCCCTTGCCGGCCGCATAGAGCCGCGCCAGCCGGTTCTGGGCCACCGCATTGCCGCGCTGCGCCGCCACCGTCAGCCACTGCGCCCCAATCTTCTCGTCCTTCTGCACGCCGTCGCCGCGGAACACCAGCACGCCATAGTCGAGCGCCGCATCCGGCAGCCCCTTCATCGCCGCCCGTTTGAACCACTCGGCCGCCTGCGCCGGGCTCTTCTCGACGCCGCGCCCTTCGAGATACATCACCCCGAGATTGTACTCGGCATCGGGCAGGCCCGAGGCGGCAGCCGCCTGGAACCATCGGCCGGCCTCTTCCCAATTGGGCTGGCGGCCCCCCGCGCCGGCCATCAGGAGGCCGAGATTGTGCTGTGCCGCCGCATGGCCGCCCTCGGCCGCCGCCGTCAGCCAGCGCCGCCCGAGCTCGAAATTTGGCGTGCCGATCCGACCGTCGAGATAGATCATCGCCAGCGCAAACATTGCCCCGACATGGCCGCCGCGCCCGGCCGATTCATACCAGGTCGCCGCAGTCTTGACGTCCTTGGCAACCCCGCGCCCTTCCTCGTAAAGGGCGCCGAGCATCGCCTGGGCCCGCACATCGCCGGCCGTGGCGAGCGGCGAGACGATCTCATAGGCAGCCTTGTAGTTCTTGTCGGAGAACAGCGCCACCGCCTCCTCGAAGCTCGGCTTCTTCGCCGCTCCGAGCGCACCCGATGCACCGAGCAGAACCAGCAGCGCGGCAATTGCGGGCCGTGCCGGCCTCATGATCCGGCCTCCGCCAGAACGCGCCGATAGTCGGCCGCGATCGCGCGCGCCTCGGAAGGCGACGCCCAGATCGACGGCGTCGGAATGACGAAATCGACCTTGCGCCGCGCCAGCCAATCGGCGTCCTCGAGGCTGACCGGCTCGGCGGCAACCACCGGCACGGTGGCGATCTCCGCCCACCAGACCGCCAGCGGCTCGCCGTCGGGACCCTTCCCGCGCAGGGCCACATAGTCGACACCTGCTTCGGCAAATTCCATGGCCCGGTGGCGGCTTGCGCCGGCCATGCCGCCGACGATCGCCTGGTCGCCCAGGGTTTTCCGTGCCGCTGCCACCGATGCCGGCGAGTCGCTGAGCTCCACGCCATCGGCCCCTGTCGCCACCGCCAGCTCGACCGTCCGAGCAATGATCACCGCCGCACCCCAAGCCCGGCCCACGGGCAGCAGCGCCTCCACCACGCGGCGGACCGCCTCGCCGTCCCCGGAATGATCAACACACACACAACCGACATCTCCCGCCCCGAGCGCTGCCTCAAGGCAGAGCGCAAGGTTTTCCACATCCCCTTCCGAGGGTGCTACGAGGAAAAGGCGGCACTTGGGCTGTTCCGTGGCAGCGCTCATGCTGCCTTTTCGAGCGCCTCGCTCCATTTGCCACTGGCGGCGAGCCCGTTCATCCGCGCCCGATGGGCGAACGCCGCCTGCGCCGCTGCCAGATTTTCGCGCCGTCCGCCCCAGGCCTTCAAGGCCGCCGCCTGGAGCGCCCGGCCATAGGAGAAGGTCAGCTTCCAGGGCAGGGGACCCATCGCGTTCATCAGCGACAGGTGCCGGGTCGCCTCTTCGTCCGACTGACCGCCCGACAGGAAGGCGATTCCCGGCACGGCCGGCGGCACCGTGCGCTTGAGCACCGCGACCGTCCGCTCGGCCACCTGCTGAGGGCTGGCCTTGGCCCCGGCATTCTTGCCCGGCACCACCATATTGGGCTTGAGGATCATCGCCTCGAGCCTGACCCGCGCTGCCTTCAGCGCAACGAACACGCTGTTGAGCGTCCGCTCGGTGACGATCTCGCAACTCTCGATGCCATGCTTCGCCACCGGGCCGTCCATCAGCACCTCGGGCTCGACGATCGGAACGATATTGTTCGCCTGGCAGAGCGCCGCATAGCGGGCGAGGGCGTCGGCATTGGCGTCGATCGCATAGTCGGTGGGAATGCCCTCGGCGATGTCGATCACCGCCCGCCATTTGGCGAAGCGGGCCCCGAGCGCATGATACTCCTTGAGCCGCTCCCCGAGTCCGTCGAGCCCCTCGGTGATCTTCTCGCCCGGAAAGAACGGGATGTCCTTGGTGCCGGCATCGACCTTGATACCGGGCAGCGCCCCGCTCGCATTGATCTTTTCGACCAGCGTGCCCCCGTCGCTCGCCTTCTGGCGAATCGTTTCGTCGAACAGGATGACGCCGGAGATATGGTTGCGCATCGCCGCGACGGCAGTGAACATCATCTCGCGGTAGTCGCGCCGGAGATCGGCGGTGGACTCGGCGCCGATCGAGTCGAACCGCTTCTTGATCGTGCCGCTGCTCTCGTCGGCCGCCAGAACGCCCTTGCCGTCGGCCACCAGCTGCTTGGCGATGTCGTCGAGCTTGTTGTCGGTCATTGCTTCGCTCCATTCATCGACTCGAGAATCTTGATGCCCGGCAGCGACTTGCCCTCGAGCCATTCGAGGAACGCTCCGCCGGCGGTCGACACGAAGGTGAAGGCGTGCGCCACCTCGGCCGCATTGAGGGCCGCCACCGTGTCGCCGCCGCCGGCAATCGACACCAGGCTGCCGGCCCGCGTCAATGCACCGGCATGCATTGCGGCCGCCCTTGTTCCCGCGTCGAATGGCGGAACCTCGAAAGCGCCGAGCGGGCCGTTCCATACCAATGTGAGCGCCCGGTCGAAAGCCCGCTTGATCACCTCGACCGTCTCCGGCCCGACATCGAGAATCATGTCCTGCGGCCCGACTTCGGCAAGGCTCGCCACGCGCGCTTCGACGCCGCCCTTGAGCGCGGGCGCGACCACGGCATCGACCGGCAGCACGAGCTCTTTGCCGCGGGCCTCGGCCTGCCGCATGATGTCGCGCGCGGTGTCGACGAGATCGCGCTCGACCAGCGAGCGCCCGACCGGCTGACCCTTGGCGAGAAGGAACGTATTGGCCATCGCGCCGCCGATGATCAGCGTGTCGGTCAGTTCGAGGAGATTGGCGAGAAGGTCGAGCTTGGTCGACACCTTGGCGCCGCCGACCACCGCCGCCAGCGGCCGTCGTGGATGAGTTAGTGCCCGCGACAACGCCTCGAGCTCGAGCGCGAGCGCCCGCCCGGCGATCGCCGGCAGGAGATGCGCCACCCCCTCGGTCGACGCATGGGCGCGGTGCGACGCCGAGAAGGCATCGTTCACGAACACATCCCCGAGCTTGGCGAGCGTGCGGGCAAAGGCCGGATCGTTGCTTTCCTCGCCGGGATGAAAGCGGGTGTTCTCGAACAGGACGACGTCGCCGGGCTTCGCCGCCGCGGCCGCCTCCTGTGCCGCTCCGTCGCGCCAGTCGGTGGCGACGAACCGGACATCGACGCCGAGCGCATCGGCGAGCGCCGGGGCGAGCGGCCTAAGCGACATCTCCGCCACCACCTTGCCCTTCGGCCGGTCGAAATGGGAGAGGATCAGGACCGCCGCACCCTTGTCCAGGAGCTCCCTGATGGTCGGCACCACCCGCTCGATACGGGTGGCGTCGCGCACTCTGCCGTTCTCCAGCGGCACATTGAGATCGAGCCTCAGCAGGGCCCGCTTGTTCTGCCAATCGACTGCGTCAATTGTCTCGAACCTGGCCATCCTTGCGAGCCTCGAACCTTGCCTTGAGCCGGGCGGCGGCGGCCTCGGCGGTGATTCCGAAATGCGCATAGACCTTGTCATAGGGTCCGCTGGCGCCGAATCCGGTCATGCCGACGAATTCGCCGTCGTTTCCGATGAACGCATCCCATCCCATTCTGATCCCGGCCTCGATGGCGCCGCGCACCTTTTCGGTGCCGAGCACCTTGGCGCGATACGCCGCCGGCTGACCGGCGAACAGCTCCATCGACGGCACCGACACCACCCGCGTCCTGATGCCGTCGGCCTCGAGCAGCGAGCGCGCCGCGAGCGCGATCTCGACCTCCGAGCCTGATGCGAAGATCACCGCCGTGCTGCCGTCCTCCGCGCCGGCGATGACATAGGCGCCGCGCGCCGACAAATTCTCCCGGGCATTGCTGGTCCGGCACGGCTTGAGTTTCTGCCGGCTCAGCGCCATGACGCTTGGCCGGTGCCGCTCGTTGAGCGCGACCTCCCAGATCTCGGCCGTCTCCACCGCATCGCAGGGCCGCAGAACCAGGAGATTGGGAATGGCGCGAAGCGCCGCCAGATGCTCGATCGGCTGATGCGTCGGCCCATCCTCGCCGAGCCCGATCGAATCGTGGGTCATCACGTAGATCGTCCGGATGCCCATCAGCGCCGACAGGCGGATCGACGGCCGGCAATAGTCCGTGAAGGTGAGAAAGCTGCCGCCATAGGGGATCACCCCGCCATGCAGCGCCATGCCGTTCATGCCGGCGGCCATCGCATGCTCGCGGATCCCCCAATGCATGTACCGTCCGCCATAGTCGGCGGAGGTGAGCAGCTTCATCTCCTTCGACCTGGTGTTGTTGGAGCCGGTGAGGTCGGCTGATCCGCCGACCGTCTCGGGCACGACGGCATTGATCACGTCGAGAGCGTTCTGCGAGGCATTGCGCGTGGCAAGCGCCGGCGGCTCGGCAATGAGCTTGTCCATATAGGCGCGCATCGCCGGCGCCAGCGCCGCCGGCAGGTCGCCGCGCATCCGCCGCTCGAATTCCGCCCTGGCTGCCGGGTCGGCTTGTCGCAGGCGGTTTTCCCAGGCCTCCCGTTCGACGGCGCCGCGGCGGCCGACGGCACGCCAGGCTTCCAGCAGGTCGGGCGGAATTTCGAACGGCCCATGGTGCCAGCCGAGCCGCTCCCTGGCCGCCGTCACCTCGGCGGCGCCGAGCGGCGAGCCATGGACCGCCGAGGTGCCCTGCCTCTTCGGGGCGCCGAAGCCGATCACCGTCCGGCAGGCGATCAGGCTCGGCCGGTCGCTGTCGCGCGCCGCCTCGATGGCCGCTTCGACTGCTTGCGGGTCGTGTCCGTCGATCCGCGTCGCCGCCCAGCCCGAGGCGGCGAACCGCGTCACTTGGTCGGTCGCATCTGCGAGCGACACCGGGCCGTCGATCGACACGCCATTGTCGTCGAAAAGAACGATCAGCTTGTTGAGCCGGAGGTGCCCGGCAAGGGTCAGCGCCTCTTGCGAGATTCCCTCCATCAGGCAGCCATCGCCGACCAGCGCATAGGTGTGATGATCGACCAGGTCCTTGCCGAACACCGCGCCGAGATGCCGCTCCGCGATCGCCATGCCGACGGCGTTGCCGAAACCCTGGCCGAGCGGTCCGGTGGTGGTCTCGATCCCGGGGCTGTGGCCGAATTCCGGATGCCCGGCGGTGCGCGACCCGAGCTGGCGAAAGTTCTTGATCTCGTCCAGCGTCATGTCGGCATAGCCGGTGAGGTAGAGCAGCGCATAGAGCAGCATCGACCCATGGCCGGCCGACAGCACGAAGCGGTCGCGGTCGGGCCAATCCGGGCGGGAGGCATCGAATTTCAGGAAACGGGTGTATAGGACCGTCGCGAAGTCGGCGGCGCCCATCGGCAGGCCCGGATGGCCGGAATTGGCCTTTTCGACCGCATCCATGGCAAGGGCCCGGATGGCGTTGGCCATGTCGTGGACTGTGCTCATCCCTCGACCTTGTTCGGGAAAGACGGGCCATCCATAGCATTGCGACCCCGACTGTCAATGAGGTTCCCGAATGTGGAAATCGTCGAACCGGCCCGCGCTGCGGTTGCGTCGGGAGGGCGTGGGGCATAATCTCCGGCCCGTGAACAGCGATAGGCGAGTTGGCGAGGCCTCGAGGGTCGACGAAGCGCTCGGGCGTTTCGAGAACGCCATGCGCCAGCTCGAGGCAGCCTTGGTCCAGATGCATGAGCAGCAGGCCCAGCGGACGCGCAACGCCGGCGATGCGGTGGCGCTCAAGGCTGATCGGCTTCGTCTGGTGCAGGAGCTGGCCGAGGTGCGGGCCAAGGCGAGCGAGTTGGCCGAGCAGCAGCGGCGGGCGTCACGGCGCATCGATCAGGCCATGGCGCGGATCAGGCGGGTGCTGGGCGAGTAGGTTCGAAAGGGGAGCGGAATGGCCCAGGTGGTCATCGAGGTGAACGGGCGGCCCTACACCATGCAGTGCAATGATGGTGAGGAGGAGCATCTGACCTCGCTTGCGCTCATGCTCGACGAGGAGGTCGCGCGCATCCGCGAGGCCGTCGGCAATGTCGGCGACATACGGCTGCTCATGATGGCCGGTCTCGTCATTTCCGACCGGTTGGTCGAGGCCCGCCGCGAGACGGAGGGCTTGCGTGATCACATACGCCGCCAGGGCGACCAGCGCGCGCCGGGTCTCGGCACCCGCATCCAGGAGGACAAGGTAGCGCAGCGCCTTGATGCCGCAGCCCGCCGGCTCGAGCAGCTGGCGCGCGACACCCGTGGACGGGGACAGGCTTGACGGCACCGGGCACTTGCCTCCCGCAGCGCCCGCGCCTAAGTAGATTGGAGGCGAGCTGCCCGGTGCGTGCAGGAGAACGCATTCCCAGGGGCCTATGTTGATCTCCAATCGGGAGCTGTCCCTGACCTTGACCCTGGTCTTCGTCACACGGCGCCCACCTACGAAAGTAGGGACCCGGGATCGACCCCTCCCACGGCCATGGCGGCCCGCCGCTTACCGCGCTTTCGGCTTTCGGGATACCAGGTCATGAGCATGGGCGAGCCGGGGGTCCCGGCGACGGTCTCCGATCTCGCCGAGGCGAAGCGCTGCGCCCGCCGCAGCGCCGAGCAGCGCCGGGCCGCCGCCCACGCCGAATCGGGCCCCGCGGCCGCCGTCGCGCTCGCTGTCCGTGGCCTCGCCTTTCTCGCGATCCGGCCGTTCGGCGCCGTCTCGGGCTTCACCTCCTTTCGCACCGAGATCGACATCATGCCGCTTCTCGCACGTCTTGCGGGCGATGGCTGGGCCACCGCCCTGCCGGTGGTCACCGCTGACCGCGCTCCCCTGTCCTTTCACCGCTGGACCCCCGGCGATCCGACCGTCCCTGGCCGATTCGGCATTCCGGTGCCCCATGCGGCGTCGGACGAGATTCTGCCCGACGTGCTGCTGGTGCCGATGCTGGCCTTCGACCGTGCCGGATTTCGGCTCGGCTATGGCGGCGGCTTCTACGACCGGACCGTCGAGCGCCTGCGCCAGTTGAAGCCGGTGGTGGCAATCGGCATCGCTTATGCGGCGCAGGAGGTTGCTGCGGTGCCGCGCGGGCGCTATGACCAGCCGCTCGACTGGATCATGACCGAGCTGGGTGTGTTCCAGCCGGCTTCGGAAGGCCCAATCCACCAGGCGTCCTGAATGCGGCTTTTGTTCCTTGGCGATGTTGTCGGCCGGTCGGGCCGCGAAGCGGTCATCCGCGAGCTCCCCGGCATGCGCCAGCGGCTTGCCCCCGATCTCGTGGTGCTGAATGGCGAGAATTCCGCCGGCGGCTTCGGCATCACCGAGGCGATCTACGAGGCGCTGATCGATGCCGGCGTCGATGTCATCACCCTCGGCAATCACGCCTTCGACCAGCGCGAGGCTCTGGTGTTCATCGAGCGGGTCGACAATCTGCTGCGGCCGCTCAACTACCCCAAGGGGACGCCGGGCCGTGGCGCCGGCATCTTCACCGCCCGCAATGGCGGCCGGGTGCTGGTGATGAATGTCATGGGCGTCGCCAAGATGGAGGCGCTGGCCGACCCGTTCGCCGCTGTCGATCAGGAGCTGGAGGCTTGTCCGCTCAAGACCGGCTGCGACGCCTCGCTCATCGATTTCCACGCCGAGCTGACATCGGAGAAGATGGGTCTCGGCCACTATGTCGACGGCCGCACCAGCCTGATGGTCGGGACCCACACCCATGTGCCGACGGCGGATCACCGCATCCTCGACGGCGGCACCGCCTACGTCACCGATGCCGGCATGTGCGGCGACTATGATTCGGTGATCGGCATGGACAAGGAGGAGCCGCTCAACCGGTTCCTGCGCAAGATCCCGACCAGCCGGTTCGAGCCGGCGCTCGGCGAGGCGACGCTGTGCGGCATCGCGGTCGAGACCGACGATGCCACCGGCCTGGCGCTGCGCGTCGGGGCGGTGCGGATCGGCGGGCGGCTGGAGCAGGCCAGGCCTTCCTTTTGGGAGTAACCGACGTTCTGGGAGTAACTTTATTTCCACGGCGACGCGCTTTATAACGCCGCCATCCAACGCAGAATGCAATTTCGGGACGAGGGCATGGCCGGTCATTCCCAATTCAAGAACATCATGCACCGCAAGGGGCGGCAGGACGCCGTCCGCTCCAAGCTGTTCGGCAAGCTGGCGCGTGAAATCACGGTGGCGGCGAAGCTCGGCCTGCCCGATCCGAGCATGAACGCGCGACTGCGGGCGGCGATCATCGCGGCGCGCGCCGAGAACATGACCAAGGACACCATCGAGCGCGCGATCAAGAAGGCGCTCGGCAGCGATGGCGAGAACTACGACGAGATCCGCTACGAGGGCTATGGCCCGGGCGGCGTCGCTGTCATCGTCGAGGGGCTCACCGACAACCGCAACCGCACCGCCGGCGAAGTGCGCTCGATCTTCACCAAGGGCGGTGGCAACCTGGCGGAGACCGGCGCGGTCTCGTTCATGTTCGACCATGTCGGCATTGTCGAATTCGACGCCAAGGTGGCCAGCGCCGATGCGATGCTGGATGCCGCGATCGAGGCCGGCGCCGAAGACGTCGTCTCGGGCGAGAACGGCCACGAGATCTACACGGCGCTGGATTCGCTGCGCGACGTCGCCAAGGCGCTGGAGACGAAATTTGGCGAGCCGCGCAAGGCGGCGCTGATGTGGAAGCCGCAGAACACCATCGCGGTCGACGACCTGGCGGGCGAGAAGCTGCTCAAGATGATCGAGTTGCTGAACGACAACGACGACGTGCAGAACGTCTACGCCAATTTCGAGGTGTCCGACGCGCTGGTCGCCAAGATGAGCGCCGCGTAGCCGCGGGGTCAGCGGATCAATCGATCCCAGAACGGCATGCTGACCAGCG
>JBEVJH010000090.1:0-13494 GCA_040510355.1 Aestuariivirgaceae bacterium
GCTGCCAGTGGCAGTTGCGAATGCCGGGTCAACAGGACCACCGCCGTCAGGGATCAACCCGCAAACGAACTGCGCTTGGGCCGGCGATAGCCAGAGGGCGGAACCCGCCAGGCACAGGCTTGTGGACAACAACAGACGTGCGGCGACGAATGACGCGCTCATCAACTCACTCCCCCGGTGTACTCACGCTTCGTTTACAATTGCAGATAAGTTAGCATAATGGAAGATGTCTGCTTGGGTTCTGCACAGCTTCCGGGTGTGGTGATGCAAATGGGTCACAGGAAGGCAGTCGGCATTAGGCAGTAGGCAGGGCGTGGAGCACAGCTCACGGCCTACTGCCTACTGCCTAAAGACTGAAATCCCGGTCGTGCTTGAGCGACGGGATGCGGGCGCGGGTGGCTGCCACCTGGTCGAGGTCGATGGTCGCGGTGAACACCCCCTCGCCCTCGCCGCCGTCGACCAGCACCCGGCCCCAGGGGTCGACGACCAGCGAATGGCCGTAAGACTGGGCGCCGCCCGGGAGCTCGCCCCATTGGCAGGGGGCGACCACGAAGCAGCCATTCTCGATGGCGCGGGCGCGGTTCAGCACATGCCAATGGGCCTCGCCGGTCGCCTTGGTGAAGGCTGCCGGAACCGCCAGGATCTCGGCCCCGGCCTGGGCGAGCTTGCGGTAGAGCATCGGGAATCTGAGGTCGTAGCAGATCGACAGCCCGATCGCGACGCCCGCCGCCTTGGCGAGGACGGCGCGACTGCCGGGCGCGATGGTCGCCGATTCGCGGACCGGCGTGCCGTCCGGCATGTCGATGTCGAAGAGGTGGAGCTTGTCGTAGCGCGCGGCGACTTTCCCCTGCGGGTCAAGCAGATAGGCGCGGTTGAAGATGCGCCCGTCGGCGGCGAGGATGCCGAGCGAGCCGAGGAGGATGGTGACGCCGTTGCGGCGCGCCAGCTCGGCAAAGGCCGGAATGGCCGGGTGCTCGCTCTCGGCAAAGGCCACCGGATGGATGCACGGTCCTTCTGAGCGCAGCCCGCTGAAATATTCCGGAAGCGCGATGAATTGCGCTCCGTCGCGCGCTCCCTGGGCGGCGTAGCCCAGGCAACGGTCGAGATTGACGGCGAAATCGGCAGCGGCGCGGTTCTGGACCAGCGCGATGGTGAGGTTCCTGCTCATGGCCCGACTATAGCGCCTCCGCCGCCGTCTCGCCTATGGGATTTGACCCTGTCGCATTCCGGTCGTAGCCATGCGGGCCTGAACAGCGGAACCGAGGGACGACGCCATGACGCTCAGCCATAGCGCGGTGCGACCAAGCTACAAGGGCCCGGAAGGCCAGGAGGACATGCCCTATCTCCTGACCCCCGGCCCGCTGACCACGACGCGCTCGGTCAAGCTTGCCATGCTGGCCGACTGGGGCTCGCGCGACCCCGAGTTCCGCGACATAATCCGCTACATCCGCAACGAGCTCAGGCGGCTCGCCCATGCCGGCCCGGACGGCGAATGCGTGCTGATGCAGGGGTCGGGGACCTTCGCCATCGAGGCGGCGCTCGGCTGCTTCGCGCCCGGCCGCGGCCGCAAGACCCTGGTGCTGGTCAATGGCAATTACGGCGAGCGGGCAGCCCAGATCCTGGAGCACATCAAGCGGCCCTACAGCCGGATCGACGCAAGCGACAGCACCCCGATCCCGGTCGAGGAGGTGGCAGCGGCGCTCGAGAACGATCCCGACATCCAGCTCGTGTTCGCGGTCCATTGCGAGACCACCTCCGGCATCGTCAATCCGCTGAGCGAGATCGCGCGGGCGGTGAAGTCGCGCGGCCGGATCCTGATGGTCGATGCGATGAGCTCCTTCGGGGCGCTGCCGATCGACATGGCGGGCGAGAAGATTGACGTTCTCGTCTCCTCCTCCAACAAATGCATCGAGGGCGTGCCGGGCTTCGCCTATGCGATCTGCCGCCGCGACCTGCTCGCCGCCTCGGCCGGCCGCTGCCATTCGGTGGCGCTCGACCTCCATGCCCAGTGGACGGCGCTGGAGCAGACCGGCCAGTTCCGCTTCACGCCGCCGACCCACACGCTCGTTGCCTTCGCCCAGGCGCTGCAGGAGCTTGCCGCCGAGGGCGGCAGCGACGGCAGGCTCAAGCGCTATCGCGCCAATCAGGCGACGCTGGTGCAGGGCATGAAGCGGATCGGCTTCGTGCCGCTGCTCGATGAGCCGCATGCCGGGCCGATCATCCAGACATTCCTCAGCCCGCAGGACCCGCGCTTCGAGTTCGAGGTGTTCTACCGCTATCTGCGCTCCCGCGGCTTCGCGATCTATCCCGGCAAGCTGACCAAGCGGCCAAGCTTCCGCATCGGCACCATCGGCCAGGTCGACGAGAAGGTGATGCGCGACGTGCTGCAGGCAGTGCGCGATGCGCTGAAGCACCTGGGGGTGAAGGATCTCAAGCCGGTGGAATAGGGAGGCAGTCGGCAGATAGGCAGTCGGCAGTGAGGGGTGCGCTTCCCCACTGCCTACTGCCTACTGCCTACTGCCTACTGCCTACTGCCCAGGAGACGGAGCCGTCTGCAGGTTCTGCGGATTGAACACGCCGCCGAAGCCGTCGTCCCTCGGCTTCTGTGGCGGCGCCGGGGCCGGTGCTGGCGGCGCGGCCGGAGCCCCCGGGGCGTTCTGCAGGTTCTGCGGATTGAACACGCCGCCGAAGCCGTCGCTCCTGCCCGGCGCGCCCGCTGGCGGCTTTTGCCCAGGCTGCGTCTGAGGCGTCGGCGGTCGCGCATAGCGCTGCTGGATCTCGAGCTTCTTCCGCAGCACCTCGGCCTTGCAGGCGGCGGGATCGTGGCGGGAGGCGTAGAGCACGGTGCCGGCGACGCCGGCGAGCATCAGGACGGCGAGGATCGCTGCGGGGTTGGCGGCGAAGAAGCCGCCGAACCCGCCCTTGAGCAGCGCGCGCAACGGACGGCCCGGATGGCGCTCGGCATGCGTCGAGTAGGCTTCGTTGAGCAGCGCCAGGAACAGCGTTGCGGTGATGATGATGACGGCGAGCGCGCTGATCGAGGGGTCGAGACCGAGGCGCACCTTCTGGGCGATGACGACGGTGAAGGTCGAGAAGTGGCCGAGCGTGAACACCGAGGTGTTGTAGTTCTCGAAGGAGGCGAGAAAGGCGATCACCGCCGCCGAGAAGATCGCCGGCCTGAGAAACGGCAGGAGGATCCTGCGGAAGGCCTGGACATGCGTCGCGCCGAGGTCGAGCGCTGCCTCGATCTGGCCCTCGTCGAAGCGCTGCAGCCGGGCAATGAACACCAGCATGCAGTAGGAGGCGATGAAGGAGGACTGGCCGAGCACCGTGAGGAAGATGCCGTGATAGAACACGCTGTCACGCCCGAGCCCGATAAAATGCGCGACCCGGTCCCAGAACAGCACCGTCGAAATGCCGATGACGATGCCGGGCATGAGGATCGGCGAGGTCACGATGGTGTAATAAGTCGCTCGCGCCCGCGGGAAGATCTGGGTCAGCAGCAGCGCGCCGGCCAGCCCGAGCAGCAGCGACAGGATCACCACGAAGACCCCGATGATGGCAGTGAGCTGCAGGCCTTCGAGAACGCGCGAATCATTGGCGAGCCGGCCGAACCATTCGAAGGTCAGGCATTCCCAAGGCAGCACCCGCGGGAAGGTCGAGGAGTTGAAGGCCGTGATGGCCATGATGATCAGCGGGCCGAGCAGGAAGGCGAAGAACAGCAGGAGATAGGCGAGAACCGCGAGGCGGGTGAGCAGCTTCATCTGCCGATCTCGCCGAGCTTCACCTTGAAGATGCGCATCATCAAGAGCACGAACAGCGTGCACACAACGAGCAGGATGACCGCATAGGCGGCGCCGCGCGACCAGTTCACGCTCTCGAAGAAGGTGCGGTAGATGATCTGGGTGAACCACAGGCTCGAGGGTCCGCCGAGGATCTGCGGCGCCGCAAGGGCGCCGGCCGCCAGCATGAACACGATGGTGCAGCCGGAGGTGATGCCCGGCTTGGCGAACGGGATCACCACCCGCCAGTGAATGCGCCACCATGGTGCGCCCATGTCGCGCGCCGCCTCGATCTGGTTGCGGTCGAGGCTCTCGATGGCGTTGTAGATGGGGAAGACCATCAGCAGCACATAGGCATAGGCGAGGCCGGCATAGAGCGCCACGTTCTCGCGCACGAAATCGATCGGGGAATCGATGATGCCGAGCCCGATCAGGCTGCCGTTGATGATGCCGGTCGCCCCGAAGATGATGCGAAACGCAAAGGCGCGGAGGATCTCGTTGATCCAATAGGGAACGATCAGCGCCACCGCGAGGATGCGGGCCATGCGGCCCCTGGCGACCTGCGCGAGATAGAAGGCGATCGGGTAGCACAGGATGAGGTCGATGATGGTGACGAAGACCGCAGCGACGAGGGTGCGGCCGAACACCATGAGGTCGAGATAGTTGTAGCCGTCGCGATTGCCCGCGTAGCCGAACAGGAAGTAGCGATAGTTGGCGAGGGTGTAGACATCCTCCGGGCCGCCCTGCATGGAGCGCGGCAGGTCGTAGCTGAAGGAAAAGTCCAGCATCGCGATCTGTGGCAGGACGATCATCAGGAAGATCCAGGCCAGCACCGCCAGGATGATGCAGCTGCCAAGGATCAAGCCGTTGCGGGTGTAGAACGTCCCAAGCCAGCTCTTGGTCGGCATGCGTGTCGAGCCTCAGTCGGCGGCCAGCTTGCCCTTGGGCAGCGCCACCGCCTTTGCGGGATCATAGGCGAGGACGATCTCCTCGCCCGCCGGATGGCTGCGCGCATGGCCCTGATTGACCAGCGACACCTTGATCGGACGGGCGCGCTCGCGACCGACGAACAGGTGATAGATCGGTCCCTCGAACTCCTCGCCGACAACCGTCCCGGCCACCCTGCCCGCCCCGGCGCCGGCGCCATTGGCAACGCGAAACGACTCGGGCCGGATGAACACCATCGCGTCCTCGCCCTGCTTGAGACTGCCGCGCGCCGCCGTGCCGACGCGCGCGCTCAACGGACCGCTCGCCGTGTGGACCAGCACCTCGTTGCCGCTTGCGCCCGCCACCCTGCCGGCGAAGCAGTTGTTCTCGCCCACGAAGGAGGCGACGAAAGGTGTGGCCGGGTCGTCATAGATGGTGCGGCCATCGGCGACCTGCTCGATGAAGCCCTCGCGCATCACCGCGACATGATCCGACATGGTGAGCGCCTCGCCCTGGTCATGGGTGATGTAGATGAAGGTGATCCCGACGCGCTGCTGGATGGTCCTGAGCTCGGTCCGCATATGCTGGCGCAGCTTGAGGTCGAGGGCCGACAGCGGCTCGTCGAGCAGCAGCACATGCGGCTCGGCGCAAAGCGCCCGCGCCACCGCCACCCGTTGCTTCTGGCCGCCGGAAAGCTCATGGGGATATTTCTCGCCCTGGCGCGGCAGGGCGATGAGCTCGAGCAGCTCGTCGGCGCGGCGACGCCGCTCGGCCTTGCCCTTGCCCTTCACCTCCATGGCGAAGGTGATGTTCTCCCAAACCCGCATCAGCGGAAACAATGCAAGGTTCTGGAAGATCAGCGCGGTCGGTCGTTTGTTCGGGCCGATGCCGGCCATGTCCTGGCCGCCGATCCTGACCTTGCCGGCGCTCGGCTCCTGGAACCCCGACACGGTGCGCAGGATCGTGGTCTTGCCGCAGCCGGATGGGCCGAGAAAGGAAAAGAACTCGCCGCCTTCGATGGTCACCGTGGCATCGCGTACGGCAACGAAATCACCAAAGCTCACGGTCAGATTTTGGAGCTCGATGCCGACTCCCGCGCTCATCCCTGCCCCAGAGTCATCGTTCCGGCACGATCAGCCCTCCGAGGCGGAACGAGCCTCGGAGGGCCAAGGAAAGCTCAGCTGGCGCTCTCGAACCTGTTCACGAACTGCGCCCTGAGATCAGTGTACCACGCCGGCTCGGCGGGCCACGGATTGAGCTTCGACAGCGCATCGCCGGGATAGGCATCGGCGAAGTTCTTGGCGTATTTGTCGCCGGCGAACTTGTCGGCGCCGATCACCGGCGAGTTGTAGCCGTGCTTCTCGATCGCCTTGCCCGCCTCCTCCGGGATGTAGTCATAGTCGAGGAAGGCATAGACCTGCTCAATGTTCTTGGCAGCGATCGGCAGCGACATGCCGTCGACCCAGGCCATCGCACCCTCCTTCGGCGCCCGGTACATCACCGGCTGGCCGTCGTTCTTGAGCGCGATCGGCGGTCCGTCCCAGGTCTGAGCGCAAACGATGCCCTCGTTCAGCAAACCGTTCTTCTGGGTGTCGGCATCGTTCCACAGGACCTTGATGTTCTTCTTCTTGCCGACGCAGAAATCGGTCACCTTCTGCCAGATCGGCTTCATCTTGTCGGCCGACTCATAGCCGGCCTTGAGCATCGAGCCCGGCTCGAGCTGGCCTTCGCCTTCCATCCACAGGCCGGCACCGAAGATCAGCGAATGGGTGCGGCCCATGGTCTTGCCGGCATTGGCGTCGTCCCAGATGTCGCCATAGCTCGGGAACTCGCCCTTCGGCTGCCATTTGTCGGTGCGCCAGGAAATGCCCTCGGTGCCCCAGACATGGGGAAGCCAGTGCTGGCCCTTGCCGTCCAGATTCCAGATCTCGCCGGCCTTGACCATGGCCGGGTTGAGACGGTCGATCGGAACCTTCTTCATGTCCCAGGCCTGGGTGACGGCGAGATCCTTCCACTGCAGGACGCGGTTCAGCGTCGGGCTGATCAGATCGAAGCCTTCGCCCTTGGTGGCCTTCATCTTGTTTTGGAGCTCCTCGTTGGAGCCGAACCCGGTGAAGTTCACCTTGATGCCGGTCTTCTCGGTAAATCTCTTGAGGAAATCTTCCGGCAGCTCGTCGGACCAGAACATCACATTGATCTCGCCCGAGCTCGACAGCGCATTCTTGATATAGGCCGGTGCGAAGATCGCAGCGGCACCGGCCGCGGCGCTGCCTTTGACGAGGCGGCGACGGCTGATCGGTCGACTGAATTTCATCTCTGACATCTCCCTGGACGACGGATCCGGTGTCCGTCCGATTTTGCTAACTGTCACAGCGGCATGACGGTCTGATTAATGTCCGGTTTTCCCGGCTTCTGGCCTCCACATTTGCGGCAGTATGGCGAAGCCGAAGCAACGCCGCAACCGTCTGCCGCGACCCTGTTCGGGGCGCGCCAGACGGTCGAAAACCACCGCAGGATCAAGCCTGAATGGCCAGCTCCTCGCCGAAGATGTAGCGGGTCGGATGCATCTGGAAGCCCTGCACCCGCTTGTCGTAATAGGTGAACAGCGCCCGCCACAGCGGCTGCACGATCGGCCCATCCTCCTGCATGATCTTCTCGAGCTGGCCGATGATCTCGGCGCGGGCCGCGACGTCGAGCGTGCCCTCGGCCTTGGTCAGCAGCTCGTCGAACTGCTTGTTGGAGTATTTCGACTCGTTCCACGGCACGCCGGTGCGATAGGCCAGCGCCAGCACCATGAAGCCGAGCGGTCGGTGCGCCCAGATGGTGAAGCCGAACGGGACGGTGGTCCAGATGTCCCAATATTTGGCGGAGGGCAGGATGTTGATCTTGGCCCTGATCCCGGCCGCCTTCCACTGCTCGACCATCGCCTCGATCGCCGCGCCTTCCCAGGTCGGGTCCGACTTGCCGAAGATCTCGATGTCGATGCCGTCCTTGTAGCCGGCCTCCTCGAGCAGCTTCTTGGCCGCCTCGATGTTCTGCGTCATCGGCTCGAGCTTCTTGTAGTCGGGGTGAACCGGCGACACGTGATGATGCTCGGCGACCGCGCCGAGGTTGCGATGGGCAAGCTCCAGCGTCTTGGCCTGGTCGGTGGCGAGCCGCATGGCCTTGCGCACCTTCGGGTCGTCGAACGGCTTGACCGGCTGCATGCGGGCGACGCAGGTGTCGGCGGTGACCGCGTCGTAGCGGGTGACGTGGTCCATGCTCTGGAAGAGCTCGAGCTGCTCGACATTCATCTCGTAGAGGCCGTGCACCTGCTTCGAGGCAAGAGCGGCGGCCTGGGCGGACGGATTGTCGCCGAGGTCGATGAACTCGATCGCGTCGAGATGCGCGCCGCGCCCCTCGACCGCCTTGACGACGACCTTGCGGCCGACCTCGAGCTCGACCGGCGTAAACGCACCGGTGCCGTTGGACTTGACGCCCCAGCTGCCGTTCTCCTTGGGATCGAGCATCAGGAACGGATAGTGGAAGAAGTGCTCCGGCACCGCCACCTGCGGCTCCTTGAGATGCAGGATCAAGGTCTTGGGATCCTTCACCTCGATGGCGTTGGCGTCCCACAGCTCGGTCGACATGGCGGGATTGCCCTTGTCGTCCTTCTTGCCCTTGTCGACCTCCTTGAGCATGTAGCCCTTCATCAGGCCGAGCACCGACGAGCCGGTCGCCTCGTCGAGGCAATGCTTGATGTTCCAGGCAGCGTCCTCGGCGGTGAACGGGCGGCCGTCGTGCCAGTTGATGTCGGCGATGGTGAAGGTCCAGGCCTTGAGGTCCTCGGAGGCCTCCCATTTCGAGGCGAGCGCCGGGCGGGTGACGTTGTCGACGCCGGTGCGGGTCAGATAGCCGTTGGACTGGCGCACCACGTTGGAATCATAAATCCAGGAATAGGTATGAGGGTTGTCGAGCTTGGGCACCCGCATCGCGATCTTGACGACACCACCCTTGGGCAATTCGGCGGCGCGAGCCGGCGGGGCGATCGGCTGGCCGGTGATCTTGCCGGCCCACATATAGGCCGCTCCCGCCGACATTCCGAGCAGGGCCGAATAGCGGATGAACTCGCGCCGCCCGATCAGGCGATCGGCCAGCTGCTGTTTCAGCCGCGGAATCCAGATGTGTTCTTTGTCGGACATTCCATTTCCTCCCATGGGCAAATCGGCCCAATTGGTGATGCTCCGAGGGCGCCAGGGCCTGGGGCTGTCTCGGTCGCGAATGTTGCAGACGGTAGCACTGCGGCAAACTCGCGCAAAGTGAACAGGTTGCAATGCATCGGCAGCTTGCGGCTGCCAATCTCGGTCAGGACACGCCGTCCGGCAGCACTGCCTTGCGCTTGGCCATGAAGGCCTGGAGCTCATCGTCGATCGCCGGGTCGAGCGGCGGCGGCTCATACTCGCGGAGCTGGCGCTTCCACAGCTCGTTCGCGCGCACCGCGATGTCCTTCGAGCCGTTGTCGCGCCACTGCTCGAACGAGTTGTTGTCGGCGAGCCCGGAGCGCCAGAAGGCGGTCTCGAAATTGGCCTGGGTGTGGGCACAGCCGAGAAAGTGGCTGCCCGGGCCGACCTCGCGAATGGCATCGAGCGCCTGGCCGTTCTCGCTCAGATCGACGCCGTCGGCGAAGCGCTGGAGCATCGACAGCTGATCGGTGTCGATCATCAGCTTCTCGTAACCCGACACCAGGCCACCCTCGAGCCAGCCGGCGGCATGGAGGACGAAATTCACCCCGCCGAGCAGGGTCGGCCAGAGCGTGTTCGAGCTCTCGCTCGCCGCCTGGGCATCGGGCAGCTTGGCGGCGCACAGCGCCCCGCCGGAGCGGAAGGGCACGCCGAGCCGGCGCGCCAGCTGGGCGGCGCCGAACAGCACATGGGCCGGCTCCGGGGTGCCGAAGGTCGGAGCGCCGGACTGCATCGACACGGAGCTCGCGAAGGTGCCGAAGATGACCGGCGCGCCCTTGCGGCAGAGCTGGGCGAAGGCCATGCCGACCGAGGCTTCGGCGAGGATCTGGGTCAGCGTCCCGATCACCGTCACCGCCGACATGGCGCCGGAGAGGATGAAGGGCGAGATGATCGTTCCCTGATTGGCGCGGGCATAGACCTTGAGGGCGCCGACCATCGTCGCATCGAACACCAGCGGCGAGTTGGCGTTGATCAGATTGACCATCACGCAATTGTCGTCGACGAACTTCTCGCCGAACAGGATGCGGGCCATGGCGACCGAGTCGTCCGCCCGCTCAGGCGCCGTCACCGAGCCCATGAACGGCTTGTCGGAATAGCGGATGTGGCTATAGACCATGTCGAGGTGGCGCTTGGCGACCGGGATGTCGACCGGCTCGCACACCGTTCCGCCGGAATGGTGAAGCGCCGGCGCCATATAGGCGAGCTTCACGAAATTGCGGAAGTCCTCGATCGTCGCATAGCGCCGCCCTTCATCGAGATTGCGAATGAAGGGCGGGCCGTAGACCGGCGCGAAGACCAGGTTGCGGCCACCGATCTCGACGTTCCTGGCCGGGTTCCTGGCGCGTTGCGTGAATGTGCTCGGCGCGGTCTTGATCAGCGCGCGCACGAGCCCCCTGGGAAAGCGCACCCGCTCGCCCTTGACCTCGGCGCCGGCGTTCCGCCACAGATCGAGCGCCTCCGGATCGTCGCGGAAGTCAATGCCGATCTCCTGAAGGATGGTCTCGGCATTGTTCTCGATGAGGGTCAGACCTTCCTCGGTCAGCACCTCATAGAGCGGGATCTGGCGCTTGATGTAGGTGAGCTGCGGGCCGGGCCCGGCGCCCGCGCGCTGCGCCCGCCGCGCCTCGGCGCCGCCGCCCGATCTCCGCGCGCGTCGTGAGCCGGCATCTGCTGAAGCTTCGCGTTCGGACATCGGCACGGTCCTCGACAAGATTGAGCGATCGCCGAGCGATAGAGCAAGGAAAAGGGCTCGGCCCCGGTCCAAACGTCCAGAATCCGTTCAGATGCGACAGGCTTGAGGCGCGGCGAGCGCCAGAGAACGGCCTATTTCTTCATTTCGTCGAACAGTTTGCCGAAGTTGCCGTCGTTCTTGTCGAGAATGCCGGTGATATTGGTGCGCAGCAGCTGGGCCAGCCACACGTTCTGGACGTTGACGTCGGCCACCTTCGAACCCTTGATCCGCCACAGCACCGGCTGGTTGCCCTTGCCGCCGAGGAAGAAGATGACGCTCTCGATGGTGTCGCCGGAGCAGTCCCTGATGGCGATCGACTCGGCACGGAATTTCAGCCGGAAGTCGTTCAGCGTGCGCGACACATAGTCGGTGGTCAGCGCGACGAACTCGGCCTGTTTGCCGGCCGGCAGGCTCTTCCTGTACTTGCCGAGGGCGAACAGGGCGATCGAGCTCATGTCGGCATAATTCCGCAGGGCGCCCGAGAAAGCTGCCGGCGAGCCGGCCTTTGCCGCCACGATCATCGCGTTCCCGGCCCGCTCGGCGACCGCGGACGCCGGGCAGGTTGCCGCGGATGACGGCGCAATCGGTGAAAGGGCCATGAACCCAGCCGCAAGCGCGACCGCCGTTAGTCGTCTGATTGCAACGCTCGAGATGACCCTCTGTCGATCCATTTCCCACCTCTTCATGAGTGCTGAACGGTCGCATTTCGACCCATGGTGGTCGGCCGCGACGGCGTGACATATACGCACGAGACATATAAAGCTGCATTCGAACAACGACGACGTCAAGACGAGCCGGCCAATGGCGCAGCTGACCATAGTTTTCTGGCGCGACATTCCCTCCCAGGTGATCGTCAAGGCGGGACGGTCCAGCGAAAAGCGCCTTCTTCCCGCCGTTTTCCAGGAAGCGATCGACATGGCGGCGATGCGCAGCGGCGCCGCTGCAACCGACGATTACCTCGAGGAATGGCGCCGCGAGGGCCCGTCGGTGGTCTCCGACGACCTCGCCCGGGAGGCCGAGCAGGCCGAGCGCGACATTTGCGATCGATATGATCGGGATCGTTTGAAGCGGCTCATCGCCAATGGCGGCTGGGCCGAGCCGAAAGCCTCGCAGAGCCTTTAGGAAGAGGGGGAGCATCATGACCCACACACTGGTTGCATCCGCGCGAAAGCAGGTGATCATCGGCTTCGACAAGCCGTTCACCATCATCGGAGAGCGGATAAACCCGACCGGACGCAAGAAGCTGGCCGCCGAGATGATCGCCGGCAATTTCGAGACCATCAGGGCCGACGCGCTGGCACAGGCCCGGGCGGGCGCCCATATTCTTGACGTCAATGCCGGCGTCACCGCGGTCAATCCCAATGAGAGCGAGCCGCCGCTGCTCAAGCAGACGCTCGAAATCGTGCAGGAGACCGTCGACATCCCGATCTGCATCGATTCCTCCGTTCCCTCGGCGCTCAAGGTCGGGCTGGAGACGGTCAAGGGCCGGCCGCTCGTCAACTCGGTGACCGGCGAGGAAGACCGCCTCGAGACCATCCTGCCGCTCATCGCCAAGTACAATGTGCCGGTGGTGGCGATCTCCAATGACGAGACCGGCATCAGCGAGGATCCGGACGTTCGCTTCGCGGTCGCCAAGAAGATCGTCGAGCGCGCCGCCGACTACGGCATCAAGCCGCATGACATCGTCGTCGATCCGCTGGTCATGCCGATCGGCGCCATGGGCACCGCCGGCCAGCAGGTCTTCCGGCTGGTGCGGCGCCTGCGCGAGGAGCTCAAGGTCAACACCACCTGCGGCGCCTCCAACGTCTCCTTCGGCATGCCCAACCGGCGGGCCCTCACCGGCTACTTCCTGGCGATGGCGGCATCGCACGGCATGACCTCGGCGATCATGAATCCGCTGCATGACGAGGACATGCATGCCATCATGGGCGCCAATGTGCTGAACGGCGTCGATGCCAACTGCCTCGGCTGGATCCGCAAGTTCCGCGAGCCGGCGGCACCTGCCGCCGGTGCGGCGGGGACCGCGCCTGCCGGATCGGGCGACAGCTGCCAGCCGAGCGCCAGCGAAAGCGACATCGACGCAAGGCGCCGCGAACGCGAGGAGCGCCGGCGCCGGCGCAGCTGATCGATCTCATGGCCGCAACCGGTCGCGACGCGCTGATCGTCTTCACGCCCTCCGGCAAGCGAGGCCGCTTCGAAATCGGCACGCCGGTGCTTCAGGCGGCGCGCTCGCTCGGCGTCGACATCGATTCCGTCTGCGGCGGGCGGGCGATCTGCGGCCGCTGCCAGGTGACGCTGTCGGAGGGCGAGTTCGCCAAGCACGGCATCGTGTCGCGCCCCGATCACCTGAGCGCGGTCAATCGCGTCGAGCTGCGCTACGAGGAGAAGCGCGGGTTGCGCCCCGGCCGCCGGCTGTCCTGCCAGGCCCAGCTGCTCGGCGATGTGGTGATCGACGTGCCAGCGGACTCGCAGGTGCACAAGCAGGTCGTCCGCAAACGCGCCGACGCGCGGGTCATCGCGATGAATCCGGCGACCAGGCTCTATTACGCCGAGGTCGCCGAGCCCGACATGCACCACCCCTCCTCCGATCTCGAGCGGGTCCTTGCGGCCCTGCAAGGCCAATGGGGACTCGAAGGGCTGACGACGGATCTCGGCGTCATCCGCAGTCTCCAGAAGGTGCTGCGGCAGGGCGAATGGAAGATCACCTGCGCCGTGCACCATCGGCTTGCCGGCGGGGTTTCCGGCATCACGGCCATCTGGCCGGGGTTCCACGACCGGATCCTCGGCCTCGCCATCGACATCGGCTCGACGACGGTCGCGGCGCATCTGTGCT
>JBEVJH010000091.1:0-2539 GCA_040510355.1 Aestuariivirgaceae bacterium
CGGCAGATCGAGGAGGTGCTGCGCTCACAAGGCGTCGAGCTCATCAAGGTCGCCTTGACCGGTTACCGCCTTCACATTGACGGGCTCTTCGTCATGATCGCCAAGGACCTGGCGCTCGCCAACATCACGCTGCTGCCCTTCTGGTTTCTCGAGAAGCTCAAGGAGATGAAGATTCACCTTGTCGAGATCCATCACGAGGACGACAGCGCCGTCATCAACTGCCTGGCGGTCGCGCCCGGCCGGGTGATCATGCCCGAGGGGGTGTCCGGCCACACGATGGACCGGCTGGCGCTCCATGGCGTCGAGGTGATCACCATTCCCTATGACAAGGTGATATCGGGCGGCGGCGGCCTTCACTGCTCGACGGCGCCGCTCATCCGCGACGAGGTCTGAAGCCATGGACAGAAAAGCCGAGTGGAATGCGGCTCAGCAGGATGCGCTCGACTGGCTGGCCGAGCAGCAGCCGGGACTGTCGCGCGATCACATGACCCTGTGGGACTTCCACGAGCCGTCCTGGCGCGAATATCGCTCTTCGCAATGGTATGTCGATCGGCTGCGGCGCGAGGGGTTCGACGTCGAGCAGGGATCGGCCGGCATGCCGACCGCCTTCTGCGCCCGCTGGCGCAACGGCAACGGGCCGACCATTGCGGGCTATGCCGAGTATGATGCGGTGCCCGGGCAGTCGCAGGCCCCGGTGCCCTATCGCAAGCCCCGCGACGGCATCAGCAAATTCGCGGCCGGCCACACCGATCCCCATTCCGCGCTGGGCATGGGATCGTTCTCCGGCTTCCTGGCGGCCCGGCATGCCATGGAGCGGCACGGCATCGCCGGCACGCTGGTGTTCTTCGGCGAGCCGGCCGAGAAGATGTGCGCCTCGAAGCCCATCCACGCGGCCCATGGCTACTATCGCGACCTGGACGCCGCGATCAGCTTCCATCCCCATTCGTTCCCGGCACTGACCAATGGCTGCTTCTGGGAGACCAGCTGTGCACCTTATTGGAGCCGCATCTATAGTTTCGAGTGCGAGAACCCCGAGACTTGGCAGAGCGGCGCTGCGGGGGTGGTAAGCCACGTTCACGCCATGGCGCGCGCCCCTGGTGCGATCGACGCCGTGTGCCTGATGTACACCAACTCCAAGATGATGAAGGAGTCGATGCTGCCGCATACCGGCAGCTGGAGCCTCAACGAGTTCATTCCGATCGCCGGCCAGGCGGCCGCCGACAATATTGCGCCGGCCATCGGGCAGATCCAATATTCGCTGCGCGCGCCGACGCTCGGCATGTGCGAGGCGGTGTTCGCCGTGCTCGACCGCAACGCCGACCATATCGCGGCGATGACCCATTGCACGGTCGTCAAAGCCTGGATCACCAAGACCCGAGCCGGCCTGCCGAACCGCGCCATGGCGGAGGTCACCTATCGCAATTTCGAGCGACTCGGTGCTCCCCTCTGGGGCGAGGAAGCCAAGCGCTTTGCCCGTGAGGTGCAGAGGAATCTCGGACTCGAGCCCATGAGCGAGCCGTTTCTTGACAAGACCATGGTGATGACGCCGCCCTGGGAGGCCGAGGAGGCGTTCCGCAGGGAGCTGCCAGCCTGGCAGTTGAACTATGCGGCGGATGACTATGTCGACTACAGCTGGCACGCCCCGACGGTGCGCCTCTATGTGGCCCATCCCGAGCTGGCGCAGCCGGCGGGGGGTCATCGTTACCCCTCATGGGTGCGCCACGCGATGGGCGGAGTTCCCGCCTGCATCGATCCGATGTGGACCAGGGCAGGGGAGGTGATCGCCACCACGATCATCGACCTGATGACTGACCCGCAGGGTCTCGCAGAGGCGCGCCGCGAATTCGAGGAGCGCACCGGCGGCGGCGTCGGCGGTTCGAAATGGGTGGCCCCGCTGCTGCCTGCCGACTTCGCAGCGCCGACCGGTTATCGCTGGCCCGAATATGTCGACACGCCACGCGGTCGCGAGTGGACGGTGCCTAACCCGTGACCTGATGATCATAGGGATCGCCCTTGGTGACGAAGGGCACGATCCTGACGGCGCCGTCGCCATCGGCAGTGAAGCCTCGGACACCGGCATAGCTGATCCTGTTGTCCTCCAGAAGCTTCTGGGCTGCCGGCTCCATGCCGGCCGGGACGTAGAGGAAGAAGTGCCTCACTCCGGTCGGCGTGTCGGCGTCGGCAGTCTCGGACCCGGCGCGCAGATGCGGAACGGCATCGGCGCTGACCGTCATCTCGATCTCGCCGATCTCGCGCACCCGCCCCGTTCCATCGACGATCACGATATCGGGAAAATGCTCGCCTGCCGCCCCGGTGATCCTCCGCCGTCGGGTCGGCACATTGGTGAGTGTCACATAATCTTCCGGCCATGTCGTCTGGCCGGCGAAGGGGAAGCGGGTGCGGGCGATGAATTCGACGACACGATCATGCAAGCTTTCCGCCATTTGAAGCCTCCTGTTGCGGCAGAGCCGGGTTGAGCGGCGGCAGAGCCGCCTGAAAACGCCTCATGGAATCGTGCAGCGATGCACTCTCGATGGCC
>JBEVJH010000092.1:0-4329 GCA_040510355.1 Aestuariivirgaceae bacterium
GAACATGTTCTTGATCGAGGCGACGATCGGTCCGTCGCGCTCGCTTTCGGCGCGCTTGGCGAGCCATTCCGGGTCGCTCGCGAACTTGTTCCACTTGGCCTCGCGCTCGGCGAGCGATTCCCAGGCCAGCAGGTAATGGAGGTCCTGGTTGCCGCCGTCCCCGACCATGACCGTCCAGAATCCGGCTTGCCGGATGCCATGCCGCTTCCAAAGCTCCAAGGTCGTGCTCTCGAACCGCTTCAACAGGGCGGGCAGCCGCCCGGTGACGCAGTGATAGATGCGCAGCTCATAGATCATTGTCGCCTCTCCTCGCGATTTCGAGGCGACAGACGTTAGCGGCAGCGTGGAGAAAGGCAATCGGAGCTTATGAGATCAAGATAAGGGCTGCGGCATGCTTTGTGGGACCGTCTCCGGGTCCACTTTGGACGCAGCGATAGCGGCTTCCATGATCAGCGCCACGCTCAGCCTCGGATTGAGTGTATCCTTCGCTAGAGTAATCAGCTGCTTTGCAACGAGCGCGACGACGATAGGCCAGTGCTCGGGCGCCACACTGGTTCGCTCGGCACCGAGCCCCTCAGTACGACTCAAGAGCTCATCCGCGCGGCCTAAAATGAACTTGGCGTACGGCCAATATATCTTGAGCGCTTGGCGTGCGCTCAGGCCCGGCTGATGTCCGGCTTCTGCTCGGACAACCCCGAATGCATCCGTACCCACAGTCTTGGAGACGTAACGGAACATCTCCCTGAGGTCTGGAAGGTCGGAAATGGAGACGCCAGCTTCCAGAGCGGTAGCAGCGATTAAGTTCCAAAGCGGATACTTGATGGCCGCTCCGGCTCCAGCCTCGGGGGCGAGGTAACCGTTCAACAGCTCGCCGACATAGAACTTCTCTCCAGAGCGAGATACGACAAAGAGGAAGCTACCATCTGCATGTACGTTAGCGGGATCGAGTTGTCGCACGGCTTTGCCTGACCTTGCGACCGTTTGCCAAACCGCGTTCTGCGCAGCGAAGCCGGCAATTGCCCCGATAACGACCATCAACGTCTCTGCGTGGACGCCCCGATCGGTCTTCAGCCATTTCAACAGCGAGTTCCGAAGGGTCCCGATTGCCAAATTAGCGGCAATCTCGCCGTCCGGTCCCCAGGGGAACATTATTTGCTGAAGCGCAGTCTTAGGCGCATCGCCTTCCTTGGGAGCGCGAGGTTCGATCTCACCGCCGGTTCGTCGCTTCAACCAGTCAAAAGCCATGGATGGCCTCGTATCGCGGTAACGCGAGATGTGTTGCATTCGGGAATTGGCCGCGCCAGTCGGATTTCTAACGGGCTTCAGCGATGGCACCAACGTGCCGTCTCGTGGAAAAGCTCGACCCAAGGCAACGGCCGGCGAACGTTCATCAGCCGCTACACCAGCCGGCTCTGGTCCACCGCCGCCCCGATGAACGACGAGAACAGCGGGTGCGGCTCGAACGGCCGTGATTTCAGCTCGGGGTGGAACTGCACTCCGATGAACCAGGGATGGTCCTCGTACTCGATCATCTCCGGCAGCAGCCCGTCGGGCGACATGCCGGAGAACCGCATCCCGTGCTGCTCGAGCCGGCCCTTGTAGGCGGTATTGACCTCGTAGCGGTGGCGATGGCGCTCGGAGATCTCGGCTGCGCCGTCGTAGATCTGCGACACCCGGCTGCCGCGCTGGAGCATGGCCGGATAGGCGCCCAGCCGCATGGTGCCGCCGAGATCGCCCTCGATGCCGCGCTTCTGCAGCTCGTTGCCCTTCATCCATTCGGTCATCAGCCCGACCACCGGCTCGGGCGTGGCGCCGAACTCGGTCGAGTTGGCCCCCTCGATGCCGCAGAGATTGCGCGCCGCCTCGACCACGGCCATCTGCATGCCGAAGCAAATCCCGAAATAGGGCACCTGCCGCTCGCGCGCGAACTGCGCAGCGCGGATCTTGCCTTCGGCGCCGCGCTGGCCGAAGCCGCCCGGGACCAGGATGCCGTTGACGTGCTCGAGGAAGGGAACCGTGTCCTCGCGCTCGAACACCTCGCTCTCGATCCAATCGAGCTTGACCCGCACCTTGTTGGCGATGCCGCCGTGGGAGAGCGCCTCGATCAGCGACTTGTAGGCGTCCTTGAGCCCGGTGTACTTGCCGACGATCGCGATCGTCACGTCGCCTTCCGGGCTGCGGATGCGCTCGTTGATCAGCCGCCAGGTGGCAAGATCGGGCGGCGGCGCCGTCTCGATCCCGAATGCGGCAAGAACCTCGGCGTCGAGCCCGGCGGCGTGATAGGCCTCGGGCACCGCGTAGATGTTGTCGACGTCGAGCGCCTCGATCACCGCGCTTTCGCGGACATTGCAGAACAGGCCGAGCTTGCGCCGCTCCTCGCGCGGGATCGGGCGATCCGAGCGGCACAGCAGGATGTCGGGCTGGATGCCGATCGAGCGCAGCTCCTTGACCGAGTGCTGGGTCGGCTTGGTCTTGAGCTCACCGGCGCCGGTGATGAACGGCAGCAGCGTGAGGTGGATGTAGACCGCATGATGGCGCGGCAGATCGTTGCCGAGCTGGCGGATCGCCTCGAAGAACGGCAGGCCCTCGATGTCGCCGACGGTGCCGCCGATCTCGCACAGCACGAAATCGTAGCCTTCATTGCCCTCGCGGATGAAATCCTTGATGGCGTTGGTGACGTGCGGCACCACCTGGATGGTGGCGCCGAGGTAGTCGCCGCGCCGCTCCTTGGCGAGGATCTCCTGGTAAATCCTCCCGGTGGTGATGTTGTCCTGGCGGGTGGCCGGACGGCCGGTGAAGCGCTCGTAATGGCCGAGGTCGAGATCGGTCTCGGCGCCGTCGTCGGTGACGAAGACCTCGCCGTGCTGATAGGGCGACATCGTGCCCGGATCGACGTTGAGATAGGGGTCGAGCTTGCGCAGCCGCACCCGGTAGCCGCGCGCCTGCAGCAACGCGCCGAGCGCCGCGGACGCGAGACCCTTGCCGAGGGAGGAGACCACGCCGCCGGTGATGAAGATGTACCGCGCCATGGGACCTACCGTTTAGCGCGCGGGCGGCGATTCGACGAGGGGTGAAAGGCGCCCCCGCGGGGATTCCATGCGGTTTTCACATATCGAGAGGTCTGCATGGTCCTACAAATAGTTACGACGACGTCTTGATGTGAGTTCTGGGCTGGCCATTCGCCGGTCCACCAGCACCCCCCAAAAGCGAAGGGGCCGGTCACCCGGCCCCCCTCGGAAGGTTACTGCGACCGCGGCACCTGCGGCCCGGCCGGCGCCTGCTCCTGCTGGCGCAAGGTATCGAGCACGCCGCCGCCCTGCCCGGGCGGCGCCGGCACGCCCGGCGCCTGCTGGCCGGCGGGCGCGCCGCTATTGATGATGGATTTCGGCTTGCGGTCGTAGCCGGACAGGATCGACAGCATCAGGCTGGTGGCGAAGAAGCCGAGCGCCAGGAAAGCGGTCGCCCGGGTGAGCACGTTGGCGGTGCCGCGGCTCGACATGAAGCCGCCGGTCGAGCCGATGCCGAGCCCGCCCCCTTCCGACTTCTGCAGCAGCACGACGCCGATCATGGCCAGGACCAGCATCAGATGCACAACTATGACGACGTGTTGCATAGGCCTGCTCGAATTCGCTCAGGGAACGGCCCCCGCCGTTCGCTCCCGTGTCATATAGGGTGTCGCGGGGGTGTCTACACGATCCCCCGCGCGATTTCCATGGGACCTAGCCGCCTATTCGGGCTGAATTCCGGCGTCCTTGACCCATTTGGTCCACTTCGCCAGGTCCTCGCGCACGAAGGCGTCCAGTTCCTCGGGCGTGCTCGAAAAGGCATCGAAGCCGATTGCCGCCAGCCGTTGCTTGACGGAGGGATCGGCGATGATCCGGCGCAGCTCCCCGTTGAGGCGCTCGACGATCGGCCGGGGCGTCTGCGCCGGCGCGAAGATCGCGTTCCAGGGGACGAGATCGAGCGCGGGCAGCCCGGCTTCGGTCATCGACGGCACGTCGGGCAGCAGCGCGCTGCGCTCCTTGGTGGTCACCGCGAGCGCACGCACATTGCCGGCCTTGGCCTGTGGTGAGCCGAGCGCGAAGTCGACGAACATCATCGCGATGCGTCCCGTCATCACGTCGTTGATCGCCTGCGGGGAGGCTCGGTACGGCACGTGGACGAGGTCGAGGCCGGCCAGCCGCTTGAGGGTGGCACCGGCGACCAGGCCGGTGGCGTTGCTGCTGGCATAGCTGAGCTTGCCGGGATTGGCCTTCACGTGGGCAATGAACTCCGGCACCGAGGTCGCCGGGATGCGGGGATCGATGACCAGCATGAACGGCAGCGTGC
>JBEVJH010000093.1:0-17897 GCA_040510355.1 Aestuariivirgaceae bacterium
TCGGCACCCTCCTCGGCAAAAGTGAGGGCGATCCCCTCGCCGATTCCCGAACCCGCCCCGGTCACCACGGCGACGCGGCCCGCGAGCTTGCCCATGGCCCGACCGTCGCTCATCTGTTCCGGCCGATCCAGGCGAGAGTCTCGGCGGTGGTCATGCGCCGGCAATAGCCCTTGAACAGCTCGATCGCATGGTCGTGACGCTCCTGGGAGTGCGTGGCGCAGCCATCGGTGACGCAGATCGGGTAGAAGCCCTGGTCGGCGGCATCGCGCACCGTGTGGTCGACGCATTGGTCGGTCAGGAAGCCGGTGACCACCAGGGTGTCAATGCCGATATTGCGCAGCAGATAGGCGACATTGGTCGAGTTGAAGAGCCCTGACGAGGTCTTGGGAAGCACGATCTCGTCATCGCCCGGCGCCAGCATCTCCAGCACCTTCGCATCCCACGAGCCCTTGGGGACGAAGAACCGCGACAGCTTGTAGTCGAGACTGCGGTCGCGCCCGTCCGCCGTGAGGTTCTCGATCACGGTGTACATCACCTCCGCTCCGGCGCCGCGGAAGGCAGCGATCAGCGCCTTGAGGTTCGGCAGCACCACCTCGCGCAATTGTCGATCGAAATAAGGCTCGCTCCTCGCCACCGCGGGGTTCCACACATGGTTCTGCGTGTCGACCAGGAGAAGGCAGGTGCGCTTGGGATCGAATGGACCTTCGCGGGTAACGGCGGCGTCTTCCTTGCGTTCCTTCATTGTCTCATCCTCTAATAGACTTCGAGATAGCGGCGGCAGAGCTCCTCGCCGTCGAAATCCTTGGCGAAGTCGAGCTCCGCCCGCTTGGCATCGCGATAGGCGGTGAGGAAACGCGGCGGCAGAAAGCCCTGCACCGTCTCGTCGGCATCGAGCGCCGCCAGCGCTTCGCCGAGATTGGTCGGCAGCCGGACGATGCCGCGCTTCCTACGCTCGGCCTCCGAGAGGCTCCCCGATTCCAGGTTGAGCGTCGGCTCGGGCAGCGGCAAGTTGCGACGACAGCCCTCGAGACCGGCCCGCAGCAGCACCGCGAGCTGAATATAGGGATTGGCGGTGGCATCGGCGGCCCGGTACTCGAAATTGAACTGCTCGGCCTCGCTCCTGTCCGAAGTGGCGAAGGTCGGGCAGATCCGGATGCCCGCCTCGCGGTCGCGGAACCCGATATTGGACCAGGCGGCGCTCCAGGTGTTCGGCACCATGCGGAGATAGGAGACCGGGGTCGGCGCCGTGAAGGCGCACAGCGCCGGCATGTGCTGCAGGATGCCGGCGAGGAACTTGCCCGCCGTCGCGCTGACGCCGTAAGGACCCTTGGCATCATGGCTCAGCGGCCTGCCCGCCTCGTCCCACAGGCTCATATGGATATGCAGCCCGTTGCCGATGCCGGTGGTCGAGACGCGCGGCGTGAACGTCACCTTGTGGCCGAAACGCATCGCCGTGGCGCGCGCCATCTCGCGCACCATGATCGCCTTGTTGCAGGCGACGAGCGGTTCCTCGGGCGGAAAGGTCACCTCGAACTGGTCATGGGCGAACTCGGCGAGATACCCGTCGGCCTCGACGCCGCACTGATCGAGCGCCCACAGGAACACCTCGCCGAAGCTCCCATGCTGGCGGACGGCGTCGAGTGCATACATATGCCCTTCGCGGCCATTGCCGCCGGAGTAGCCGAACTCGTGCTCATAGGCGACCCGCATCACGATGCCGGTCTCGCGGCGGAGATCGGCCGCCGCGTTGCGCAGCAGCGTGCGCGGGCAGCAATCCCATGGCGTGCCGTCCGTTTCGAGAATGTCGCAGAGGAAGAAGTGCTCCTTCGCCTGTCCGTCGGCGAAATCGACATTGGCCTCGGCATCGCGGGCGGGCATCATCATCACATCGCCATAAGGACCCCATTGCGACGGGGCTATCAGGCCGAGCGGCGTGAACATGAGGTTGGTCGGAGTCCAGCCGACACCGCTCTTCAGGCGCTTCTCCAGATGGCGGGTGGGAAACCCCTTGCCGCGCAGCTGTCCCGAGATGTCGGAATAGACGAACATCGTCAGCGGTTCGCGATTCATCGTGCGGACCTCCTTGATTTGCCGTTTCCGGCCGTTTTTCGGTTGGCACCGAGCGGTGCGCTTTCGAGATGGAAGGGTTGACGCAGCACCTCGAGCGTCTCGATCCGCCGCTTTGCGCCTTCGCCGAGGCGCTCGACCGCAAGGGCGATCAGCACCTCGACCACCGCGAGACCACCGACCGCGCTGTCGAACGCGGTCGGCACCTCGACCGGGCAGGCGATCACATGCTTCGCCAGCGCGGCGATCGGCGAGTTCCAGATGTCGGTCACGAGAATGATCGCCGCGCCCTGCGCCGCGGCACCGCTGGCGAATTCCAGAACGTCGCGCTGATAGCGCCGGAAATCGAGCACCACCAGCACGTCGCCGCGCCTGACGTCGAGCAGATAGTCGGCCCAGCTGGCGCTGCCCTCGCCGACCAGCCGCGCCCCCGGCCTGAGCTCGCGCAGGCAATGATGGAAATAGGTGGCGAGCAGATGGGTGAAGCGACCGCCCAGGCAGAACACGGCCCGCCCCGGATCGCAGATCAGCCGCGTGATCTCGGCATAGTCCTTGCTCGGCACCCCGCGAAGCGCCCGCTCGATATTGCTGCAGATCGCCAGTCCGACCCGCTCGTGGATATCGCTGCCGTCGCCCCAGCTCGGCCGCGCCGCATAGCGCGCTAGCGGACTCTGCAGCTGGCTCTGCACCTCGCTGCGAAGCGCATTCTGGAACGCCGCATAGCTGGCGAAGCCGAGCCGCTGGACGAAGCGCAGAATGGTCGGGCCGCTGGTGCCCGCGCGCTCCGCGAAGCGGGCCACCGTCTCGAGCCCCGCCACCGGATAATGGTCGAGCAGCGCCCGGGCAACCCGTTGCTCCGCCGCCGTGTAGCCATGCAGGCCGCGTCGCACGCGCTCGGCGATCGGACGGGCTTCCGGGGCTCTGTCCCGGGACTCGCCACGCTCGATCGATGGCGATGCACCACGCCTCATGCGCCGAGCACTCCCGACCGATCGACCGCACGCGGCAGGATGCGCGCCAGGCGCTCCGCCCATTCCTGCTGGCCGGCCGCCTCGCCGATCAGATCCTGACGGATCTCGATCTCGACATAGGGCAGTCCCCTGCCCTCGCAGTGGACCGGCACGGTGTAGTCCACCGCGATGTCGACATTGTAGGGCTCGTTGCGCCCGACGCAGAGCTCCGGCTCGTCCGCGAGCAGCGCCAGCAATGGCTCGCCGAGGCGCCAGTCCCGATGCGCAATGACGCCGATGTGCCAGGGCCGGAACTTCATGTCGGCCGCAAGGCGCGGCGTGCAGCTGTGCATGCAGACGATCGCCGTCGGCATCTTCGCCGCCTGGCGCTGATCCAGCAGCCGGTCGATCGCCTGGTGGTACGGCCGCATGATCTCGACCTCGCGCGCCGCTTTGTCGGCATCGCTCAGCCCGCGATTTCCCGGGACGTCGGTCCCGTCGCTGCGCGCCATGATCGATTGCGACGAGCCGACCCGGCGGTTGCAGTCGATCACCAGCCGCGAATAGGGCTGGCCCACATAGGCCGCATCGATGAGATCCGAAAGTCGAGAGGTCACGCCGTAAATGCCGATGTCCCAACCGATGTGCCGCTCGAGCTCGGTCTCGCTCAGGCCGAGCCTTTCGAGGCGCCGCGGGATCGTCAGACCGGCATGATCGGAGAGGAATACGATCGGCGAGCGCCCTGCGATATTCTGCAGGATCACCGGCTCGGGATCGTCGGGGCCAAGCAATCGGCTCATGACATCACGCTGTCGAAATCGAGGGTCATCGCTTCGCCGTTGCCGCAGGCAGGGACGACGTCCCGCCTGCGGCAAAGACGGTTCTACGGTCAGCCTTCCGGTGTCACCGTGGACTTCAGGTTCACCTTGCCATGGTCGTCATACATGATGGCGACCGGCTTGCTCGGGATCCGGCTGCCGTTCTTGAAGGCGATCTTGCCGGTGACCGCCGCATAGTCGGAGGTCTCGTTGAGCGCCTTGGTGATCGCTGCCGGATCGGTCGAGCCGGCGCGCTTGATCGCATCGGCGACGAGCCCCATGGCGTCGTAGCCGAGCGCCGCGAAGGCGTTCTCCGGCGGGTTGCCATAGGCCTTCTGATAGGCCTCGCGGAACGCATTGGCCGTGCCCGTGTCGAGGCCGACATAGGCGTGCGTGGTGAAATAGACATTATCCGACAGGTCCGGCCCCGGCACCGTCGAGATGAGGTCGGTGTCATAGCCGTCGCCGCCGAGGATCGGCAGCTTGATCCCCGCCTCGCGGACCTGCTTGATGATGATGCCGGCGGTGTCGGGCCCCGAGGAGGCAAACAGCGCCTGCGCGTCCGGGTTGGCCTTGAGCCGCGACACCAGCGCCGAGAAATCCTTGTCCTCGGTCATGTAGACGTCGTTGAGCAGCACCTTGCCGCCGAGCTGGGTGAAGCGATCCTGGAAGTATTTCGACAGGCCCTTGGTGTAGTCCATGGCGTTGTCGGTCCACATGACGATGTTCTTCACGCCGAGCGTGTTGTAGGCATATTCGGCCATCGCATGCGCCTGGACGTCGTCGGCGAAGCAGGCGAGGAACATCTGGCTCCCGACCATGTCCGGCAGGTCCGGCGAGGTGGCGCCCGACGTCACGAACGGAATGCCCTGCGCCTGGAACAGCGGCGCCGAGGCCAGCGCGAATGTCGTGTCGCTATGGCCAATGCCGGCGACCACGCCCTCCATCGAGACGGCGCGCTTGGCACCGGTTGCCGCCTCCTTCTGGTCGTTCTTGGTGTCGATGGCGGTGAGCTCGATCATGCGCCCGCCGAGCAGGCCGCCGGCATCGTTGATCTGCTTCGCCATCAGTTTGGCGCCGTTGAGCGACGGTCCGTCGATCGACGCAAGGCCGCCGGCGCTGAGGTTGTACAGCGCCACGATCTTGATCGGATCGGCTGCCCTGGCGAGGGGCGCGGCCGTGACCAGGCCGATGACGGCAGCGACCGTCATCATTCTCGATAGCATCGACTTCATAATCACACCTCCCTATGGCATTTCGACCCGGTACGGGTCGGCTGGTGGCCGTGCATTTTCCCGATCCAGCCAAGGAGATCGGGCTCGGCCATTCCGAAGAGGCCTTTCGGCCGAAAGATGAGAACCATGAGCACGGCGACGGCGAGCAGCATCTGGCTCAAGCCGTAGAGGCCGACCGCCTCCTCGACCGGGTGCAGCATTTCGGTCGCGATCGTCAGCACCGCCGCCGCGATCGCCGCCCCGGTGATGCTGCCGCTGCCGCCCAGCACCACCATGACGACGAGCTGGAACGCCAGCAGGAAGGTGAAGGAGGTCGGCGTCACCAGCGTGACGAGATGCGCCCACAATCCACCGGCGACGCCCGCGAAGAACGCGCCCAGCGCAAACGACAGGATTCGCGTCCGGGTGATCTTCACGCCGAGGCAGGCGGCCGCCAGCTCGTTCTCGCGGATCGCCAGCATGGTGCGCCCGAGCGAGGAATGCTTGAGCGTCCAGCAGACATAGAGCGTTACCAGCACGAAGCCGTAGACCCACCACAGATTGGTGAGCTCCGGGAGCCCGTTGAGGCCGAGCGCACCGCGCGTATAGCCGTCGAGATTGGTGGCGAGCCCCTGGATGATGAAGATGAGCCCGAGCGTCGCAACCGCCAGATAATGCCCGCGCAGCCGCAGCACCGGGAAGCCGACGACCACCGCGACGAGCGTCGCGACGAGGCCGCCGGCGATCAACGCCGGCAGGAACGGCCATTGCATATGCGAGATCGCCGCCGGCAGGTCCGGCAGCAGGCGGGTCTTGCGCGCCGGCAGCAGCGTCAGAATCGCCGTGACATAGGCGCCGACCGTCATGAAGGCCGGATGGCCGAGCGAGAACAGGCCGGTGAAGCCGTTGGTGATGTTGAGGCTCACCGCCAGAATGATGTTGATGCCGACAAAGGCGACGATCGACAGGAGATAGGGATCGAGCGTCGCCGTCGCGCCATAGACCAGCACCGCGCCGACGAGGGCGGCGGCGAGCGCGGCGAGCCAGGACGCGCGTCGCTCCATCACGCCCGCTCCTCGGTGCTGCGGCCGAGCAGGCCGTTCGGCATGACCAGCAGGATCACGATCAGGGTGGTGAAGACGAAGACGTTGCGGTAGCCGGAGTATTCCGGCGGCAGCAGTCCGACGAACAGCACCTCCGCGAGCCCGAGCACATAGCCGCCGAGCATCGCGCCGCTGATCGACCCGACCCCGCCGATGACCGCTGCGACGAACGCCTTAAGCCCGGGAATGAGGCCCATCAGCGGGCTGATCTGGCTGTATTTGCTGCCCCACATCAGTCCGGCCGCGGCAGCGAGCGCACTGCCGATCGCGAAGGCCAGCATGATCATGCGGTCGATATTGATGCCCATCAGCCGCGCCACATTGTAGTTCTCGGCCGTCGCCCGCATCGCCATGCCGACCTTGGTGAAGCGCACGAACAGCGCCAGCGCCGCCATGAGGACGATCGCCATGATGACGATCGCGAGATCGATGGCGCGGACCTGTAGCGGGCCGAGCGGGATGAATGTGCCGAGCCAGGCCGGCACGATGAAATTCCGCGGCTGTGCGGTCAGCGTCATGATCCCGAGATTCTCGATGATGATCGCCACCGCCAGCGAGGCGATGAAGCCGGTCACCTGCGGCGCCCCGCGCATCGGCCGGAAGGCGATCCGCTCGATCAGCATGCCGACGCCGGCGCCGACGATGAGCACGATGATCACCGAGAGCCAGAATGGGGCGTTGAGGGCGACGACGCTCCCCAGCATCGCGAAGGCCCCGATGGTGACGATGTCGCCATGCGCGAAGTTGATGAGCCGCACGATGCCGTAGATCAACGAGAAACCGATGGCGATCAGCGCATACATGCTGCCGAGGATGATGCCGTTGATGATCTGCTCCAGGACGTAGGCGCTGGTCATGGTCCCACTCCCAGATAGGCGCGCTGCACATCGACATTCCGAGCGAGCGCCTTGCCGTCGCCGGCAAGCTTGATGAGGCCGGTCTCCAGCACATAGGCGCGATCGGCGAGATCGAGCGCCATGGCGGCGTTCTGCTCGACCAGCAGCACCGCCGTTCCCTCGTCGCGTATCCGCTGCAAGATGTCGAAGATCTGCTCGACCAGCTGCGGCGCCAGGCCGAGCGATGGCTCGTCGAGCAGCAGGAGCTTGGGCCGGCTCATCAGGGCGCGGCCGATCGCCAGCATCATCTGCTCGCCGCCCGACAGCCGGTTGCCGGGCAGCGCCGCCCGCGTCGCCAGGATCGGAAAGAGCCCGTGAACCGCTGCGAGGTCCCGCTCGATGCCGCCGCGGTCGCCGCGCAGATACGCACCGACCATCAGGTTCTCCGAGACCGACAGATTGCCGAAGATCTGCCGCCCCTCCGGGCAATGGGAGATGCCGGCCGCGACGATCCGCTCGGCCCGCATCCGCGCGATGTCGAGCCGCTCTGCTTCCGGCGCGAAGGCGATCCGCCCCTGCTGGCAGCGCAGCAGGCCGGAGATCGCGAGCAGCGTCGTCGTCTTGCCGGCTCCGTTGGCGCCGATCAGCGCGACGATCTCGCCACGCTGCACCTCGAGGTCGATGCCGCGCAGCGCATGCGTGCCGCCGCGGCGGACATGAACGTCCTCAAGCCACAGCATGGGCACCCTCGCGGCGGCGGCCGAGATAGGCCTCGATGACGCGCGGATCCTGCTGGATCTGCTCGGGCGGGCCCTCCGCCAGGATGCGGCCCTGATGCATCACCAGGATGCGCTGGCAGTGCGTCATGATCATCTTCATGTCGTGCTCGACCAGAATGATGGTGAGGCCGAGCTCGCGGTGGAGCCGCGCGATGGTGGCGCCGAGCTCTGCCGTCTCCAGCGGGTTCATGCCGGCCGAGGGCTCGTCGAGCAGCAGCAGCGACGGCTCGCTCGCGAGCGCCCGCGCGAACTCGACCTTGCGCTGGTCGCCATAGGGAAGGCTCGACACGAGATCATCCGAGCGCGCCTCGAGATCGAGGATCTCCAGCACCTCGAGCGTACGCTCGCGGATCGCCGCCTCCGAGCGGTGCGCCGCCGGAAAACGCAGGATGGTCGGCCAGAACCCCGCGCCATGCCGCATATGGACCCCGACCGCGACATTGTCGACGACCGGCAGGTCGCGAAACAGCCTGATATTCTGAAAGGTCCGCGCCATGCCGAGGCGCGCATTGTGCTCGGGACGGTTGCCGGCGACCTCTTGCCCGCGAAAGACGATGCGGCCGCCGCTCGGCTTCAGCACGCCTGTCAGCAGGTTGAAGGCTGTCGTCTTGCCGGAGCCGTTCGGACCGATCAGGCCGACGAGCTCGCCTGCGGCGATCGTCAGGTCGAGCTTCTCCAGCGCCCGCACGCCGCCGAAATTCTTCCTGAGCCCGACGACTTCGAGCAGCGCCTCGCGGCCACCCACCTGGCTCTCCCTGTCATCCGCACGCCTCGCAGGACGGGCGCGTCTTGATGTTATAAAGAGAAGCAGTAGTATCACGCCTCTAACATTTGTTACAAGCTGCCGACCGTCCGATGACCAGCCGTTCAGCATCGCAACGCCGCCTGGGGCATGTCCTGGTCACCGGCGCGCGGGGCTTCATCGGTGCCGCGCTGGCCGGGGCCCTGCTGCGCGACGGCGAGACCGTCTCGGAGAGCGACCGGGGCGGCGGCGCGACGGATAGCGCCGGTTTTCGCGCGTGCGACATCACCGATCCGCGGCAGGTCGACAAGCTGTTCGATCGCGAGCGGTTCGACACGATCATTCATTGCGGGGCCGTCTCCGGACCGATGGTCATGGCCGACCGACCACTCGACATCTGGCGCATCAATGTTCTGGGGACGGCGCATCTGCTCGAAGCCGTGCGGCGGCAGAGGACGGGGCGCTTCCTTCTCTGCTCCTCCTGCTCGGTCTATGGCGCGATGAACGGCTTGACGATCGACGAGGATACGCCGCCCGATCCCCTGTCGCTCTATGGCGCGAGCAAGGTTGCTGCCGAGCAGGCGATGATCGGCTACGGACGGGAGCACGGGATTGCCGCCGTGGCGCTGCGCCTGGCCTGGGTCTATGGGCCCGGACGCCGGACGCCGACGACTCTCGAGGATTTGGTGCGGGCGACCCTCGATCGTCGTCCTTTAGCAGTCGAAGGCGCGCCCTCGGAGATGACCCACTATGTCTTCATCGAGGACGTGGTCGCGGGCCTCCTCGCCGCCGCTCGATCACCCGCTCTCCCCCGGCTGGTCTACAATATCTCGGCCGGCGCCGGCCTTCCGATGGAGAATGTCGCAGAAACGTTGCGTGCAATGGCCCCGGAAACCGCCATCACCTTCACCCGCCCCGGCGACGCCGCCATTGGACCGGCTGGTTTTGCGCTCGCCAACGCCGAGCGAGACCTCGGCTACCGGCCACAGGTTTCCTTGCGCGAGGGATTGCGGCGCTACCGCGAATCGCTGCGCTAGAGCCGCCGGAAGCAGCCCATCGACACGCACTTTCCCGATCTGGCGCGGCAGGCCCGTTGCGCCGAGGAGATCGCATCGGGTTTCCACTGGACCGTGTCGCCATAGACCCAGACCATCTTGCCGCCGGCATTATATCCGTATGCGCAGACCCAATTATCAGGATAATCCTTGAAATCGAGCGCCTGCGCAGCCGTAGCCAGCCCGCCCGACAGCAAGCCCAAGATCGCCAATCCGACTAGTCTGGTCATTGGAAATCCTCTCGATCGACATAACCTTGGCGATGTTCGGCAGAATACCCACTGAATGCCACGTTCACTCCCTATTAATCATGGCGTTGCCACGGACTACACTACTCGCGCAACGGTTCTGGCAGGTCAACGATGGATGCACTGCTGAAAGGCTGCTTGGGACTTCTGCTCGTCCTCATCGCCGTGATCGCTGTGTCGTTCATCGCCCGTGATCCCAAGGCGAATACCGAGAGTGCCAGGCCCGCCATGTCGAGTGTCGTTTCGACGACCTGCCCTCTCGGCATGGTGCAATCCCTGATCGATTCCAACCAGCTCAGCGCCCTGAAGAACAGGCGGTCACCGCAATGCATGGAGATCGGCGTGGCCGACAAGTTGTGGATGACAATGGACCCGAAGGATCGCCAGGGTCTCGTGCTGGCGGTGGAATGTGCGGTCTCGGCCGACAAGCGCCTACCCTGCCTCAAGCTTTACTCCCAATCCTCCGGCCGGCTGTACGGCACGGCCGAGATGGGCAGGGTGACCATCGAGGCACTGAAATAGGCAGTCGGCAGATAGGCAGTAGGCCGTGAGCGAGCACTTGCCTACTGCCTACTGCCTAAGCTACTGCCTAAGCTACTGCCTGCGGAAGCAGCCGAGAAATTGGCAGGTCGGCGAGCGCGAGCGGCAGGATCTGAGCGCTGTCGAGCGCGCATCGGGCTTCCATTGCACCGTGTCGCCATAATGCCAGACCGACCCATGGCCATAGGCGCACTGCCATTTGTCCGGGCGGGTGAACCTGAAGCCGGCGGAGGCCGGGGTGACTGCGGATGCCAGCACAAGGGTGGCGAGCATCGCAAACACGATCCTCATGGTCATCGGGGAATCCTTCCGTTAAACATCGTTGGATGCATCCATATGAGCTACGCAGGCCCCGGGCTGTGAGTTTCCGCACTGCCGCGGCAGAATACGGGCGATGACGGCGCACGCACATCACGAGCATGGCAATGAGCATCGCGTCCTGTGGGCGCTGGTGCTGACCGTCGGCTTCATGGTGGCGGAGGTGGTCGGCGGCCTGCTTTCCGGCTCGCTGGCGCTGCTCGCCGATGCCGGCCATATGCTCACCGATGCGGCGGCGCTCGGACTCGCCTGGCACGCCTTCCGGGTCAGCCGACGGCCGGCGACGCCGGCCCGCTCCTACGGCCATGCCCGTTTCCAGGTGCTGGCCGCCCTGATCAACGGCGCCGCACTGTTCGTGGTCGCCATCTGGATCGTCACCGAGGCGATCGCCCGCCTGCGCAGCCCGGTCGAGGTACTCGGCGGCCCCATGCTGCTGGTCGCCTCGCTCGGCCTCGCCGTCAACATCGCCGCCTATCTCATCCTGCATGGCGCGAGCCGCGACAACCTCAACATCAGGGGCGCGTTGCTGCATGTGCTGGGCGACCTTCTCGGCTCGGCGGCGGCCATCGTCGCGGCGGTCGTCATCCTCTTCACCGGGTGGATGCCGATCGATCCGATCCTGTCGGTGCTGGTCGCCCTCTTGATCCTGCGCGGCGCCTGGCTGCTGTTTGGACAATCATGGCATGTGCTGATGGAGGGGACGCCGGAAGGTCTCGACGTCGCCGTGCTGCGCCGCGAGCTGCCGTCGCGCATTCCGGGCGTCCTCGACATCCACCATGTTCATGCCTGGTCGTTGACACCCGAGCGGCGCCTCGTCACCCTTCACGCCGCCATTGCCGAATATGCCGATCATGACGACGTGCTCCATCGCATGCAGAGCGTTCTGGCGAGCGATTTCGCCATCGACCATGCCACCATCCAGATCGAGCGGAACCACTGCACCGACGTGCCGCACAAGCATGATCGCGAGTGACCGATGACCGCCCGCCGGCCGAAGCGCATCCAGCTCAGGCGAACCAAGGGCTGGCGCTTGCCGGCCAACACAGCGATCGTCTCGCGCCCCACCAAATGGGGCAACCCGTTCCGGATCGGCGTCGATGGCACGCGCGAAGAATGCGTCCGTCGGTTCGGCGAATGGATCATCGGCGATGATCCGAAGGCGCGCGAGCTGCGTCGCGCGCTGGGCGCGCTGCGCGGCAAGGACCTCGCCTGCTGGTGCCCGCCCGGTCCCTGCCACGGCGACATATTGATCGCGATGGCCAATCCGAAGGAGTAGCCCGCATGGCGCATGACGAAGCAACCGACCAGGCCCAGCTCGGCCTGCTCTATTGGTGGGGCATACCGACCTTGTTCCGTGCCCCCTTCGATCCCGACCCGAGCCATTGCGACATCGCCTTGGTCGGCGTGCCGCACGCGGCCGGCAACAACTCGACCGAGCGCGACCAGCATCTCGGCCCGCGCGCCGTGCGCAACGTCTCGGCCACCGCCCGGCGCTTTCACGCCGCCTTCGACTTCGATCCGTGGACGTCCTGCCGCGTCAACGATCTCGGCGACGTCCCGCTGCCCGAGGCCGGCGACAATGAGCGCAGCGTCGAGCGGATCTCGGCCTTTTTCCGAAATATCGGTCAGGCCGGGGCGCGTCCGGTATCGATCGGCGGCGATCATGGCATCACCGGCGCGATCGTCCAGGCGATCGCCGGACGCGACGCCCGGCTCACCGGCGGCGCCAAGGCGGCGCTTCTTCATCTCGACGCCCACACCGATGCCTATGAAAACCTCGACCACTGGATGGGCGCCCGCAAATCGGCGGCCAACTGGGCTGCCTATCTCGTGCGCCAGGGCAATGTCGACCCGAGCCGCAGCGTCCAGATCGGCATGCGCGGCAACCCGCGCGGCCGCGACTGGCTCAAGCTCTCTTACGATCTCGGCTATGAGGTCATCACCATGGAGCGCTACCGCACCATCGGCGCCGAAAAGGCCATCGCGATCATCAAGGAGCGGATCGGCGACGGACCGCTCTACATCACCTTCGACCTCGACTGCCTCGACCCCTCCGTCGCGCCCGGCGTCTCCAACCTGGAGCCGGCGGTCACCGGCTGGACCATGGACGAGGTCACCCGCATCCTGCGCGCCATGCGCGGCAAGGACGTGATCGGCGGCGACGTCGTCTGCCTCATGCCAACCAAGGACCAGCCCAATCACATCACGGCGATGGTGGCGGCGGCAATCATGTACGAGATGGTCGGCCTCATTGCCGACAGGCAAGCGAAAGGTCCGCGGCGATGACCTTCGGCGAGGCCGTCAACTCGGTTCTGTCCAAATACGCCACCTTCACCGGGAGAGCCACGCGGGCCGAGTTCTGGCGCTGGGTCGTGGTCTTCGTCCTGCTCACCGTCGTCTCCCGCATCATCGACGGTGCGTTGTTCGGATCATCCATCCAGGACGCCTTTTACGTCCGCGATGCCCACCAGCCGGTGACCTCGCTCCTCATTCTCGCGCTGTTGCTTCCCAACATGGCGCTGGCGGTGCGCCGCCTGCACGACATCGGTCGGAGCGGCTGGTGGCTGCTGCTCATGCTGGTCCCGCTCATCGGGCCGCTCGTCCTGCTCTACTGGTATGTCCAGCCGAGCCAGGAGGGGGCCAGTCAGTTCGGCTAGATCACCGCACCAGATTCGGGAAGAGACCGAGGACTCCGAGCAGGATCAGATAGATCGCGACCACGTAGTTGAGGATGCGCGGCGCCACCAGAATGAGGACTCCGGCGATCAAGGCGATCAGCGGCTGGAGTTGAAGATTGATCTGCATCTCGGTGTGTCCTTCCCGCAATGAGGTCGAATCCGCCCGTGCGACGAGCGGCTCGCCAGGACGAAAGCGTCAACCTTGTCAGCACCTTAAGCTTTTGCCACTCCGGCACGCACATCCACGCTTGACAAAACCACAAGTTACATTTTTCTTGATATGCTCTCGCACAAGATGCATTTGTCATGCTTTCGAGAAGGAAATGTCACGCCGACCTCGTAATTTTCATTGCAGGCCAGTGGCTTACGGCAGTCATATAGCCGGCGCGGAGGGCGTTAGTAGCGTTGAGTAATACACCTCCGTAAGTGAAGGCGGGGCGGCTGCGTATTTGGCCGCCCCGCTTCTCGTTCGACTGTCGATGATTCTCCTTCTCCCTGCAACAGAGCTTTCGTTTGTTGTCCGCGACGGAACTCGCAATGGGTGGCCGTCCTTTCATTCAGCAGTCTTGGAAGAAGGAGATCGAGTTGATGACTCTTCGCACAGCGCTGATCGCCGGGACCATTCTCGGTCTGGGGATGATCTCGGGGTTGAGTGCTCCTGCATCGGCAGCAACGATGAACACTGGTTCTCCTGCCGTCAGCGGCATGGATGCCCGCGATGGTGTCGTGACCAAGGTTCAGAACCGCAAATGGGATCGCCGGCGGGACGGTGACCGCCGCCGCAGCCGCGACGCCAGGTATCGCTACCGCTATGGCGGCTACTATTATGCGACGCCGTGGTGGCAGGTGGGCGTCGGTGTCCCCGGCGTGGTGGTCGGCATTCCGGCCCCCTGGAGCCCGGCATGGTTCACCTATTGTGAGCGCAAATACGGTCGCTTCGATCGTAAGACCGGCCGGTACTATCGCGGCGGCAGGTGGGTTGACTGTCGCTGACCGTCGATCGTGCCGAAAGCAGCGCGCCACTCCAAGGAGTGGCGCGTTCTCATTTCAAAGAGTCGAGCGATCGCTGTGGCTATTGAACCGACGCCGCCGTGTCGGCAGCCTCCTGCGGGTTGGTGATCACCCGGCGGTTCTGCGCCTTGCAGGATATGTCGGTGCAGTCGGCGACGAGCCTGTCGCGGCCATAGCCCTTAGCCAGCATGCGATCCGGCGCAACCCCGCGTGAAGCGAGATAGTCGCGAACCGCCTCGGCGCGGCGCCCAGACAGCGACTTCTGTGCCGCCGGCGTGCCGGGATCATCCGCAAATCCCTGCAGCTTGATCTTCCAGCTCGGATATTGCGCCAGCCATTGCGCCTGCTTGTCGAGCGTGGTCCGGGCCGTGTCGTCGAGCTCCGCCGATCCTTGCGCGAAGAAGGTGCGGCGGCCGACATTGACCATGAAGTCCTCCTCGCTTCCCGGCGCCACATTGACCCCGCCCTGGACCGGCGCGTTGGTGCCGGATGTCGGCGGCGAATAGGCCACGCCCTGCGCATTGTAGCCGCCGGTGCTGGCACATCCGGCCAGAAGGCTCATGATGCACGCCAAGGCGAGGCATAAAACCCCGCGCTGCCCTTTGAGATTCATGTTGTCGCCCTCCCCTCCCACTCTCGCCTAACCGGGCGGCTGCTGTGAATCCACAGGAGCTGCCTCATCGATGATCGGTGCCCCGAGATGCTTGAGCACCAGGACCTTGGTGCCCTTGGGGCAGCGCTGATAGAGATCGATCACATCCTCGGAGAACATCCGGACGCAGCCGCTCGACACGTTCTTGCCGATGCTCCAGGGCTCGAGCGTGCCGTGCAGGCGGTAGCCGAGGTCGCGACCGTCGCGGTAGAGATACATCGCCCGCGGCCCGAGCGGGTTCTCCGGCCCCGGATCGACATAGTCCGGCAGGTCCGGCTGGCGCTTGCGCATCTCCGGCGGCGGCACCCAGCGCGGCCACAGGGACTTGCGATCGATCCGGGCGCGGCCGAACCATCGGAAGCCGTCGCGCCCCACCCCGACGCCATAGCGCAGCGCCGTCTGGTTCTCGAAGATTACATAGAGGAAGTGGTTGGAGGTATCGATGACCACCGTGCCTTGCGGCTCCGGGCTGTAATACTGGACGAGCTGCCGCTTCCATTTCGGATCGATCTTGCTCCAGTTCGTCGCGCGGAAGAGGTAGCCGCCGTCCTGCGACTGGCCGGCGAAATAGGCGAGCATCGCCTTGCTGATCGGCTTGCCATAGCCGAAGGCCGCGCTGCTGCTGCCGGCCAACGCCGCCGCCGCGGCGCCCATCATGAACTCCCTGCGCGTTGCCACCTCAACCCCTCCCTCGACCGCCGTCGGCGGACCCCGAACCAGTCTTATGCGACTTCTGCCCGGGTCCACATGCCGTTTTCGACCACCACACCAGGTACGCGAAGACCCTTTGGCGGCGCGCCAGCATCAGCACCGCTTATTGACCACCTTGCGACATAGCTCAGGACCGACAGGATTGTCGCCTGGGTGAAAGGCTTGTCCACAGCTCCTATGGCGCCATGATAGGTCGGCGCCAGCCGCCCTGCATTGGCGGTGACGAACACGATGGCGACGTTGGAGCGCTCCTTGATCCTGCGGGCGACCTCGGTTCCGGTCGGCCCGTCACGCAAATTCACGTCGAGCAGGACCACGTCCGGCCGCAACTCCTCCACCATGCGGCAGGCCGCCCGGCTGTCCAGCGCGTGGCCGACCACCTGATGCCCTGCCTCTTCTATGATCTCTTGAAGCTCCATCGCCAGGAGGATCTCGTCTTCTACGATGAGCACACGAAATACACTGCCCAGGGTCATAACGCCGCCCTCGAACTCTACTGACTGACCGTTTTCACGCGTCCTGTTGCGAAAACGCCGCAACGGAACGTCGGGCAGGGTGGCGGCGATTTGTGCATCAAGTACGGCGAGATTGGGGCGTGCACCGTTTAGCCGGATCACAAAATGAGAGCGGGAGCAATGCTCCCGCTCATGACAGGCGGCTAAACTTGCCGGTCAAACGGCTGGGGGCTCCATTCGTTCCGCCTCCGAGCTTTCGATCCCGGGCGAATTCCGCCGCCCGAGGCCCAGCTTTTCCGCGAGATCCGGATAGCGCCGGCGGAACCACTCGGAATGGTGGACCAGGAACCGCCGGCGCCAGCGGCGGACCGGGGGCAGATCATAGGACAGGACCAGGAGCCCGAGCGGCACCATCCAGAATCCGAGAACCGGAAGAAACCCCAGGATCCCGCCGATGATGAGCAGAAGCCCGATGCCCAGCCGGGCGAAGCGGTTGGCGGGCAAGGGGACGTTGCGCTGGCCAATGCGGATGCGAGGCATGGATTGACGAGATAGGAAGCGGATTTCACCCTTTCAATCGCCTTCGGGGTTTGCTAAGAGAGCCGCGCCATTCCCCGGTAGCTCAGTCGGTAGAGCAAGCGGCTGTTAACCGGTTGGTCGCTGGTTCGAATCCGGCCCGGGGAGCCAAATCTTCCACCGCCCTGACGTTCGCGCGCCGCGTCGCCTGACGCGGCGAGACAAGTCGCCGTCTATCGCGGGGGCGTCCCGCCTGCGACACCGCCCTGCGCCGCCTGCCTGTCGCGGAGCGTGCCGAGGACGGCCAGCGCGACGCCGGCTGCCGCGACCCGCGCGGCAGCGACCGGCACGGCTCGCAAGCCCAGCCCGCTGTCGATCACGAAGCCGCCGAGAAACGCCCCGAAGGCGTTGCCGAGGTTGAAGCCGGCAATGTTGAGCGTGGAGGCGAGGTTCGGCGCCTGCCTTGCCTTGTCGACGACACGTGACTGAAAGCCCGGCACGAGCCCGAAGGCCGCCATCGCCCACACGAAGATCACGGCCAGCGTCGCGACCTTGCTGTCGAGCACGAGCGGCAGCGCCAGCAGCGCAACGACCAGGGCGCCCAGCATGGTGATCATCGCGCGCATCGCGCCGCGGTCCGAAAACTTCCCGCCCAGCGTGATGCCGATCGTGAGCGCGACGCCGACCATGAAGAGGATCAGCGAGATGTTGCCGGGCGCGAAACCGCTTTCGTCCTGCAGGATCGGCACGATGTAGGTGAAGAGCGTGAACGTGCTCGCGGAGCCGAGCACCGTGGTGAGGATCGCGATGAGGACGTCGGTCTGGCGCAGCACCGACATCTCCCGGCGCATGCCGCCTTCCGTGCGGGTCGTGGCGATGTCGGGGACGAGCCAATAGACGGGGATGAGCGCGATCAGCCCGAGCGCGGTGAGGACCCCGTAGGTCGCCCGCCATCCAAAATTCTGGCCGACCAGCGTGCCGAGCGGCACGCCGAGCACGTTGGCAAGGGTCAGGCCGAGGAACATCAGACCGATCGCGCTGGCCTGCTTGTTCTGCGGCACCATTCCCGCCGCCACGACGGCGCCGACGCCGAAAAGCGTGCCGTGTGCAAACGCCGCGAGCACGCGGGCGGCGGCAAGGATCGCATAGTTCGGCGAGATCGCGGCGACGAGATTGCCGGCGACGAAGACCCCCACCATCATCA
>JBEVJH010000094.1:0-32641 GCA_040510355.1 Aestuariivirgaceae bacterium
TGTCGACGAGCTCGATCTTGCGAAGGTATTTCGGCATCTTGTATCCGAGCTGTCGCTCGACCCGGACCCGCAGCGGCGCCCCGTTCTCGACAGGCAACGGCCTGCCGTTCATTCCGTAGGCGAGGATGGTTTGCCGGTGGCGCGCATCGGCAAGGTCGATCGAGCCGTAATATTTGACATCGCCATCCAGCCCGCGCTCGATCGTGTCCATGCAGTGGAACATCACATAGCGCGCCTGAGGCTTCGGCTTGGCTTCACCGAGGACCAGCGACAGCGGCACCCCCGTCCATTTGGCGATGCAGCTCCACCCTTCGACACAGTCGTGGCGGGTGATCTGGGTTCGCGACGGCATGGCCTGCAACTGGGCAAGCGACAAGGAAAGCGGCTTTTCGACCAGACCGGAGACCTCGAGGCGCCAATCCGCAAAGCCGTTGGCGAGCAGCGACCTGTAGTCTTCGTCATCCGGTGAGGTGACGCCATTCGGTCGTTGCGGCTGGCGGATGTCAGCCTCGGTGAACTCCTCGGCGAGAGCATCGGAATGCGCCAGCAGTCTCTGCACCCGATAGGTGAGGTCATTGGCGCTTGCCAGGACGCGTCGCACGGTGCTGTCGCCACCGAGGCCGTCGAAGACATTGCACCCCGACAACACGAGGCCGGTGCCGCCGATCGCGGCGCTGGTAAGGAAGCGCCGACGCGAAAGAGCGAGCCCGGCCATCAGGCGCCCTCCTCCGCGTCGACGCGGTACCAGCCAGTGATGATCGAGCGCAACTCGTTGATTGGACCGGCTGCGAAGATCATCACGATGTGAATGACGAAGAAGCCGACCAGCAGCAGCATCATGGCGAAATGGATGGTCCTGGCGGTCTGCCGTCCACCGAACATATCGGCCAGGAACGGCACCACGGCATCCATCGTCGGCGACATGGCGAGACCGGTCAAAACGATTATCGGCATGATGACGAGGAGCACCACGCCATAGGTGATTTTCTGAAGCGTGTTATAGTCGCGCGTGTGGTGAAACCTGAGCCTCGCATGATCGACGATGTCGCGCGGCAGCTTTCGAAAATCGGCAGCCCTCGGCGCAATGTCGCGTTTGAAATGGCCGTTGATCAGGCTGCCTACCAGCCACCCAGCCAATGCCAGAACGAAGATCCAGGCAAAGAAGAAGTGAACGACGCGTCCGGTGGCGAGATCCTGATAGGACGGAATGGTCGCCCAGGACGGGAAACCCCGCGCCGCTGCCTCCTCGCCTTGCCCCGACAGGCCAAGGACGCCGGTAGTATTGATCCGATAGCCGAAGATCCGGGCGAAGCCGACCGGCTTTCCGTCGGTCGTTTCGTCGGCGCCGAGCGCCAGCACCTCATTGTTGAAATTGAAACCGGACTGCTTGCCGACATAGAGCGTAGGGTGAGCATTGAAGATCTGGAGGCCGGAAAGCAGCAGGAAGAACAACGCGATCGCCCAAACCCAATGGGTGATGCGGGTCCACAGGCGCTGGCGATACACGAGCCGCCGGCTCTCTGGCGCATTCGCCATTTGACGTGATCCTTTCAATCGCCTTGTGCTCCTATTTCGAACTGCAGCCTCCTTCCGTTTCTCCCATTCACAACACGAGTTCGTGATTGGCAGGCTTCGGGAATATTCCGGAGGTTTCGTAACAAAGCGGCGCGAATGAGCGAATGGAGAAAGATCGCGCTTGAGCGGCAGTGATGAGATCGAGCTTGCCGGCTTGCTTCGAGCCGCCATCGCAGGAGACGAGAGGTCCTATGCCGCTTTCCTCGAGCAGGTCTCCATCATGATCCGCAGCTTCCTGCGCCAGCGGGTCGCCCACCAGGCGATTGACCCCGAGGATGTGGTCCAGGAGACCCTGTTGGCCGTCCATTTGAAGCGGCATACCTGGATCTCCGACGCGCCGGTCATGCCCTGGCTCTATGCCATCGCCCGCCACAAGCTCGTCGACGCTCTCCGCCGGCGCGGACGGCGGACCGAGATCGGCTTGGAAGGGATCGACGAGCTGGCGCCCGATCACACTCCGGAGCCGCTCCTGCGTCGCGATCTCGAACGGGTGCTCGACATGCTCACGCCGGCGCAGCGCGCGGTCGTCGCCGCCATCTCAGTCGAAGGTTGCTCGATCGCCGAGACCGCCAGGCGCCTGGGCAAGAGCGAGACGGCTATTCGCGTTTCTTTGCATCGCGGCCTGAGCGCAATCTCTGCACGCTTCCGGCGGGACTGACATGGACACCAACGAGCTCATTCGCGCGATTGCCGCCGATGCCGGGCGACCGGCCATGCCGATGGGACGGGCATGGCAGCTTGCCGTGCTTGCCGCGATCCTGCTCGCCGCATCGGCTTTCCTCGTCATGCTCGGACCCCGCCACGATCTTGGCGAGGCGCTGGGCACGATCCGTTTCCCCTTCAAGTTCGTGGTCACGGTGACCTTGGCGGCCAGCGCCCTTGTGCTGCTTCGCAGCCTCTCCCAACCCACCGCCACCGCCCTCGACCGCCCGCTTCTCCTGCTGCTCGCACCGGCTCTCCTTGCCTTGGCGATCGCCGTCGAGCTGCTCATCGTTCCGCCATCGCAATGGATGGTTCGGATGATCGGCACCAACAGCCGCTTCTGCCTCACCTTCATCCCCCTGATCGGGATCGCGCCCCTTGCCATTTTTCTGGCAACCCTGCGCTATGGCGCACCGAGCCGGCCTGCCATCGCCGGCGCCGTCACCGGCCTTCTCGCCGGTGCGGTTGCGGCGAGCTTCTATGCGCTTCACTGTCCCGACGATTCACCGCTGTTCCTCGCCGTCTGGTACACCGCCGCCATCGCCATCCTGACAGCGCTCGGCGCGATGCTCGCGCCACGAATCGCGCAATGGTGAGCGACCGTCGAAGGTTATCTCCTGCCTGCGGCGCGACCAATCCGCGCGCGTGAGACGATAGACCAGGCAATCGTCGCTGCCGAAGGTCCGCCGTTCGACAACCATGAATCCGAGCCGCTCGTAGAATCGGTGTGCCCGGATATTGCTGGCCAAGGGATCGATCAGAACCGCCTTCACGGCCGCATCGCCGAAGCACCGGTCGAGAGCAAGCGTCATCATCTGCGTGCCGCAGCCGCGCCCGAGATCGGCTTCCTCGCCGATCCAGATATCGATGGCCCGCAGGTCGCTCTCGGCCTCGCCCCAATAATGGCTCTCCTCCTTCGCCGGATCGATGATCTGGAGGATGCCGATGGGAACGTCCTCGCTCTCCGCGATGAGGAGCTCGCGCCATGAAACCTCGCGCGGAAGCTCGCTCGCCCAGTCATAGGGCTCGTCGGCTCCGGTCGCCGCAATGACATGGGGCTTCGAATCCCAATAGCGCAGCCGCGGCAGATCGGCGAGCGTGGCCTTTCTCAGCTTCATGCCGCCTCACGGCTCCGCTAAGCGCTGCGGCCGGGGCTTGGCAGCCAGCAGCTGTGCGACGTCCCACGCCTCCTGCCGCGTGAGCGCAGGCCGCGCATAGTAGGGCATTTTCGCCCGGATGAAGGCCGCCGCGATCGGCGGCTGAGCCATGCCCGCCGCACTATTGAAGGAATCGTCACCCCAGACCGGCGGCACGAGATATCCGGGCTCCGGCGCCGGCCTCCTCTGCCCAAGCCCGTCACTGCCATGACACTCCGCACATGCCGAGGCATAAACCGCTTGGCCGCGATCAGCGCTCGGCGGCTCCTTGGGCGGCTTGAGCGTTCTAAGCCCCATTCCGGCGACGCGGACATCCTGCGGCGCGCCCGTTCCGACGAATTTGATATAGGACACGATCGCGTCCATCTCTCGGCCGCGATCAGGCAGCGCCTTGCCGTTCATGCTGCGCCTCATGCAGCCATTGATCCGCTCGACCAGCGTCAGGAAGCGATCGTCGACCACCAGTGGATAGCTGGTGAAGGTCGACACGAACGGTGCCGCAAACGGCTCGAGACCGGCATTGATATGGCAGTTCGTGCACGACAGATTATTCCCGGCGAAGCGTCGCTGCGGGTCGCTCGCCTGAGGCCCGATGATCTTCGCAGTATTCACCACCAGGTCGCGACCAAAGCGGATGAGGTCGTTCTCCTGACCCGGCGGGAGCTTGTCCGCATCATGGCTCGCGTACCAGTCGGGCTCTCGACCCCACAGCGCATAGCCGGTTGCCACGCCGAGCCCGAGCGCAATCACGAGCGCGACGGCAACGATGCCGTTCCGGCCGAGATCCGTCACTTCCCTGGTGCCTTCGATCGAGCGGATTCTCCGATGCCGATCGCCGCAAGCAATTCCTCCGTCACCCGATCGACCGGCTGGCCGCCATCGACGGTCTTGAGCTTCCTCGCTTTGCGATAGTAGGCGATCAGCGGCGCCGTCTCGGCGCGATAGCGGGCCATGCGTTTCTCGAACACGACCGGATCATCATCTGTCCGCACGGCTTCGCCACGGCTCTCCGCCTCGGCTGCCCGCTGTAGAATCCGCTTCAGCAGGGCTGCCTCCTCGACATCGATGTGCAGCACCGCGTCGAGCTTCATTCCGCGCTCGCCCAACGCCCGATCGAGCATCTCGGCCTGCGCCAACGTTCGCGGATAGCCATCCAGGACGAAACCGCCTTCGGCTTCCTTCTGCTTGATGCGATCGGCGACCATCTCGCCGATCAGCGCATCCGGAACCAGCTCGCCGCGCTCCATGATCGGCTTCGCCTCTCGGCCGATCGTCGTCCCCGCCGCCACCGCCTCGCGCAACAGCTGCCCGGAGGAAAGATGGGGCACGTTGAGGGCCGCAACCAACCGTTGCGCCTGCGTGCCCTTCCCGGCCCCCGGTGGCCCGAGGAGGACCAGTCTCACTTGTTGAAACGTGACAGTGCGTCCTGCCAGCCGCGTTGCAGCTCGACCAGCGCCTTCTGGGTTGCCGATTGCATGTCGCCCCACGCCGCCTCGTTGGCAGCCTGCACTTTCTCGAGGAGCTTGCGCGCGTCCTCCGACTGCTTCTCGAGTTGGGTGACGGCGGCCTTGTAGTCTGCTCGCAGCTTGTCGCTCGCCTGCTCGGCCTGTTGCTGATAGTCCTTGAGTTGGGTGCGCCACGCATCGGTCTGGGCGCGCAGCTGCTCCGTGAAATCGTTCTTGATCATCGGCGGGTCTCCTTCTGTCGACCAGTATGGCGCGGCATTATGCCAGAATCCTTTCCGCCCTGTCCCGACGATCGGCTACGCGAAAAGATGCGGTCGCCGCAATCTCAGGGTCTGGATGAGCAGCATGGTCTTTGCGTCGGTGATCGATCCCACATCGGCGCGCCGCGCGAGCTCCGACAACGCCATCTCCTTGACCTCGATGTCTTCCAGCTCCTCTGCCCGGCCACCACCCGGACCCGTTCGGTCCGCCGGCGTATAGGCGGCGAGATAAAGATGGATTCGTTCGGTGGAGACGCCGGGCGAAACCCAGCAGGTGGCCACCGGCTCGAGCTCGCGGAGCCGCAGGCCCGCCTCCTCCTCGGCCTCCCGTCGGACCGATTCCTCGACCGCTTCATCCGGTTCGAGCCGCCCGGCGATCGCTTCCAGCGATGGTTCCGGCTGCCCGAGATAGAGCTGCGGCATCCGCTGCTGACTGACCAGCAGCACGGTGCCCAGCTCGGGATCATAGGGGAGCACACAGGCCGACTCGCCATGATCGAGAACGGCCCGTGTCATCCGGTGACCGTCCGGACTGTCGACCTCGAGAACCAGGAATCGAGTCCAGCCGTCATAGATGAGCTTGCTTTCCTTGATCCGCATTCGCCCTCCGGGAGCCGCGCCGCCAAACCTGCCGCACCATCCGCTCTCGACGGGGTGGCGTCAATCGGGCATCCTCGCATCCGTGGTCAGGGCAGCAACTCACCTATGAAAAACCGTTCCACCGGAATTTCGGCAGCGCTGATGCTGGCGATCGCGATGCTGTTGCAGCCCGCCGCCAGCAAGGACATGCCCGTGCCTGCCCCCAAGCCGAAGCCAACCGACGCGAAGGCCAAGCCCAAGCCGAAACCAAAGCCTGCCGATGGTCGCGAGAAGCCCAAGCAGGAGCCCGCGCCGACGCAGGCGAAGCCGGAGCCGCCGGCCGACAAGCCAGGCCCGGCGGAACCGACCGAGGCCCCGAAGGAGACCGTCGCTCCGCCACCACCCACGGAAGCCGAGCTCTTCCAGAGCTGTCTTTCGGAGATGCGGAACGCCGGGATCGAATTTCAGGCCCTCGACAAGGTGAGCGAAGGCCGCTGCACTCTCGAGAACGCTGTCGCCCTCCAGTCGGTGGTGACTCCCGGCGGCAAGGTGGAGCTCCCGGCGCACCCTCGCCTGCTCTGTGTCTTCGCCGTGAAGTTCGGTCGCTGGATCGCCGAGACCGCCGCGCCGATCATCGATGCTCATGCCGGAGCATCCCTCAAGACCATCTCCACCGGCCCTGGCCTCGAATGTCGCAACCGCAATGGCGACGGCTCCGGCAAAACGAGCGAGCATGCGCGCGGTAACGCCATCGACGTGGTGAGTTTTGAGCTCACCGACCGGCGCCGCATCACGGTCGGCGATGCCGACATGGCCATCCCGCTCGACGTCGCGCTCAAAGGACTGCGAACCAGCGCTTGCGGCTACTTCACCACGGTGCTCGGGCCGGGCTCGAACGAGGCCCACAAGGATCACATCCATTTCGACCTGGGTCTCCATGGCAGGACCGCCAACTACCGGATCTGCGAGTAGCCGAAGCGCCGATGTACAGGCCGGCGTCCTTGCGCTAACAATCCGGGCAGCAAGAATTCGAGGGAGATCGATATGGATCGCCGCACAGCCAACCTTGCAATCGCCGGCTCGGTGATGACGGCGCTCGCCATCGCCGCGGAACCGGCGCCCGCCGCGGAGGAGCAGGAGAAGTGCTACGGCATTTCGAAGGCCGGACAGAATGATTGTGCATCAACCGCTGATACCTCCTGTGCCGGCACCTCCAAGGTCGACTACGACAAGAATGCCTGGAAACTCGTCGCCAAGGGGACATGCGAGAACATCACCGTGAAGCTTCCCGACGGTTCGACCAGGACGGGCTCGCTCGTTCCCGTCAAATCATAGGCCGGGGATGATCGCCACGTCGATTCCACCTCGCGCTGGCGTCGGGCTGAAACTGGAGCACTATGCGGCCATCGTCGCCGAGCGGCCCGACATCGGCTGGTTCGAGGTGCACCCGGAGAACTATATGGGTGCCGGCGGCCCGCCGCATCACATGCTGAGCCGTATACGGAGGGACTACCCCCTGTCGCTCCACGGGGTTGGCTTGTCGATCGGGAGTGCCGGACCGCTCGATCGCGACCACCTCGCCAGGATAGCAGCTTTGGTCAGCCGTTATGAGCCGGGCCTGTTTTCGGAGCATCTCGCCTGGTCTTCGCACGAGACGGCCTATCTCAACGATCTGCTGCCCTTGCCTTATACGGCCGAAACGCTGTCGCTCGTTGTCTCCCATGTCGATGAGGTGCAGGAGGCACTCGACGCAAGGATCTGCATCGAGAACCCCTCGACCTATGTTCGATTCGCTGATGACGAGATGTCGGAGATCGACTTTCTCGCAAGCCTCGCCCGGCGCACGGGTTGCGGCCTCCTGCTCGACGTCAACAATGTCTGCGTCTCCGCTGCCAATCACGGCTTCGATCCGAACACCTATGTCGACGGCTTTCCGGTCGAGCATGTCGGCGAGATTCACCTTGCCGGTCATGCCCGACTGCCCGCCGATGATCCAGCCGCGCCGCTGCTCGTCGATACGCATGATCGTGCCGTTCACGCCGAGGTTTGGGCGCTCTACGAACGCTTCGTGAAGCGCGCCGGAGCAAGGCCGACCCTCGTCGAATGGGACAATGACATCCCGGCCTGGTCGGTGCTCTTTGGCGAGGCGCAGGCTGCAGAGAGCATCCTCGATGGATGCTGACGCGTTGCAGCGGGCATTTGCACGCGCGTTGACCGACCACGACGCCGCATTGCCGCCGGGCCTGGTCGGATCGCCTGCACGGTTCAATGTCCATCGCAACAACATCGCTGCCAGCCTGACCGCCGTGCTGGCCTCGCGCTATCCGGTCATCAGGCGCCTGGTGGGGGACGACTTCTTCCGGGCCGCGGCGGGAGACTTCATTGCGCGCCATCCGCCGCAGAGCCCTGCCCTCATGGCGTTCGGCGGCGCCTTCGGCGCCTTTCTCACCGCCCTCGAGCCGGCTGCCTCGCTTCCCTATCTTCCCGATATTGCGCGGCTGGAGTGGGCTCGTCACGCGGCCTATCACGCCGCCGACGCCGAACCCGCCGACCTCTCGATCATGGCGGACCTTGATCCCGATCGGTTGCCCTTGTTGCGCCTCACCTTGCATCCGAGCGCCGCCATCATCGGCTCGCCCTTTCCCATCCTGTCGATCTGGCGCACCAACAGCTTCGACGCCGCGGTCATTCCGATCGCGCTCGATGCCGGCGGCGAGACGGTCCTGGTCGTCCGCCCGCATCTTGATGTCGTCACCGCCATTATGCCCGACGGCAGCGACGAATTCATCGCCGCGCTCGCTGCCGGAGCCTCGCTCGGTGAGGCTGCCCAGGCGGCCGCCGCGCACACGGCCGCCTTCGACCTCACGGCGGCATTGGCGGAGCTCTTCCGCAGGCAGGCTTTCGCCGCGATCATCCCTTCGGCGATCTGAAGAGCGACTGCCAGGCTTCCGCGATCGCCTCGCGATTGTGCCGGATCCTGTCGAACAGCACCGCCACGATGATGAAAGTGCCGACGAAGGTGCCCTGCCAGAACGGATTGATGCCGAGCAGCGTCAGGCTGTTGCGGATCATCTCGATCAGCACCGCGCCGACCACCGCCCCGAAGGCCGTGCCCGAGCCCCCCGTCAGATTGGCGCCACCGATCACCACCGCGGCGATGACGATCAGCTCCATGCCCGTGCCCATGCCGGTGGTGATCGTGCCGAGCCACCCGACCTGCAGGATTCCCGCGATCCCCGCCATCAGGGCCGACAGCATATAGACGCTGACCTTGACCCTTCGGACATTGACGCCGGTCAGCTCGGCCGCCTGCTCATTGCCGCCGATCGCAAAAATATGCCGGCCCCATTGCGACCAGCGAAACGCAAAGCCAAAGATCAGCGCCAAGGCCAGCAGAAACACCGCCGGATTGGGAACGAACACCATCCCGGCGAGCCAGGTGAAGAACGAGCCGACCGGCGTGTCCGGTCCGATCCATTCGCCGAGCCGCAGGAACCAGCCGCGCGTCGACCCGCCCCCAAGCGCCACGAGCTTGGCGTGATCGTGGCCGAAATTGTAGACCATCTGGTTGCCGGACAGCACCATTGCCAGGCTGCGCGCCAGCGACATCATCCCGAGCGTCACCACAAAGGGCGGCATGCCGATATAGGCGATGAGAACGCCGTTGACGAGACCGCAGGCCAAGGCCGCGGCGAGACCGAGCGGGATGGCGATCCAGACCGGATACTCCCAGGACATCATCATGCCGGTGACCATTCCCGACAGGCACAGCACCGATCCGACCGAAAGATCGATGCCCCCGGTGACGATGACCGCCGTCATTCCCAGCGCGATGATGCCGACAAACGCGCAATTGCGGGCCACGTTGAACAGATTGGCCGGGGTATCGAAGGTGGTGGTCGCCATCGACAGATAGACAAAGGCCGCGACCGCCGCCACGAACACCCAGAACGTCTGGTGCGACACCAACTGACCGATCGGCCCGTGAGTCTGGCGGCTGATCGTCTCCTCGAGCGAAACGGCCATATCGTCGAACCCCTATGCCGCCTGTATGGCACCGGTGATCAGCCCGGTAACCTCCTCCGGCGATGAATGAGCGACCATCTTGTCGGCAACCTTCCGACCGCGGCGCAACACCACGATGCGGTCCGCCACCGCGAACACATCCGGCATGCGATGGCTGATCAGGATCACCCCGATGCCGGTGTCGCGCAGCCGCCTGATCAGGTTCAGCACCTCCGCGACCTGGCGCACGCTGATCGCCGCCGTCGGCTCGTCCATCAGGACGATCTTGGGATCGGACAGCCGGGTGCGGGCGATCGCCACTGCCTGGCGCTGTCCCCCCGACATCTGCTTCACCAGATCGCGCGCCCGCGTCTCCGACCTCAGCTCCTTGAACAATTCGCCGGAGCGCCTGGTCATCGCGCTGTGATCGAGCAGCCGGAATGGACCGATCTTCCTGCGGATCTCGCGCCCGAGATAGACATTCGCGGCCGCCGTGAGATTGTCGCACAGCGCAAGGTCCTGATAGACGATCTCGACTCCATGCTGCCGCGCCTCGATCGGCCGATGGAGCTGTACCTCCTGGCCGTCGATCCTGAGGCTGCCATGCGATGGCCGGAAATTGCCGGCAATGATCTTGACCAGGGTGGATTTGCCGGCGCCGTTGTCGCCCATGAGGCCGACCACCTGGCCCTTCTCCAGCGTCAGCGACACCTCGTGCAGCGCCTGGATGGCACCGAAGTTCTTCGAAACATCGATCAATTGCAGAACGGACACCGGAATGTTCCCGCAGCCTGGCTTTCGCCTAGCTAGCCGCAGATTTCCGATTGGCGCAAGATTGCCCTGCGACAGATTGACTTCACGAAACGATCGATATTAGCTGGCCGGCAAGGATTGTTGCCGCCGAACGACGATAAACAGGGACGGTCGATCCGTGGGAGGAGTTCCATGAAGAAACTGCTGATCATTCTGGCGGCCGCCGGGCTTGCCATGTCCGCCGATGTGGCGTTGGCCCAGAAAAAGACCTTGGCTGTCGTCGTGAAGGGCCTCGACAACCCGTTTTTCACCGTGCTCGGCAATGGCTGCAAGAAGTGGAACGAGGAGCACCCCGATTCCGAATATGAGTGCCTTTATACCGGCCCGGCGCTGACCTCCGATGAGGCCGGCGAGGTCCAACTGGTCGCCGACCTGATCGCCAAGGGCGTCGCCGGCATTGCGATCTCGCCCTCCAACGCACCGGCCATGGCATCGATGCTGAAGGAGAAGAAGCCGCAGATGCCGATCATGACCATCGACGCCGATCTCCAGCCCGAGGATCGCGGCCTGCGCAAGACCTATCTCGGCACCGAGAACACCAGATGGGCGTGCTGATGGCGAAGCATCTGGCCGGCCACAAGCCCAAGGGCGGCAAGGTCTGCCTGCAGCTCGGCAATGTCGCCGCCAACAACATCAATGAGCGCGCCGCCGGGTTCCGTGACACCATTTCCGGCCAGAAGGGCACCGAGCGCCTCACCGGTCAGGGCGGCTGGACCGAGATCGATGGCTGCCCGCTCTACACCAATGACGACATCGCGACGGCCAACCAGCAGCTTGCCGACATCACCGGCGCCCATCCCGACCTCGATGCCTTCATCCTGGTGGGTGGCTGGGCGCAATTCGGGCCCGAGGCCTACTCGGCGACCACCACCGCGCTCGAGCCGAAACTCAAGGCCAAGGATCTCGTCATCATCGCGGGCGACACCCTGCCGCCCCAGATGGATGCCCTCAAGGCGGGCCACAGCCATGCACAGGTCGGCCAGCGACCCTTCGAGATGGGACACCGTGCACCCGATGTGCTGATCCAGCTGATCAAGGGAGAGGCCGTCAAGGACCCGCTCTATACCGGCCTGGACGAATGCACCCAGGAGAATGCCGAGAGCTGCCTCGCCAAATGACCGGTCGTTTCCAGTGCCGACCGACGAAGGGGCGCAGCGATGCGCCCCTTCTCATTGCTCGGGAACGGTCGCCTTTTGATAGACGAGAGGGCCTCGCCCGCAATTCACGGTCAGTTGCTCGCCGTTCTTGACCATCGAGCATTTTTCGCCCTCGAGCGGGCATTCGCTCCGCGCTCTCTGGCTTGCGAACTGCGTCAGTTCGGCAGTGCCGTCGGCATCCAGGCGCTTGAGGTGGAAATCGAGCTTGCAGCTCGTCCAATAACCCATGCAGAACTAGCTTTGCGCTGCCGGGCTGAAGCTGATTCCCCGATTTCGTCCATCCATCCAATCGCCGGTGAGCCCGAAGCAGCGATCGACGCTCGCCGTGTCATCGGCTGAATCCCCGACACTTGTGCAGGCGGCACAGAGGAGCGCAAGGACCACGGCTACGACTCTCATGACTGACACGAATCCGGCTTATCCCTTCGATGCCGACGGCACCGAGAATGCCAATGTCTCAGGGCCGAGCGCCCCAATCGAAACGACAAAGCTCATAGCCTCCGCAAACGTCAGGTCGGTGGGCGTCACCTGGTCCATCGGAACCGTTTCCAGGAGCCCGGTGATGGGCTGCGGCGCCGTCGGAATATAGACGATGGCGAGGAGCTTGCTCGTTTCGGGGTCGGTGACGACCTGGGTCAGCACCGCTATGACCTTCATGCCTGGCGGGAACTCCACAAGCACGATCTGCTTGCCCTCGACCGGCGAGTCCTGCATCACCTTCACCAGCTGTTTCGCCGAGTGGTACACCTTGGCAACCATCGGCAGCTTGCCGAGCAGATGCTCGACTCCGGCGAAAATTCGTCGACCGATCACATAAGACATCATGAGACCGAGTGCGTAGAGGATCCCGACGGTGATCAGTATCGCGAGCGGCCATTGAACCTGCGGCTCGAGCAGGAGATGCGACAAACCCTGCCCGTCGGGACCGGCGTAATGAGCAAGCCACTGCACCAGCGGATCGCCCAATTTGGCAAGCTGGCCAAGCACGAATTCAAACACCGCCCAGGTGATCACCACCGGCACGACGGTCACCAGACCGGTGACGAGATTTCTGCGGAAATGCGGCAACATTGGCTGGTCAATCGTCCATCGATCGATGAAGCTTCGCACGCACTTCGGCAAGAGTGAAGGCTCCGGAGGAAACCTCATTGACTTAGCTGTCCGATTGTGCGACTGAGGTGGCTCAATCGGGGGTGAATGAACATTCATTCACCAGGGGAAATGCATCAGTCCAGGCCACGATTCGGCGACGAGCTCGCCGACCGCCGCGCGCGCATTTTGGATGCTGCAGAGCGCAGTTTCTGTCGCAGCGGCTTCCACCGCACGACCATGCAGGACGTGGCCGTTGAGGCTGGCATGAGCCCCGGCAATCTCTATCGCTATTTTCCCTCCAAGGACGCCCTTGTCGCCGGCCTTTGCGAGCGCGACCGCCTCAATCTCGGCCGGGAGTTCGCCGAGCTCGGCACCACGGCAGGGGATTTCCTGGCGGCATTTCGCGCCCTTGGGCGGAAGCATTTCGACGAGTCCAACACGGCCAAGGCCAAGCTTTGCCTCGAAATATGGGCCGAGGCGACCCGCAACCCGGCCATCGCCGCCCTCCAGGCCGAGTTCGACAATACGCTCGTCGAGCAGCTTGCGGCCGCCTTCGAGCGAGCCAAGGAATCCGGCTTCGTTCATCCCTCGGTGAATGCCAGAGCCGTCGCTTCCATCATCAGCAAGCTTGGTGACGGGCTGTTCGTCCGCCGTGCCGTCTCAGCCGATTTCGACCCCGATCGCGAGGTCGCCGAGGTCTTCGCGGTCATCGCTTCCCTGCTTCAGGGGGCGATCGCCCTTCCCGTGCCAGCATGCAGGAGTGAGCGCCCATGATGTGGAGTCGCATTGCGGCCGTCTTGATTGTCATTGCCGCCACCCTGTGGATCGGTTCCGGCATGTGGGAACATGGCAGTGACGCGGCGTCCGCCAACAAGGTCACAACCGCCGAAGCGCACCCGCGCTTCAAGGTCGCCGTGCTGCAGGTCCGCCCCGAGATGCACGTCAAGACCATCACCCTTTCCGGTCGCACCGAGGCCGACAACCGCGCGAGTGCGGTTGCGCGCACCACCGGCTCGATCGTCAATCTCAAGGTCCGCCGCGGTGACCGCGTCAAGCAGGGGGATGTCCTTGCTGTCCTGTCGGATGAGGCGCGCGAGGCCAAGGTGGGGGAAGCGGCCGCCATGGTGCGCAAGCGCCGGGCTGATCTCGATACCAAGCTGCCGCTGATCCAACGGGGCATCGTCGCCGCCAACGAGAAGAACCAGCTGCTCGCCGATCTGAGCAAGGCCGAGGCCGAGCTCGCGATGGCAGAGGCCGAGCGCGATCGCGCCCTGGTTCGCGCTCCGATTGCCGGGGTCGTCAGCGAAGTTCCGGTGACCACCGGCCAGGCCTTGCAGCTCAATGCCATGGTTGCCGAGGTCGTCGCCCTCGATCCCATGCTCGCGGTCGTCGAAGTCGCCGAGCGCCAGCTCAACGGCATCAAGGTTGGCGACCGCGCCCTGGTCCACATGGTGACCGGCCACACTGCCGAGGGCACCGTGCGCTTCATCTCGCCGACCGCCAGCCTGCAGACCCGCACCTACCGGGTCGACGTGCAGATTCCCAACAGTGCGGGCGAGATCGCCGACGGTATCACCGCCGAGGTCGAGTTCAGGCTCCAGCCGGTGACTGCCGCCCGGGTGCCGCGCTCGGCCCTGACCTTCACCGCGGAGGGCACCCTTGGCATCCGCACCGTCGACGACAGCGGCGCCGTGCGCTCCGTGCCGGTGCGCATCATCGAGGATGCTCGCGAGGAGGTCTGGCTGTCGGGCCTCGACCGCAATGCCACGGTGATCGTCCAGGGCCAGGATTTCGTTAAGGAGGGCCAGGCCGTCGACACGGTGCGGGCCGACACGCCCGCCGCCATCATCTCCAAGTCGTAGTGCCCATGGGAAACCCGGTCGACTATGCCATCAGCCATGCGCGCCTGACGCTGGCCACCCTTCTGTTCCTGCTGGTTGCCGGGTTTCTCGCCTATGTGGCGATCCCGAAGGAGGCCGAGCCTGACATCGCGATCCCCATCATCTATGTCAACGTCACCCAGCGCGGCATCAGTCCGGAGGACGCCGAGCGGCTGATCCTGCGCCCGCTCGAGACCCAGCTCAAATCGGTCGAGAACGTCAAGGAGATGCGCTCTGCCGCCTTCGAAGGCGGCGGCTATGTGCTCCTGGAGTTCGACGCCGGCTTCGACTCCGACATCGCCATCGCCGATGTCCGCGCCAAGGTCGACGACGCCAAGAGCGACCTGCCGCGCGATGCCGACGAGCCGCAGGTCACGGAGGTCAACCTGTCGCTGTTCCCGGTTCTGGTGGTGTCGCTCGGCGGCGACGTCCCGGAGCGGACCCTTCTCCAGCTCGCCCGCCAGGCCGAGACCGCGGTGGAGCAGATCCCGGGCGTTCTCTCGGCCGATTTGCGCGGGGCGCGCGACGAGGCTGTGGAGATCATCGCCGAGCCGATGCTGCTTCACAGCTATGGCCTCGCCCTCGACAGCCTGATCCAGGCATTCGGCCTGAGCAACAGCCTGGTGGCCGCCGGCGCGCTCGAAGGCCAATCGGGGCGTTTCGCCGTCAAGGTCCCGGCCCTCATCGAGACGTCCGAGGACATTCTCAACTATCCGATTGCCGTCTCCGGCTCCGCCGCAGTCACCCTCGGCGACGTCGCCGACGTGCGCCCGACATTCAAGGACCCGACCTCGATCACCCGCATCAACGGCAAGTCGGCGATCACCATCGAGGTGTCCAAGCGCACCGGCGCCAACCTCATCGAGACGGTCGACGCGACCCGCAAGGTGATTGAGGACCTCAGGAAGACTTGGCCGAGCACCGTTCAGGTCACCTTCACCCAGGACAAGTCCAAGGACATCCGCATCATGCTGCATGAGCTGCAGAACAGCGTGATCACCGCTGTCCTGCTGGTCGTCGTGATCATGCTGCTGGTGCTCGGCGGACGGGCATCGCTGTTCATCGGCATCGCCATTCCGGCCTCGTTCCTCGCCGGTATTCTCGGGCTTCAGCTCGCCGGCCTCACCGTCAACATCGTCGTCCTGTTCTCGCTGATCCTGGCCGTGGGCATGCTCGTCGACGATGCGATCATCGTCTCGGAATTTGCCGAACGCCGCATGGCGGAAGGAATGGAGCCGCGGCAGGCATACGCGCTCGCGGCAAAGCGCATGGCCGGGCCGGTGATCGCCGCCACCGCCACCCGTGTCGCCGCCTTCTCGCCGCTGCTGTTCTGGCCGGGCATCGTCGGCGAGTTCATGAAATACATGCCGCTGACGCTCATCGCGACCCTCTCGGCCTCGCTGGTCGTTGCCCTGTTCTTCACCCCGACGCTTGGCGCCATGCTCGGCCGGGCAAGCCACGACCATGAGCCTGTGCCCAGTGCCGGGCACCGCGATCGCGGGCTCTATATGCGGATCGTCAGGCTGGCGCTCGGCCATCCCGTCATGGCGCTGAGCTTGACGCTCCTGCTCCTGGTCTCGGTCATCAAGGCCTATGGCACCTTCGGCCATGGCGTCGAGTTCTTTCCCAATATCGAGCCGGATTTCGGTCTCGTTCAGGTGCGGGCGCGCGGCAATCTGTCGATCCATGAGAAGGACAACCTGGTTCGCCTCGTCGAGCAGCGGCTGCTTCGCATGAAGGAGATCGAGACGGTCTATGCCCGGTCGGGCGAGGGCCAGCGCGGCTCGAATGAAGTCACCGAGGACACCGTCGGCACGGTTCAGTTCGAGTTCGTGGACTGGAAGCAGCGCCGGCGCGCCAGCCTCATCATGGACGAGATCCGCGCCATGACCAAGGACATCCCCGGCGTGGTGATCGAGGTGACCAAGCCGGCCGGCGGACCTGCTACCGGCAAGCCGATCACGCTCCAGATCGCCGCCACCGATCAGGAGCAGCTGTTTCCAGCTGCGCGCAAGGTTGCCGAGCTCGTCCGCGCCAACCCTCAGACCCGCGATGTCGACGACGGGCTGCCGCTCCCCGGGATCGACTGGAATCTCGAGGTGGACAAGGCGGAGGCCGCCAAGTTCGGCGCGAGCCCCCTGACCGTCGGCACCGCCGTCCAGCTCGTGACCAATGGCGTCAAGGTGTCGGAGTACCGCCCGACCACGACCGACAAGTCGGTCGACATCCTGCTGCGCTTCCCGCCCGAGCGCCGCAGCCTCAACGAGCTTGACGAGCTCGTGCTCAAGACATCCTCGGGCAATGTGCCGATCGGCAATTTCGTCCAGCGCACCCCGATGCCCAAGGTTGGCCTGATCAACCGCGTCGCCGGATCGCGGGTGGTGACCGTCACTGCCAATGTCGCCGAAGGCGCTCAATCGGCTGCCGTGCAGCAGGAGATCATGGGCAGACTCGCCAAAGCCGATCTCGGCCGTGGCGTCTCCTATGTCATGAAGGGCGAGGACGAGGAGCGCGCCAAGGCCGGCGCCTTCCTGATGAAGGCCTTCGGCGCCGCGATCTTCTTGATCTTCGCCATCCTGCTGGCGCAGTTCAACAAATTCTCCAGCGTCCTGCTGGTGCTGTCCGCGGTCGTCCTGTCGACGATTGGCGTCCTGATCGGGTTGATGATCATGGGGCAGGCCTTCGGCGTCGTGATGACTGGCATCGGCGTGATTGCCAATGCCGGGGTGATCGTCAACAACAACATCGTGCTGATCGACACCTACGACCGGTTGCGCAGCGAAGGCGTCGCCGCCTATGAGGCAATCCTGCAGACCTGCCGCGAACGCGCCCGCCCGGTGGTGCTGACCGCGGTCACCGCCATGCTCGGCGTGCTTGCCATCGCCTTCGGCATCAACATCGATTTCGTCGAGCGCACGGTGATGATCGGTGCTCCCTCGACCCAATGGTGGATCCATCTCTCCACAGCCATCGTCTTCGGGCTGGGTTTTGCCACCGTCCTGACCTTGGTGGTGACACCTGCGACGCTCATGCTCTTCGCCCAGATTTCCGCATGGCGGATGCGCCGGGTCCAGGCTCGGGCAATAAAGCGGCGGCGGAAACAGGCGGTCCGCGCCGCGCCAACGCACAAATTGCCGTCCGCGCTGGTGCCCGAGCCAGCCGAGTAAACGCCAGTCAATTTCGCGAGAGCCGGTTGGACACGCTCCGATCAGATGTGATGCAATACTCATGGATGCATCAACATCAGAGGCTCGAATGACCAAAATACTCGTTCTCTACTACTCGGCCTATGGGCATATCGAGAAAATGGCCTATGCCGCGGCCGAGGGTGTGAAGTCGGCCAAGGCCGAGGCGGTGGTCAAGCGAGTCCCGGAGCTCGTGCCGGAGGAAATCGCCAGGAAGTCGGGTTACAAGCTCGATCAGCCCGCCCCCATCGCGACGATCGATGAGCTCCCCTCCTATGACGGCGTGATGTTCGGGACCGGTACGCGCTTCGGCAACATGACGGCACAGATGAAGAATTTCCTCGATCAGGCCGGTGGCTTGTGGATGAAGGACAGCCTGGTCGGCAAGGTCGGCTCGGTTTTCACCTCATCCGCGACCCAGCATGGCGGCCAGGAATCGACCATCCTGACCTTCCATCCCGTCTTGCTTCACCTCGGTTTCGTCATTGTCGGCCTGCCCTATTCCTTCAAGGGACAGATGGGCGTCGACCAGGTGATGGGGAATTCACCATACGGTGCTTCGACCATTGCCGGCGGCGATGGCAGCCGCCAGCCCTCGCAGGTCGAGCTCGATGGCGTGCGCTATCAGGGCAAGCATGTCGCCGAGATCGCCGGCAAGCTGAGCGGCTCGCGCTGACCTCGCAAACGAGCACGTCGTCCACGGATGATCCCGTGGACGACGCTGACAATCCTCAGAACACCACCCGGCAATGGAGGTGACCCCAGTAGCCGCGCCAGCAGCCGCCACCGGCAAAGGGCGGCCGCGGGCCCCAGCGATATCCCGGACCCCAGCCGGGACCGTACCACCAGTCGATGAACAGGCTCGGAGCCTCCGCTGATTTCGGCACCTCGCCGCCCAGCACCTTGATGTCATAGGTGAGGTTGCCGCCCTCCAGCTTCGGATTGGTGAGCTCGACGACCGTGAGCTGCGGCTTGCCGTCGATCATCGTCGATAGTGTTGCATTGGGCGGATCTTTTTCGAAGCTCTCCTTGCCGCCCGAGTTCCAATGCTTGATGAAACCCTCGGTAGTCGCATCCGCAACCGCTCGTTCCGGGCGATCGGTGAACATCAGGGTCTGGGGAGCCACGCCCTTCAGCGTCAGCGTCTTGCCGTCCGATGTCATCGACGCTGCCGTCTGGACAAGAAGCCAATTGGCCGCCGGCATCTCGACCTGGTGCTTGGTCATGTCCGTCGACTCGGCTGCTTGGGCACCGCCGCCAAATGCCAGGCAGCATAGCGCCGCCATACCCAGATACAGGGCACGCATCATTGAACCTCCTTTGAGATTGACCCGCAGTCGAAAACCAGTTGCGGTGGCGACAATAGAGCCCCGATCGGACGCCTTTGTGAAGGGCGCTCGCCGCGAAAACATCCTTAATCCAGGTGCCTCGCGAAGGCAGAATCAGTTTGTGGTGAACGACAGCTGAACGCGCTGTTCAGGTCCGGTTCTCGCGCCGCGGCGCAACTTACCTTTCGAGAGGGCGAGGAGGACAGATCATGACCACGTATGTTGCCGACCGGGCCCCAAGCCACAGCATCGAGGGCTTCTTCCTGCATGCCATGGAGGACCTGGCACGCCGTTGGCGATCGACCCTGATGAAGCAGGAACTCCTCGGGCTCGACGATCGCACCCTGGAGGATATCGGTCTGACCCGCCAGGATGTCCGCGAGGGCCGGCGCCCGCCCCGGCGTTGATTCCCGCCTGTGGGGAGCCCTGTGCTTTACCGCTGAAATTCCGCTAAGCTTGCCGCGACGATCCATCGGAAGGCGCGGTGATGACTTACAGGAACAAGAACGGCGGGACTGTCAAGCTCCGCTCGCAATTGTGGTTTGACAACCCGGAAGACCCCGAAATGACGGCGCTCTACCTCGAGCGCTACATGAATTGGGGTTTGACGCGCGAGGAGCTGCAATCCGGCCGTCCGCTGATCGGCATTGCCCAGACCGGCTCCGATCTTGCACCCTGCAACCGGCACCATCTCATCCTCGCGCAGCGCGTGCGCGAGGGCATCCGCGAGGCGGGCGGCATCGCCTTCGAGTTCCCGGTTCACCCGATCCAGGAGACCGGCAAGCGCCCGACCGCGTCCCTCGATCGCAACCTCGCCTATCTCGGCCTCGTCGAGACGCTGTTCGGCTATCCGCTCGACGGCGTCGTCCTGACCACCGGCTGCGACAAGACCGCGCCTGCGCTGCTGATGGCAGCCGCAACCGTCAACATACCGGCGATCGCGCTCTCCGTCGGTCCGATGCTGAACGGCTGGTACAAGGGGCAGCGCACCGGCTCCGGCACCATCAAATGGCATGCCAAGAAGGAGCTCGCCGCCGGCAATATCGGCCAGCAGGAATATGTCGAGCTGGTCGCCTCGGCCGCGCCCTCTCCGGGTTTCTGCAACACCATGGGGACGGCGAGCACCATGAACTCGCTGACCGAGGCACTGGGCATGATGCTGCCGGGTGGTGCCGTCATCCCTGCCCCCCACAAGGATCGCGGCGCCATTGCCTATCGCACCGGCCAGCGAATCGTCGAGATGGTCCGCGACGAGATGCGCCCCTCCGACATCATGACCCGCGATGCCTTCGAGAATGCCATTGTGGTCAACTCGGCGATCGGCGGCTCGACCAATGCTCCGATCCACCTCAATGCCGTGGCCCGCCATCTCGGGATCGAGCTCACCAATGCCGATTGGGAGAAGCTCGGCTACGAAATTCCGTTGCTGGTCGACTTGCAGCCGGCGGGACGGTTTCTCGGCGAGGACTTCTACCGGGCCGGTGGCATTCCCGCCGTCATCGCCGAGCTGATCGCCGCCGGCCGCCTCCCCCACCCCGACCAGATCACGGTGAACGGCCGCACCATCCGGCAGAATTGCGCCGAGCGCTTCAGCGGCGACCGCGAGGTGATCCGGCAATGGCGCGAGCCGATCGTCGATCGCGCCGGCTTCCTCAATCTGAAGGGCAATCTCTTCGACTCCGCGATCATGAAGACCAGCGTCATCTCGGAGGATTTCCGCGAGCGTTTCCTGTCGCACCCCGATCATCCCAACGTCCTGGAAGGCCGTGCCGTGGTGTTCGACGGCCGCGAGGACTATCACGATCGGATCGACGATCCCTCACTCGACATCGATGAGAACACCCTGCTGTTCATCCGCGGCGTCGGGCCCATCGGCTATCCCGGCGGTGCCGAGGTGGTGAACATGGATCCGCCCAAGGCCCTTCTGAAGCGCGGCGTCCGGGCGCTCCCCTGCATCGGCGACGGCCGCCAGTCCGGCACCTCCGGCTCGCCGTCCATCCTCAACGCTGCGCCCGAGGCCGCCATCGGCGGCGGCCTGGCATGGCTCGAGCCCGGCGACCGCGTGCGGATCGACCTCAAGCGCCGCGAGGCCAACATCATGATCTCCGACGCCGAGCTGGCGAAGCGCCGCACCGCGCTCCGGGAGAGGCTCGCCAATGGCGGGCTGGACTATGTGCCTGGCAACCAGACGCCCTGGCAGGAGATTCAGCGCTCGCTGGTCGATCAGTTCGACAAGGGAATGGTGCTCAAGCCCGCTGTGAAATACCGCGACGTGGCCCGCCAGAATCTTCCGAGGGACAATCATTGAGCGATGGCACTCGTTGGCGACTCCTATGACTATGTCGATCGTCGTTTCTACGATCTGACCATACCGATTGCCGATGTCGACCGCCTGTTCGGCGAGTGCCGCTGGGCGGAAGGCCCGGTCTGGTTCAGCGATCACGGCCATCTCGTCTGGAGCGACATTCCCAACCGTCGGCTCCTGCGCTATGTGCCGGATCACGGCGTGTCGCTGTTTCGCGCCGACTCGAATTTTGCCAATGGCAACACGCGCGACCGCCAGGGCCGGCTGATTTCCTGCGAGCACGGCACGCGCCGCGTCACCCGCACCGAATATGACGGCTCGATCACCGTGATCGCCGATTCGCATGCCGGCAAGCGGCTCAACTCCCCCAATGATGTCGTGGTCAGGTCGGACGGCACCATCTGGTTCACCGACCCGGTCTACGGGATTCTGTCGGACTATGAGGGCAACAAGGCCAAGCAGGAGCAGGAGGGCTGCTTCGTCTATCGCTGCAATGGCGATGGCAGCGATCTGCGCCCCGTCATTCGCGATTTCGCGAGACCCAATGGGCTTGCCTTCTCCCCCGACGAGCAGCGCCTCTATGTCGCCGATTCGGGGCGCAGCCACGACCCTTATGGTCCGCATCATATCCGCGTCTTCGACGTTACGGCGAATGGTGAAGTCGCGAATGGCAGGGTGCTCGCCGAGGTCGACCCGGGCGTGCCCGACGGCATCAAGGTCGACGTCGAGGGCAACGTCTGGGCAAGTGCCGGCGATGGCGTCCATTGCTATGCGCCGGACGGAACCCTGCTCGGCAAGGTCCGCATTCCCGAGACGGTTGCCAACCTGACCTTTGGCGGGCCGCGGCGCAACCGGCTGTTCATCACCGCCACACGATCGCTCTATGCCGTCTATGTCGCGACCACTGGCGCGGGCTTCCCCTAGGGCGTGACGCTCTGTTCTACATCACCGCGCCGATCTGCCAGGGAACGAACTCGTTGTCGCCGTAACCCAGAAGCTCGGAACGGCTGCGCTCGCCTGACGCCACCCGCAGAGCCATCTCGAAGATCTCGCGGCCTTTGTCGGCGATCGACACGCCATCCAGCACATCGCCGCAATTGATGTCCATGTCGTCGATCATCCGCTCATAGATCTGGCTGTTGGTGGCGAGCTTGATCGACGGTGTCGGCTTGCAGCCATAGGCCGAGCCGCGTCCGGTGGTGAAGCACAAGATGTTGGCGCCGCCCGCCACCTGCCCGGTCGCCGATACCGGATCGAAACCCGGCGTGTCCATGAACACGAGACCCTTGGCGCGGATCGGCTCGGCATATTCATAGACCGCGGTGAGCGGACTCGTGCCGCCCTTTGCCGCCGCCCCGAGCGATTTTTCCAGGATGGTCGTCAGCCCGCCGGCCTTGTTCCCGGGCGAGGGATTGTTGTTCATCTCGCCGCCATTGCGCCGCGTATAGTCCTCCCACCAGGCAATGCGGGCAGCGAGCCTGCTGCCGACCTCGGGCGAGACCGCCCGGCTGATCAGCAGATGCTCCGCCCCATAGATCTCGGGCGTCTCCGACAGGACGGCGGTGCCGCCATGCTGCACCAGGAGATCCGCCGCCGCGCCCAGCGCCGGGTTGGCGGTGATCCCCGAATGGCCGTCCGAGCCGCCGCATTGCAGCGCCAGCACCAGCTCCGAGGCCGGCAACAGCTCCCGCCGCGCCTTGTCGGCCAACGGAAGCATCGCGCGGATCCGGTCGACGCCGGCCTCGATGGTCTTCCGCGTGCCCCCGGTCTCCTGGATGGTCATGGCCTGAAATGCGTCACCCTCGACAATGCCGTAAATCTCCTTCATGCGCGCGATCTGGAACACCTCGCAGCCAAGCCCGACCATGAGCACGGCGGCGAGATTGGGATTGGAGGCATAGCCCCATTGTGTCCGTTGCAGCACGGCGATTCCCTCGCCCTTCTCCGCCATGCCGCAGCCGGTGCCGTGCACGAAGGGAATGACGCCGTCGATATGCGGGTAGTCATCGAGGATGCCCGACCGGTTGACCGCTTCCGCCATGAAGCGCGCGACCGATGCCGAGCAATTCACGCTGGTCAGAATGCCGATATAGTTGCGCGTGCCGGCCCGCCCGCTCGGTCGACGGAAACCGTGGAACACGGCCCGCTGATCGGGTGGCAACAGTCCATGCGCCTGACCGTCGCCCTCGGGATCGGCATGGATGCGCATGTCAGCCATTTCGACATTGTGCTGATGCACCCAGTCGCCGGGCTCGATCCGCGCACTTGCCCGCCCGATCACCTGGCCGAACTTGAACACCGGCGCACCCTTCTCGATCACCGCACTCGCGACCTTGTGGCCCCGCGGGATGCGCGCACCGGTAAGAACACCTTGCACCCGCGAGCCGGCCGGCACGCTGTCGACCGCCACCAGGACATTGTCGCCGGGGTGGAGACGAACGGTGCGCGGCTCCTTCTCGAGAATTGTCACGGCGCCGACCTCCCGAGAGCGTGATATGCTGCAAAGCTATCATGATAACCATCGATGCTCATCAGCACTTTTGGTCGCCCGCCCGTGGCGACTATGGCTGGATGCAGTCCAGCGACGACCTCGCGCCGCTGCGGCGGGACTACCTTCCGCAGCATCTCGCACCGCTGCTGGCGAGCCTCGCGATCGATCACACGGTTCTGGTTCAAGCGGCACCCACCATTTCTGAAACGTCCTTTCTGCTTGACCTCGCCAGCGAGCACGCGCTGATTGCCGCCGTGGTCGGTTGGATCGATTTCGAGGACAAGAGCCATATCCGGCACCTCGAGCATTTTCGTCGCCATCCGAAATTCGTCGGCGTCCGGCCGATGATCCAGGACATTCCGGATGTCGACTGGATGCTGTCGGGCGACGTCGATTGGGCCTTTGAGGCGGTAATCGCCCTCGATCTCACCTTTGACGCACTCGGATTCCCTGTTCACATGGACAATTTCTGCCGTCTGTTCAACCGCCATCCCGCCATGAGGGTGGTCATAGACCATGGGCTGAAGCCGGTGATCCGCCGCCCCGAGGCTCGCGACGACTGGTGCCGCGGCATTGCCCGGCTGGCCGCCGAGACCGCCGCCTGCTGCAAGATCTCGGGCTTTGCGACCGAGGCGGGTCCCGGCTGGACCGCCGATGTGCTCAGGCCCTATGTCGACCATCTGATCGCCTGTTTCGGCGCCGATCGGCTGATGTGGGGCTCCGATTGGCCGGTGCTCGAGCTCGTTTCGTCCTATGAGAGCTGGTACGCAACCGCCCGCGACCTCGTTGCACCCACAGCCGCGGGCGACCGCATTTTCGGCGGCACGGCGCAAGCTTTCTACCGGTTGGATGCGCTGCGCTCGCGGCCATAAAGAAGCATCATGGCGATGATCACCACGCCATAGATGATCTGACGTCCCGCCTCGGCGATCTGCATGACCGACAGGATGGATTGCAGCAGCGTGATCAGAATGACGCCGGCAACCGTGCCGAGATAGGTGCCGCGCCCGCCCAGGATCGAGGTGCCCCCGAGCACCACCGCCGCGATCGCCGGCAGGAGATAGGGATCGCCCATAGCCTGAGCCGCCTTGCTGGCATAGCCGGCGAGCAGGACCCCGGCAAAGGCGCTGAGCCCGCCGGAGATGGCGAAGGTGGTCATCACCACGCGCTGGGTCGGCGCGCCCGACAGGTAGGCGGCGCGCTCGCTGTTGCCGATCGCATAGATCGCCCGACCGAAGGTCGTCCGGGTCAGCACGAAAACCGTCAAGGCGCCGATCGCCGCCCACACCAGCACCGAATTGGGAAGATTGGGAATGATGAAGCCGGTCGCCAGGAAGCGCATCGCAGCAGAGGCCGAGTCCTGCGGCGAGAAGCCCCCCGTATAGAGCACCATGAGACCCTGGACGACCGCATTCATCGCCAGCGTGATGATCATCGAGGGGATGCGCAGATAAGCGACGCCGATGCCGTTGAGAAGACCGATGCCGATGCCACAGCCGATTCCGAACGGAATGGCAAGCGCCTCGCCGACCGGCCCCCATCCCGCGATCGCGCTCGACATCATCCCGCCGAGCGCCACCACCCAGGGAACCGACAGGTCGATCTGCCCGAGCAGTATGACCAGCATCATGCCCGTGGCGATCACCCCGAGAAACGATGCGACCTTGAGCTGCTGAAGCAGATATTCCGGCGACAGGAAGCTCGGCGAGTAGAGGCTGCCGAGCAGCAGCAGCATCACGATGCAACCAAAGGCGATGGCCACCGAAGGGTCGAACCACCGGGCGAGAACGAGCAGGGGCCGGGCTGCCGGCTGGGCGTCATTGCTCTCCATCTAGCCGAAATAGTCCAACCGGTTGCGAATCTGGAGGAGCCGGAAAGCGCCGAGGCAGACCGCGAGCAGCAGCACCATGCCCTGGAACAGCGGCTGCCACAGCGGCTCGAGATCGAACACGAACAGCAGGTCGCCGATGGTGCGAAACACGAAGGCGCCGAAGATCGCCCCGATGGCGCTCCCGACGCCGCCGAACAGCGACACCCCGCCAAGCACCACCGCGGCAATCGAGTAGAGCGTGTAGGTGTTGCCATTGGCGGCGGACGCTTCGCCCGAATAGGTGAAAAAGGTCAGGAACAGGCCGCCGATCCCCGCCAGCAGACCGGCAAGGCTGTAGGCGACGAAACGCGCCCGGCGAATCGGCACGCCCGACATATAGGCGGCCGCCTCCGACGAGCCGGTGGCATAGGCGGCGCGCCCGGTCAGCGAGCGTCGGAACGGGATCCAGATCACCACCACGACGGCGAGGAGCACGACCAGGCTCGCCGGGACGCGGCCGAACAGCTTGCCGGTGAGCGCATCGGCGAGATCCTGATTGACCTCGCCGCCCGGAACCGGCCGCAGCAACAGCGCGATTCCGAAATAGATGGCGCCGGTGGCAATGGTCGTGACGATCGGCTGCAGCCTGCCATAGATGACGATGAGCCCGTTGATCATTCCGCAGACGAGGCCGGCAGCCAGCACCGCGACCACGCCGAAGGCGGTTTCGAGCGGCGATCCCGCAACCAGCCACGACGCAAGGCAGTTCGTCAGCACGAAGATCATGCCGAGCGACAGATCGATGCCAGCCGTGACCACCACCAGCGTTTGCGCCATCGCCACGAAGGCGAGGAGCACGCCCTTGTTCGATGCCGTGGTAACGACATTGAGCGTGAAGCCGGCGGGATGATAGCTCACATAGATGGTGAACATGACAAGGAACAGCGCCACGGCAATCAGCGTGCCGCGCTGCTCGCGGACAAGGAAGCGCCAGTCCTTCACCTCGCCTCCCTCGTTTTCGCGGCGCTGTTGGTGCCGATCGACAAGGCGCTTGCGACCAGCGCCCGGTCGGTGATCCCCTCCCCTGCGAGCTCGCTGATCACCGAGCCGTCGAACAGCACGAGCACGCGGTTGCAGCAATTGATCAGCTCGTCATAGTCGGTCGAATAGAAAACGACGGCGACCCCGCTCTCCGCCAGCCGCCGCAGCAGCTTGTAGAGCTCCTGCTTGGTGCCGACATCGATGCCGCGTGTGGGATCGTTGAGCAGGATGATCCGGGGCGTGACCATCAGCCATTTGGCGATCACCACCTTCTGCTGGTTGCCGCCCGACAGCGCGCTGACTGGTTGGTCGTTCGAGGAGGAGCGGATTGCGAGCAGCGAGATCATTTCGGCGATGAGGCGGCGTTCTCCGGCGAAATCGATCATCCCCGCCGTCGAGATCCGCTGGAGTGCTGCGAAGGAGAGATTGTCGCGCACCGACATTGGCAGCATCAGCCCTTCGGTCTTGCGGTCCTCCGGGATCAGCGCCATTCCGATTTTCGGCGCCTTGGCATCGTTGGGACCTTTGACCGCGACCTTGTTGCCATCGATCCTGAGCTCGCCGGCGACGCCGCGCAACACGCCGAACAACGCAAGCAGCAGCTCGCGCTGGCCCTGGCCGTCCAGTCCGCCGAGCCCCACCACCTCGCCCGCTTGCACGCTGAACGAGATGTTCCGGAGGCGATCGCTCCAGCTCAGGTCATTGACCGTGAGCACCGGCACCCTGTCAGCAGGAACCGGCAACGGCTTGGGCGGAAAGACGTGGCGGTATTCGCGGCCGATCATCAGTTCGACGACCTCATTGTCGCTCTTGGTTCCTGCCTCATAGGTGGCGACATTGCGGCCATTGCGGAACACCGTGCAGATATCGGCAAGCTCGGCGATCTCCTGCATGCGATGCGAGATATAGAGGAGCGCCAAACCCTCCTTCCGCAACCGTTTCAGCACGTCGAAGACCTTGGTCACGTCGCTCTGCGTCAGCGCCGAGGTGGCCTCGTCGAGGATCAGCATGCGCGGATCGCGGGCCAGCGCCTTGGCGATCTCGACCAGCTGCCGGCGCGACAGAGGCAGGTCGCGAACCTGCGCCATCGGATGGATGTCGCCCGCGCCGGCCCGCGCCAGAACGGCTTCCGCCATCTGCCGTTGTTTTCCACGGTCAATGAGGCCGAACCGCCGCGGTGGATCGCTGATGAAGATGTTGTCGGCGACCGTGAGGTCGGGGATGAGCGACAATTCCTGGAAGACGCAGGCAATGCCGGCCCGGCTGGCCTGTGCCGGCGATGCGAATGTGACCTCGCTTTCGTTGAGCAGCATGCGCCCGGAATCCGCGGCGGTCACGCCGGCAATGATCTTGATGAGCGTCGATTTGCCGGCACCGTTCTCGCCGAGTATCGCGTGGATGCGCCCGGCTTCGACTGCCAGCGATGCATCTCTCAGCGCATGGACGCCGCCATAGCGCTTGGAGATGCCTTCCATGCGGAAAAGCGGGGTGGAGAGCGCCTCCATCGCATCCTCGGGTGAAATCGGCGACGACAACGCTGATGGTTCTCGTCGCCGGCCGCGGCTCAGGCCTACTGATTGGCCTCGCTCTGACCCATGATCTCCTGGGCCGTGAAATTGATGCCGCATGTCGGGAAGGAGTTCCCGACGAAGAAATTATCCGACTGATCGGGATAGTAATCCTGGTTTTCCTTGAAATTGGGATCTTCCACGATCGCGAGCGGCAGCTTCACCGATTGCGGAATGACCTGGCCCTCGAGAGCGGCGATCGCCGTCTTGATCGCCACGGCGACCTGCGCCGGGCCGGTGCCGGCCGAGGAGCATTTGAGCCCGTCGCCCGAATGCTTGGCGCAGAATTTTCGGAAGCCGTTCTCGGTCTCGCCGCCGAACGGCACGAAGGGATGCTTGGCGTCGATCATCGCTTGGACGATGCCGGTGTCGCCTCCCTGGCCGGTGATGCCGTCGAATTTCTTATGGACGGCAATCGCATCCGCCGTGACCTTCTGCGCCGTCGGATCATCCCACTTTCCCATCACCTCGACGACGTCCCATTTCTTGCCCGAGGCGTTCAGGGTCTCGTGAATGCCGTCATGCCGATCGCGATCGACCGATGTGCCCTCGACCCCGCGCACCTCGAGGATCTTCCCGCCATTGGCCACGTTCTTCACCAGCCAATTGGCCCACAGCACGCCGAGCCCCTTCTGATCGACATTCACGTTGACCGCGTGCTCGGTATCGAGAATGTTGTCGAAGGCGACCAGCACCACGCCGGCATCCTTGGCGCGCTTGATCACCGGCGCAAAGGCTTTGGGGTTCTGCGCATTGACGACGACCGCATCATAGCCGGCGTCGATGAAATTGTTGATCGCCGAGATCTGTGCCGCCACGTCCTCGCCGGTCGAGACGACCTTGAATTCCTTGATCTTGGCCGCGACATCCGGCTGCCCGGCATAAGCCTTGGCGGTCTTGATCATCTGGATGCGCCAAGTGTTGGCGATATAGCCATTGGCGAGCGCAATGCGGTACGGACCCTGCTTGGCCGGAAATTTGAAGAACTTGGTGCTCTCAGACCATGGGACGAAGCATTGCGGCTCGGCGCTCGGTCCGGCGACGACCTCGGGTCCTGCCGCGACAGCTGTCGCTACACCGGACAAGAGCCCGACAAGGATCGTGGAAGCAAGCACCGCAGCTCGCTGCGGACGGCACGCAACTGTCATTTCTGTTCCTCCCTGCGACACTGATCGGGTCGCCAGCCGCCCAGGCCTTATGTTGATGCCTTTATGCGGAGGGAAGATCTTTGCGACTTTCCCCGCCGGCGGGCTTGCGACCAGACGCCGCATACTTTGCCCCACCACGCGGTGAACGGCAAGCGAGGCGCGTGTCGCCTCCGCCACTGACGCGGGTGACGGAGACGACCTCGCCCGCTCGAATTTACAGACCTGCCAATGCGCGCTCCTTGATCCGCGCCGGGTCGAAATCTCCCGCCTCGGTCTCGCGCAGAATGCGCGCCGCCACCTTGTTCCTGAGCTCCCTGATGTCGTCGCTGCTCTGTTTCGCCCCGACGCTGCCTTGGTGCTCTGCCCAGACCTCCTGGAACAGCACGCACAGCCGCTTCAGCATTTCCGGATCATAGGTGAACACTGGCAAGAGCCGTTCCGCCATCCCGTCCCTCCCCGCGCTTATGAGGCAATTTTTAAGATCCGCGCGTTCTCGCGAGTCTGCCACGCAGAGGCCACAGCGCCACCGTCATACTCAAGTTATCCACCGTTTTATCTTTACCCTTGACGACGCCGGCGGGCGTGGCTGTCGGCCGTGATGCAGAGGAGCTCCCACATCAGGTTGGCCGCCGTGATCGCCGTGATGCCGGTCGGGTCAAAGCACGGCGCCACCTCGCAAATATCCGCCCCCACAATGTCGCGCCCCTGGAGAGAACGCAGGATCACCTGAAGGTCGCGTGGGCTCATGCCGCCGATTTCCGGAACGCCGGTGCCGATGGCATGCACCGGATCGAGCCCGTCAATGTCGATGGTGATGTATAGCGGCTGGTTCCCGACCACTTTGGCGATCAACTCGATGGCGGCGCGCCGCCCCATTTCCTCATAGGCATCGAAGGTGACGCAGGTGAAGCCCTTCTCGAGCCCCCAGGCGATGTCGTCCGGCGAGAACCGGCTGCCGCGCAACCCGATCTGAATCACCCGCTTCGGATCGATCAGCCCTTCCTCCACTGCGCGCCGGAAGGTCGTCGCGTGGTTGACCTTGGTTCCGGCCAGCGTGTCGAGCGTATCGGCATGGGCATCGATCTGAACGATCCCGACCGGCTTTTGCCGGGCGATTGCCCGAAGGATCGGCAACGGAACAGTATGGTCGCCGCCGATCGTGATCGGCGTCGCACCAACAGCATCGATCGCGGCATAGAACTCCTGAATCATCTCCAGCGATTTCTGAAAATCGAACGGGTTGACCGGCGCATCCCCGACATCCGCCACATTGCAAATGTCGTAAGGGGAGATGCCGCTGGTCGGGTGCACCCGACGAATGAGGCGCGACGCCTCGCGCACCGCCGCGGGGCCTTGCCGCGCCCCGGCGCGATAGTTGACGCCGATATCGAAAGGCACGCCCACCAGCGCGATATCGAGATCCGGCGCGATATCCCGGCGGGCCGTTCGCATGAATGTGGCAATGCCGGCAAAGCGCGGTGTCACCGATGCATCGACGGGCTGGTAAAGGGGATTTCCGCTCATTTCTGGAGTTCGCTCGCTTCATTGGCTGCCCGAAGTGCCGCCTGAAGGAGCACATTGCACCCCGCCTCGCAATCGAATTGGGTAGCGTTCTCGGATTCATTGTGGCTGATGCCATTCTCGCAAGGAATGAAGATCATCGCGGTCGGCACGCGACGCGCCATGTGAAATGCGTCATGGCCGGCACCCGACACGATGTCGAGATGGCTGAACCCGAGCGACTCCGCCGCATCGCGGACGAATCCGACGAGCACTGGATTGAACGGTATCGGCGGGCTGTCGACAGTGCGTTCGACCTCGCTCGTGAGCTTGTTCTCCTGCACCGCCGTCGTCACCACGGCGCGAAATGCCGAGTCCATGCGCGCCAGCTCGGCAGCGTTTTCGTGGCGCAGGTCGACGGTCATCTCGACAAGACCCGGGATCACATTGGGGGACGCCGGATAGGGCGTCAGGCAGCCGACCGTTCCTCGCCCGCCGCCATGCGCCTTGGCGATCTCGCGAACGGCGAGCGCCACCTCCGCCGCTCCCATCAGGGCATCGCGCCGGACAATCATCGGCGTCGGCCCGGCATGCGCCTCGACGCCGACGATCTTGACCTTGTACCACATGAGCCCGATGCCGCCGGTCACCACGCCGATCGTCTTGCGCTCGATCTCGAGAATCGGGCCCTGCTCGATGTGAGCCTCGAAATAGCAATGCACATCACTGGGATCGAGCGCTCTCTCGCCGCGATATCCGATCGCCCGGAGCCGCGACTCCAGCGTTTCGCCCGCCGGATCACGCAGCTGATAGGCCGCTTCGAGCGCCAGCGCCCCGGTGAACACCTCCGACCCGAGCATCGGCCGGAACACCGCGCCTTCCTCGTTCGTCCAGTTGACGATTTCGATCGGGCGGCGAGTCGACACCCCGAGATCGTCGAGCGTGCGCATCGCCTCGAGCGCCGCCAGCACCCCGAACGCTCCGTCGAACTTGCCGCCTGTCGGCTGACTGTCGAGATGGCTGCCGATCAACACCGGAGCGAGGCGCCTCTCAGTCCCGGCACGACGGGCAAACATGTTGCCGCAAGGATCGATCCGCACTGCATAGCCTTGCCTGTCGCACCAGCTGCGAAACAGGTCGCGCCCCTGCCGATCCTCATCTGTGAGGCCGATCCGTCGCACCCCGCCTTTCGCCGTGGCGCCGATCGCCGCCATGTCCATCAGCGACGACCACAGGCGACCGGCGTTCACGCGGACATTGGTGGTCATCCAGGGGTCTCTTTCAGGTGGACTGGGAGGAAGCCGCGGACCTTAGCGCGAGACCGGAGCAGCGGACAAGTTGCGTGGCATCGACGCAACCTTTGATTCACCAACCTCTTGTTATTTCGATTACAGGTTGCGCAAAACGGGCTACGACTCGTCCGACGACGCGAGTTCGTCAGTCCATCAAACAGGGGACCTTCGAATGAACAAATTGGTTAGGCTGGTCAAGGACAACTCGGGCGTGACGGCGATCGAATATGGGTTGATCGCAGCGTTCATCGCCGTCGCGCTCATCGCGGTCTTGCCAGGACTGAGCA